>CADAVL010000081.1 GCA_902791335.1 Oscillospiraceae bacterium
AAAAGGGTGGTTCTCAGTCAGTATAGGCTTGCTCTTATCCGGCATTTCTCCGAGGATTTCCGCCACAAGCCGTTCACCCTTTGTCATCTCTTTCAAAGCTGTCACTTCCTTTCTCCTTTGTGGTGGTAAAAGCGATGTCATTTTGGCTCAATAATCTTTCGTGACATCACTTTTGTGTCAATTTGGCTCAGCTTTTGCCGTTCTACCCGAATGTCGTTTTTGTATGCCTGCCCCTGCTTTTTCAGCGGCGTTGTTTCGCTCTCGTCATTTATGACGGTTATCGCAAAATCATATCCCATTCGGACGGTCATTCAGTTGTTAAGTAAAGCGGCTTTTCATACCCCTCCAATGAGTAGCCAGCGGGAAGGGCAAAAATATGCCTTTTTTGAAAATTTCTTCAAAAGTTTTTCTTCCTATATTTAATTGCTGACTTTTTTCGGAGTTTGGCAAAATTATTTTTGTAAACTTCCCACTAAGGCAATAATGGGCAAAACAAAAAGCCGCTACACAGACATCAAGAATCTGCGGGAGCATTGCTCTCGCTTCAAAATGATGTTCTATGTAACGGCTTTGAAATTCAAAGACGGGACTGTTTTGCACCCGTTCACTCGCTGACAGTACCAAAAAGCATAGAGTGGCGGTGACGATATTTTCTCTTAGCATACCGCTGGCATTGGGCGGCTTTTGCCGCATCTCTCAATCTTACATCAATATTCAGTTGTCCGTGACGGTTAAACTGTCACATCATCATTATACAGAACAAGCGTTCTATTGTCAATGTTAAAATCGCTTAATTTGTAAAATTAATTCGAAAATTGTTGAAAAATAGTTGACATGAGAATATAATGTATGTATACTAATATAATTTAGTTTCTGAATTCTAAATGGGTGGCTTGGGAAAGGAAGGAGAAAAATATGTTTCATTATTTTGAAGATAAGGAATTCATTTCCAAAATGAGATGTTTAGGTGGACACCTTTTGCAAGACACCTGTCATATTCTTAATATGAAATATGGTATCGGTGCAAAGTTTTATCTTGTTGGAAGTGGAAGACGTAAACTTATCACCCAAAATGAAGAATTACCTATCGACTTGGACTACAATCTTGAAATTGTTCGATGTGATGATTTTGAGGATTGTCGTTACTTAAAAGAAAGTACACGAAAAGCATATACTGAAGCGCTGAACAACGAAGGGCTTGATGCTTGTGAAGATTCGACCTCATCTTTAACATCAAAACAAATATACTTTACAACGGGAAATAAGACAAGGTTTTCATTTGATGTATGTATTGTAACAAAAGATACTAAAGGCAATTATCATAGACTTATTCACGAAAAAACGGGATTCACTTACACAGATAGGTACTACTGGAATATTGCACCAAATTCTAAAGAAATTAAAATGAAATCGGAATTTATAAAGCAAAAAGGAAAATGGAGATTGCTACAGAAGGATTATTTGAGAGTAAAAAACAAGTATCTATCTCGAAACGACCATAATCATCCATCTTTTATCTGTTACGTTGAGGCAATTAATAATGTTTATAATTCAAGGAATAATTGGTAAGAAAGGATAGTTAAGATGTATTGTAAAAATTGTGGTAGAATTGTAGATGATACTTCATCATATTGTAATAACTGCGGGGCTCGAATCGATAATAAGCCCAATGCAAATGTTTCTGAAGATTGTTCAAGTTTTGGGTTTGCTATCTTGGGATTTTTTGTTCCGATTGTTGGTTTAATCCTCTTTCTTATATACGAAGGAAAGAAACCCAAACGAGCTAAGTCGGCGGGTAAAGGTGCTTTGATTGGCTTTATAACCAAAATTGTTTTGTCGATTATTCTTGTAATTCTGTATGTCGTTTTTGCCGCTTCGCTTTTTAGTAACATATCAGATGATATTGAATCTAATATCCCTGCAATTGGTGATGTATTTAGAGAAGAAACGACAGATGAAATTTTAGAAAAATATGTTGAGGTTTCTTTCGGGGAATTCAAAATCACTAATAATGGCTACTTCTCCGAGACATCACTTGATATTACAGTAAAAAATAAAGCTGAAAAACAATGTACTTATTACATAACAATCGAAGCAGTAGATGCAAACGGTGCAAGAATTGAAACAGATATGATTTACGCTGATAGATTAGGTGCTGGTCAAGAGATATATTTGAAAGCCTTTGAATATGTAGAACAGGAAAAATTAAATCAATTCAAAAACGCAACTTTCAGAGTTTTAGAAATAAATAAATATGATTACTAATTTTAAGTGAGGTGCTATATGGGTAAGCATTTTTTTGATTTTGAAGATAGCGATTTTGCTCATTCTATCTCTGATAATATGGCAATAGATTCCGAAGGAGATTTGTTGATGAGAATGGGCGATAATATGGCAATGGATATGGATTCTGGAGAGCTGCATATTATTTCTGGTTGGTCTAATGATGAAGATGATGACTAAAATAGCGGCGATAGAGAGATTTTATTCTCCCTACCGCCGCTAATATTATGCGAATATCAATTCTGTATTTACGATTTCCTTTGCTCTGTTGCGGATATTATTCATCCGACCAACCCACTCCATTTGGTTATCCACCTTAAGTTGTTCGGTAACACCCTCACGCTCTGCCATCTGTTTTACGAGCTGAAAAAACATATCCTCAGCCTGTTTGTCGATTTCCGCAAGATGTGAATTTAGTTTACCACTCGTAAGCAAGTTCACATACAAAACCTTACGGTGTTGCTTCAAGTATCGTAGATGCCGCTGTCCCCATACACCGATAGACTGATTCTCTTTTTCGGGAAGTGTCAGACAAGGGATATAATAATCCCCCTGCTTTTCATACCATAAACCGTTCTGCTCATTATAAATTCTGTTTTCCATTATGTAATCCTCCAAAATAATTGATTTTCCTACAATTTCAATCAATCCGGCTGATTACAAAGCCAAAGGGAGAAGCTACTTCCCTATGTAGTCTCTCCCTTCGAGGTGCCTTTTTTTGCTTTACCTAAATTCCAGCCTTTGAACCCGAGGCACGCGGAGCGTGTCGGGCAACGCTCGCGACCGCCGCCGGTGGCGGATAAAGGGAGCGTGGGTTGGCGCAGCGGTCAAAATTTATCGCCGCTCCAAGGCGAAATAAATTTTGGGCACCGCAAGAGGGGTTGCGAAGCAACTTCAAGTCCTTGCGGCCCCTGCCATGAAAAAAGCACTTGCAATTGCAAGTGCTTTTTTCAGTTATATTCGCCTTACGGCGAGTGGTATTGCTACGCAGTGATATTCGGCTTTCTGCCGAGTGATATTCGCTTCGCGAGTGTAAACGGCGAATATAATATCACTGTGCCGCAGGCACAATATCACTTTTGCGTCAGCAAAAATATCACGCCGAGCGCGGCGAGGCATATCACTGTCTCTTTACAGGTAAAGAGTTTTATGATATAACTCTTTGGGGTGATAATAATGCCGGACAGCATTTTGCGTTGTAAATCAAAAGACTTTGCAAAGCAAATTGTATTTCTTTGCCGTGATGTTAAATCAAAATATAAAGAATCGGTTCTGACAAACCAACTGCTGCGTTCAGGTACGAGCATCGGGGCTAATATTCATGAGGCACAATATGCTCAAGGCAAAAAAGACTTTATCTCAAAATTGGAAATAGCTCAAAAGGAATGCTTTGAAACAGAATATTGGCTTGAACTTCTTTTTGAAATCGGCTATATTCCGGAATCAACATATAAACCGCTGCAAAATCAATGCGGTGCAATCAGAAGGATGTTGATCTCCTCACTTAAAACTGCAAAAGAGAGGGCTATAGATGAATAAGTGGATTAAAGAGAATTGGAGTTTTCGGCTTGAAGCAATCGACGGGTATGTAAAAGATTACAGACTCGGCCTCGAAAAAGGCGATGTTTTTTCTTTTGAATATGAAACTCCGCAAGGATTTTGCCCCCGTGCAATATCTGAAATATATACATATTGTGAAATCATTCGCTGTGGAGGGAATTTTACCTATCGTGGTTCAAAAGAAAAATATTCGATAGATGTTTCGTGTCTCTGTAATTGCATAAAGTTTCGTTTGCTTGCAGTTCCGAAAGAATAATTGTGCGATTTCGTCGCGCAGTTACAAAGTAAAAAAGACACCTTGCGAGGTGCCTTTTTTGCTTTACCTAAATTCCAGCCTTTGAACCCGAGGCGCGCGGAGCGTGTCGTGGGACTCGCAACCGCTGCAGGCGTTATATGCCATTTTTTGATAATACGCTGATACTCTGAGATCTAAATTCCGGCCGCACGCTTTCGGGGTCCTCCCCCATTGCCGCAAGAAAAGTGCTGTTTTCTGCTTCTTCCGTGTTTTGAAAGCAGTGCTATCGGTTCTTATAACGCAGAAATGAAAATGTAATTGCCAATGTTTTCTAACGACAAAAACGCCTAACTGGACTTTTGCCCGGCCGGGCGTCTTCATTATGATAGATGTATTTGTTTTTTTGTAAAACAAAGCAATCTTGTGTTACCGCGTTTTATAAATATCGTTAAAGGTATATTCACGGCCGTGGGTTTTGTAACCGACCATGGTGTCAAGACAAACGGCGTGAATGCTTTTGAAAATGCTTTTTTCAATATTCGGGTTGATCTTTTTAAGCTCTTTAATCAGTTGCTTTATCTCCTGCCGCTTGGAGTCGCCCACGCCGTCCGAGCTTACGGCAGTCTTTTCGGTAACGCGGCAGGCACACTGAATAAAGTTTAGATGATTATAGTTTTTCCAGGCGATGATTGCGTCCTCGTGCACGCAGTAAAGCGGACGGATCAGCTCCATACCCTCAAAATTCTTACTGTGCAATTTCGGCGGCATTGCCTGAATTTGTGAGCCGTAGAACATACCCATTACCGTGGTTTCGATCACGTCGCTGAAATGATGCCCAAGCGCGATCTTGTTGCAGCCAAGCTCCTTCGCTTTACTGTAAAGATAGCCGCGGCGCATTCTTGCACACAAATAACAAGGGGATTCTGTCACTTTATCGGTGATCTCAAAAATATCGGTTTCAAAAATTGTGACCGGAATATTCAAAAGCTTCGCGTTATCCTCGATCTGTTGGCGGTTTTTCTGTGCATAGCCGGGATCCATCACCAAAAATCTAAGCTCGAAAGGAATTTCGCTGTGACGCTGCAGCATTTTTAAAAGCACGGCCAAAAGCATGGAGTCTTTGCCGCCGGAAATGCAAACGGCAACCCTGTCATTCGGCTCGATCAGCCCGTATTGCTTGATCGCGGCGATAAAGGGATTCCAAATGCTTTTGCGGTAGGTCTTTTGCAAGCTTCGCTCAATCAGCTCGCACGGTGTCAGTTCTCTTCTCATTCTATACTCCTAAAAACCGATATTATACGCCCATTCCCCTGCCGGAAAATCCGGTGATGTCCTTGACGATCTCGCCGGCAATAATTAAACCGACCACCGACGGCACAAAGGCGGTACTGCCGGGCACGGCGCGCCGATGGGTGCATTTTCTTTTTGTCCCCGGCGGACAGACGCAGCCGGTTTTGCAGCTGTTTTCGACATTATCCCGGGGCTTGATCGGCAATTCTTTTGAATAAACCACCTTTAGCTTTTTTATGCCGCGCTTTTTAAGCTCGGTTCTCATCACCTTTGCCAGCGGACAGACCTTGGTTTTATATATGTCGGCCACCTCAAAAGCGGTGGCGTTCACCTTGTTGCCGGCACCCATGGAGGAAATGATCGGCGTATGAACGGCGGCTGCTCTTTCAACCAAAGTAAGCTTCGACGAAACGGTGTCGATCGCATCTACAATATAATCATACTTTGAAAAATCAAAGCTGTCGGCCGTTTCTGCCGAATAAAAGGTTTTGTAGGTCGTTACCTTTACATCGGGGTTAATATCCAAAATGCGCGCTTTGGCAACGTCAACCTTATACTGCCCCACGGTTTTTCTTGTGGCAAAAATCTGGCGGTTGATATTCGTTAAGCAGACCTTGTCGTCGTCAATGAGGTCAATCGCGCCCACGCCGCTTCTGACAAGCGACTCTGCGGTAAATCCGCCGACACCTCCGATACCAAACACCGCAACGCGTGCGGCGTGCAGCTTTTCCATGGCTTCTTCGCCATAGATCAGCGTGGTTCTTGAAAATTGATCTATCATATAAAAGCACCCTTTGTTTTCTTTGTGATTGAATACAAAGTATATTATACCGATTTGGTAGGTTGTTGTCAAGAACGGTACCCTGAAAGGCTTTGAGGTCTTTTCAAAGCGGTTTTTTCGACCGATAATTCGCAAGCAGCAACAAAGCGCCAAAGAATTATGCAAAAAGCAGTACCTTATTGAAAGGCCAAAAGCCTTTTTCTTTGGTACTGCTTTTTAAATTATTCGGATTCTTTGTTGTTGGGTGCAATTTTAATGGAAAGATCCTTTAACTGCTGCTCGTCAACCTCCGCCGGTGCGCCGCTCATCAGCTCACTGGAATTGGCCACCTTCGGGAAAGCAATGACCTCTCTTAAAGACTCACCGCCGAGCATTAACATACAAAGCCGGTCAAGGCCAATGCCCATGCCGCCGTGCGGTGGTGCACCGTACTTGAAAGCGTCCATCAAAAAGCCGAATTTTTCATAGGCTTCTTCGTTGCTCATGCCGAGCGCGCGGAACATTTTATTTTGCAAATGCGGATCGGTAATTCTAATAGAACCGCTGGAAAGCTCAATACCGTTGAGCACCAAGTCGTAGCATTTTGCGTAAACCTTTTCGGGGTCGCTGTCGAGGTATTGAATGCAGTCGTCCATGGGTGCCGTAAAGGGGTGGTGCATGGCGTCATAGGTGCCGGTTTCCTCGTTGTATTCAAAGAACGGAAATTCAGTGATCCAAAGGAAGTTCCACTTGCCCTCGGGGATCATGTCAAGCTTTTTGGCAACCTCCAAACGCAGTGCGCCCAATACGGAAAGCACGGTCTTTTTGCGGTCGGCCACAAAGAATACAACATCACCGCGACCGGCGTTGGTTCTTTCAAAGATCGCCTGCATTTCTTCTGGCGTCATAAACTTTTTAAACGAACAGGTGGGTTCTTCCTCCACCCAACGGACATAACCAAGGCCTTTTGCGCCGATGCCTTTTACCATTTCGGTGAGCTTGTCAATTTCCTTGCGGCTGAGCTTTTCGGCGCCGCCTTTTGCGGTGATTGCACGAACCGTGCCGCCGCTTTCTACCGCGGAGGAAAACACGGAAAATCCGCAGTTTTTCACAAGATCGGAAACATCAACGATCTTCATATCGAAACGGGTGTCCGGCTTGTCGGAACCGTACTGCTCCATGGCGTCAACATAGCGCATTCTCGGCAGCGGCGTTTCGATCTCCACGTTCAAAACATCGTGGAACAGGCGCTTGATGAATCCCTCGTTGACCTTTAAAACGTCGTCCATTTCCACAAAGGACATTTCAAGGTCGATCTGTGTAAATTCCGGTTGACGGTCTGCGCGCAGATCCTCGTCGCGGAAGCAGCGCGCGATCTGCATATAGCGGTCAAAACCAGAAACCATTAAAAGCTGTTTATACATCTGCGGCGACTGCGGCAGTGCAAAGAATTTCCCCTCGTGAATTCTCGACGGCACCAAATAATCCCTGGCGCCTTCGGGGGTGGATTTAATTAAGATCGGTGTTTCGATCTCCACAAAGCCCTGCTCATCATAATAATCCCGCGCAACCTTCATTATTTTATGGCGCATTAAAAGATTATTCTGAAGCACCGGACGGCGCAGATCCAAAAAGCGATATTTTAAGCGAAGATCCTCTTTTACATTGGAATCGTCCACAATTTCAAACGGCGGTGTTTCGGCCTGACCCAAAACTCTGAGGTCGGTAACAAAAATCTCCACAAGGCCGGTGGGAATCTCCTTGTTTTCCGAAGAACGGTGCCGAACAACGCCCTTGGCCATTAACACATATTCGGAACGAACGCCGAACGCCTTATCAAAAATTGATTTCTCGCTTTGGTCGTCAAAGGCTAACTGAACGATACCGGTGCGGTCGCGAAGATCAATGAAGATTAATTGTCCAAGGTCACGCTGACGCTGTACCCAACCGCAAACGACCACTTCACTTCCCTCGTCCTTCGGACGGAGAGTACCGCAATAGTGCGTTCTTCTCAAATCACCCATTTTGTCTAACATAAATTTTGCTCCTTATCGTGATCTGCGGCATAAACTTTAAAAATTTAAAAAGCCGCAGGAAAGAATACAAGAAAAATTGATACCGTTTTCACGCAGTCACTGCAAATTATAAAAATTTAATTCTTATCGGTATCGGCAGACTTCAAAAAGCCGTCCAGCTCGTCCATGGAATCGGTCAGCTCTGTAAGGCTGGCGTCCAAAAATTTATCGTAAAAAGCGGCGACAAGTCCCTCGGAAAGGCTCAGTTCCTCGGTTTCGCCGGTTTCCATGTTTTTAAGACGGCATTTGTTTTCGTTTAATTCGTTATCACCGATCGCCGTGCTGAAACGCGCGCCGATTTTATTGGCGTATTTCATTTGTGCTTTCATACTGCGGCCGACGATGTCGGTTTCAACAGAAAATCCCTCGGCTCTTAAAGTGTCGGCCAGGCGCGTGCAGGTGTACTTTGCATTGTCGCCCATAGCAGCGATGTAAAGATCACAGGCTTTTGGCTGCGGAAATTCCACGCCGTCGGCTTCCATCACCATTAAAAGTCGTTCGATCCCCATAGCAAATCCAAGCGACGGTGTATAAGGGCCGCCCATTTGAGAAACCAGGCCGTCGTATCGACCGCCGCCGCAAACGGTGGATTGCGCGCCGATCGAGCCGGAAACAAATTCAAACACCGTGCGGGTGTAATAGTCCAGTCCGCGCACGATCTTTGGGTTTACCGTGTAAGAAATACCGGCCGCGTCGAGGTGCTTTTTCACAGCAGTAAAATTTACCGATAAAGTTCCTCCCACCATGCCGGCTCATCCTTGAGCCATTTGGCGAACCAGGCGCAGATGGTTTTCTGCCAATGTTTCTGACGATTGTAATCGCTGATAACGTGGTTCTCGCCCTGTACCTGCACAAATTCCACCGGCTTGTTGAGAATCTTCAAAGCCGTATAGAGCTGCCAGGCCTGGTTGGCCGGCACGTTCGTATCTACAGAACCCTGGACCAGCAGGAGCGGCGTCGTTATTTTGTCGGCATGATAGAGCGGGCTGTGGTCAACGTAGAGTTCACGGTTATTCCACGGATAACTCTCCGCAGCAGCCACCTCGTTGTAGGTATAGCCCCAGTTACCGGCGCCCCAGTAGCCCGTCAGGTCGCTGATGCCGGCATGGGCCACAGCCGTCCGGAAGAAATCGGTTCGCGTCAGCAGGTATTCGGTCATGAAACCGCCGTATGAGGCTCCTATGCAGGCCACCCGGGTACTGTCGGCAAACGGGTTGGCACGGCAGAAACCCTTGGCACCTTCCAGTATGTCGTCCGACGAGTCCGTACCCCATGTGTTGACGTGGCGCGAGGCAAACTCCTGACCGAA
>CADAVL010000082.1 GCA_902791335.1 Oscillospiraceae bacterium
AAGAGGAGATCAAAGCTGCACAAAAGCGCGGCGACCCTTACACCGTGAAAATGTTGGCGATCGACGGCAACCGCTTAAAAGGCCTTGGCTTTTTGGGCACACAAATCGGCGAAATGCAAAAGATCCTCCTGCATTCAGTGCTCAGCGATCCGTCGCTCAATCAAGAGGATGCACTTTTAAAAATCGCAAAAGGCCACCTTAAAGAAATGTCTTAGACTGAAAGCTAAATGATATCGAACCGACCGTGAGAAAACCGCAAGCGCTCCCTGCGCGCCGCCGCCTTCGGCGAAAAGCCGCCCCAAAAACGCCAAAAGCGTTTTTCGGGCGGCTTTCAGCGGTGTTTTCCCTAAAAAAGGGAAAACACCGCGCGGCGCGCAGGGGCGCTTCCGGTTTACTCGCGGTCGGTTGCTGCGCTTTTACGATGAATTCTCAAACACCGGTGAAAAAATATGAATAAAGCCCCAAATTTTTGCGATTTTTCCTTGTAATTCCATAGCAGTTATGTTAAAATGCAAGTGCCTAAGTAAAAAGCCTGAGTGTTACTCAGAAAAAGTATGAAATAAACGATTTGTAGGTGATTAAATGGCTATTACAGTAAAAAACCTTTTGGTTGAAAACGCGCAAAATCCGGTTGGTGTTTCCACCGTCAATCCGCGCTTTTCCTGGATCATTGAATCGGACGAAAAGAACGTCCGTCAGGAGGGCTACCGCATCACGGTGACCGAATGGATCGCCACCCCTGTTTGGGATTCCGGCTTTATTGAAAGCGACGAAACCATCAACATTGAATACGAGGGTCAAAAGCTCATGCGCGACACCCAGTATTTTGTTACGGTAACCGTGCGTGTCGGTGGCAAGGATTACACACAAAACACTACCTTCCGCACCGGACTTTTGGGCTATCAGGCGCCGAATATCGGCTGGATCCGCCCGAATGTTTTGGAGCGCGAATATAAATTCTCCCCCTATTTCCGCCGCGAATTCGCCTTAAAGAGCGACGAAGTGGCCTACGCCACCGCCTACATCAGCGCCCGCGGCTGGTACGAACTTTTCATCAACGGCAAAAAGCCGGACGAAAAAGAGGTTTTGGCTCCGCAGACCAGCCCGAAATTCTTCCTTTCTTATTTGCAGGCCTACGATATCACCGGCATGCTCAAAAACGGCATAAATGCCATTGGCGTTCAGCTTGGCAACGGTTATTCGCGCCAGTTCCGTCCGGGGAACGCCTACCATGACGGCAAGCGCCTTTGGGCATTTTTCAGCATTGTCTTTACCGACGGCTCCTATCAGCACATCTGGACGGACGAAACCTGGAAATGGAACTACAGCCCTGTGATTCAGGATCATATTTACGACGGCGAATGGTACGACGCGCGCAAGGAGCTGCCCGGATGGAACCGCCCCGGCTTTAACGACGCCGGTTGGCAGAACGCCGTTCGTTCCAGAAACAGCGAGCGCTTAGAGCCGGTATTTTCAGAGCCGGTTCGCATTCTCGGCAGCCGTCCTGTTTCGGCCATCAATAAAATTGGCGAAAACACCTACATTTACGATTTTAAATACAACGGCTCGGGCGTGCTGAAGATCAAGGTTCAGGGGAACCCCGGCGCGGAAATTCGGATGCACCACGCAGAGTGCGTATTTCCCGACGGCACCTTGCAGCCCTGGACGAACCGCAACGCCGAAGCGACCGACCGCTACATTTTAAAGGGCGACGGCGTGGAAACCTATACACCGTCCTTTACCTACCACTGCTTCCGCTATGTGGAAATCACCGTGATCGGCGAAGCGGAGGTGCTGGAGGCCGAGGCGCTGGTTTACGGCAGCGATATTTTCAATGCGAGCCACTTTGAGTGCAGCAACAGCATGATCAACCGCATTCAGGAAAACTTTATCCGCACTTTAAAGACCAACTTCATGACCTGGCCGACTGACACCGGCGTGCGCGACGAACGCACCCCCTGCTCCATGGACACGCAGGTTTACGAAGAAATGGCCATGCACAACTGCAATATCCACAATTACTTTGAAAAATGGCTGAGCCGCGGCGTGGACGAAAGCGGCTGTCCCGACTGGAGCGGCGACTACATCATGCTGACTTGGCTGATGTATAAATACTACGACGACAAGCGCTTAGTGAGCACCTATTACAAGGATCTGCGCGCACTGAGCTGGGCATTTTACGAAGTACATAAATACAATAATTTTGAAAAAGGTTTCGGCGACTGGTCCGCGCCCAGCGCTACCAACGAATATGAGGACTCCTTCTCCTCGGTGGTGGAAGTAAACTACGAAATGTGGTATTTCCAGATGCAGATGATGAAGGAGCTGGCCGCCGTCATTCACATGGAGAAGGATATTCCTACATACGAAAAGTTTGCGGCCATTGCAAAGGATTACATGACCGAAACCTTCTTTGACGCCGGGAAAAAGCTTTATTCGGACGGCAAGCAGACCCCGAACATTCTGGCGCTGTCCTCCAAGATGCTGGGCGACGACGAAAAGGACGCGGTACTGGCGGCACTGATCCGATCCATTCGCGAAAAGGATAATGCACACCTTGACACCGGTATTTTCGGCACAAGATATCTCATTGACGCGCTTTCCAAAAGTCAGGACGGCTGCAACCTCGTTTATGAAATTCTCAACCAAACCACCTATCCGAGCTTTGGTCAGCAGATCGTGGGTCGCGACGCCACCACCGCATGGGAGCAGTGGTATAATCTGCAGGGCATGATGACCTGCTCGCACTCCATGTTTGCCGGTATCGGCGCAGATTTCTATAAGAAATTCGCCGGTATTGAAACGCTTGAGGGCGCTTATAAGAAGATTTTGATTCAGCCGACCGCGCCCGACGAACTGACCTATGTCAACTGCAAACTGGAAACCGTGCGCGGCAATATTGAGGTCAACTGGCGCCGCGATCCGGAGGGTCGCATGAAGCTGTTCGTTTCTATTCCGGCCAACTGCGACGCTGTGGTGGTACTCCCGAACGGTGAACGTCACGAAGTGCAAAGCGGCAGCTACGAGTTTTAATATTCCAAACCGTCACCTATCATTAGGCGAACAATAAAAATTAAGAACCGGCCAAAAATAATGTATTTTCGGATTAACGAGGATTGGGGCATTGCAATGCGGAAAATCCGCAGCGAAAAAACGGTTCGGATGATTATTGTTCGCCTAAGCAATCGGAAGTCGAACCGGCCGCGATAAACCGGCAAGCTTCTTTTGTGCGCCGCCTGCCGGAAAGAAACGGCCGTGATAAACCGGCAAGCCTCTTTCGCGCGCCGCCGCCTTCGGCGACAAGCAGCCGCAACAAACCGCCTTTCGGCGCTTTGTTGCGGCTGCTTTGCGGTGTTTCCATTTTTTTGGAAACACCGCGCGGCGCGCGAAAGAAGCTTGCCGGTTTATCGTGTCCGGTTCTTTTAGCAAACGGGTGGCGTTCAACAAAATTATCCGAAAAGCTTTACCGCAACAGGTGCCTCTGCTTGCTGAACCCATTGAAAATGCGCCTTTTCAATCGGTTCATAAATTCATTGCCGAAGCAAAATGAAAGCCAAAAATAAAAGACACGCAGTAAAAAAATACTGCGTGTCTTTTATTCATAATACCGGATTCAAAATATTATAAAAAATACCCTTTAAGCCTCAAAACAGAAGCTCCCTTGTAAAGAAAAATGCCGCAAGGCCTAAGAGAAACCGAACGCATCACAAAAAGTTCGATGCCCATCACGCCTTAATCGTCGAAAGGATCGTTGATCGTTGCAAAGTTAGAACCGAAACCGGCGACATTTTTATCCGAAGATAATACGTCTGCACAGTATGCTTCCTGGGTGCAAAATACATCAAGGCTCGGTGAAATATAGGTTTTCATGTGCCTTTTCTCCTTTTCGTGCCATGTCTTTACGAATATTATTATAATGGTTTTCCTGCCATAAATCAAGGTATCTTACGACTTTTTGTAGGGTTCCACAAGCCGCGGCCATAATCAATGCAATTAATTGATTAATATGTTAATGAATTGACGGTTATTCCGTCAGAACCCCGCGGTTTTTCTTGCTGCCGTCCGCATTCAAAAAGCGGCGCATCGCTTAAAAAACAAGGAACCCACAAAAAATGCACGGCAACGATTGAATTTTTTCGCCGCCGTGCATCTTCATTTAAGTTTGATCATTGCACTTTTAAAATGCAATTTTCACCTGCGGAGTTATTCCTCCGAACCGAAGTCGTCGCCAACGGTTCCCTGGTTTATGAAACCACCAAGGCTTGAAAGGAGATCAGCACAGTAGCCCTCGGTGAGTGCCGGAAACAGCACGACCGACGGTGCGCTATAATTCTTTTTCATCGAATATTCCTCCTTTTGTAATTATTGTGCGTTAAAGGTATTGGAAACTACATTGCTGTAGTAAGTAACACCGTCAACGACAACATATGCTCTGGCATATCTTGTAACCTGTGTCCCTGTGGTAACACCGGTGAGGGTTCCCATGAAGTTGTCATAGGTATCGCCGCTGACATCAAGGTATTTAATATTCTTGCTGTCAAGGTTTTCAGTGGTGAATTCATCGTCGCTTGCAAGCTTCAGATACTGCGTCTTGGAGAGGAATACCACGCCGATCTTTTCAACCCTTTTATCCATAGTATAAGCGTGAACAAAGATGTGATAGTCGTGAGAAGCGGCCTTATCGGTCACGGTGGTGTCCACAATGGAAACCACAGGAGCAGTCGGCGCCTCGGCGTCAGCCTTGGCAGTAACGGTCATGTCGCCGTATACATAGAATACAGCGTCGGTACCAACAGCCAGCAGGGCGTTGTTTTCGTTGTACCATGCCTTTGCATTCGCGTCGGTCAAAGTAACACGATCGTCAAAGTTGTGGGTTTCGGAACCGTTTGTGCCGTCCGACAGGGTGTAGTTTACGGTGTAGGTGTCGGTCGTCTTTTCAAACACCGGCGTAAACACGGTATCTGCAGTGATCGCGGCATTGACGTCGCCATCCCAGCCCTTGAAGGTGTAACCGTAAAGCTCCGGGTCAGCAACAGAAGCGATCTGCTCGGCGGTAAGGGTCTGGCCCTCAACCACGTTGAACTCCCCGTAAACGGTGGAACCGTTCTTGGAAGCAAAGGTTACCTTATAGGTGGTTTCAGCCGGCGTACCGAATACGTCGAAGTGGCACATACGAGCGTAATAAAGGCCGGTGCCGTAGCTTGTGCCGATTGCGGACGGGGTGATACCGCAGATGATACGCATGGCAACATAGCGTGCCTTGATCTCTTCGTTTGCGGTAACGGTTACGTAGTTATTGCGGTTGGTCAGCACGCCGGTAGAATAAACGGCGTTGTCGGTGAACAACTCGTCGGCACTGTTCGCAAAGGACAGGCGGTATTTGTAAGGTGTGAACAAATCCTGCGGATGGCCGTAGAAGGCAACCTTTTCCACATTGGTAAGACCGCCGAGGTCATAAGCAAATTCCGCATACTCTCTTGTTTCGTCGTTGATGATGCCGGTAACCTTGCCGTTCTCGTCGAACTCGGCAAAGTTGAGCACACCGCTGCCGATCAGGATGTTGCCGTTTACTTCGGTAGAGCTGGTAAGCGGAACATTGCGGCGGTTGCCGTCGGAATCAGCAGTTGTCTGTTCGCTGATGCCAAGGCTTGTGGGCGTGGTAACGCCTTTGTCGGTATTGATGTATCTTGAATATACACGACCCTTGTCGGCAATCAGGCTCTTTGTAATATCGACATCGGTCATGTAGTTGGCCTCTTTGCCGTTTTTGCCGCTGGTGGTTACAAGGCTCGGCTCGGTGTAGCCGTAAACATTCAGCTCGTTCAAGCGGAGTCTGTAATAGTTCTGAGCACGCTCGGCCGACGGATAGGTATACGCGCCGGAACGATTGGCAATGTAGCTGCACGGATCGTATACACGAACAGCAATATAAGCGGCTTTCAAATCGCCGTTATTAAAGGCAAACTTCTGATAAGCAGTGGAGCTGCCCATAGCCAGAGCATCTTCCTTGCCGACAAGCAGACTGTTATCATAATCAACAACAATGTTCTCATCGTTAAACAAAGTATTAAGATCATCGGAAGCATAGATCACATAGCGGCCGGTTTTTAAGCCGTCACCGGTGTTGCCGGCAATCTGGATATTTGCAATATTGATAGAGCTGTCTACTTTGTAAACAAAGTCAATATGATACTCGTCGTCAACCATGATCTCGGTGCCCTTGGCAAACCAGGCGGCACTGGTTTCACCGTAGAACTCATCTTTAACACCGTTATCATAGAGCTTGCCGGGGATTGCACCGGAGCCGGTCAGTTTATTACCGTCCGGAGCGTAGGGTACATTCCAGGAATAAGTACCGCTCTGAACAATGGAGGGATACTCGGTGTCAATGTCACGGATGTTTGAGGTTGTAACGGTCGGGGTGATGCCCTTGGTAGCAACCTTGGTACCGTAAATACCGATCTCGTCCATACGCAGACGGTCGTAAATGTATGAATTATTGTCGGGGTTGCCATAAGTCGTGCCGTAGAAGCGGAAAGCAACGTAACGGGCATAAACCTTGGCGTCGGCAGATACCTTGTAGCCGTCTGCCTTAAATGCATCATTATTGTGTCCGGCATTGGTAGAGGTGCTGTCTACCAACGGACTGGAATTGAACAGCTGGCCAACCTCTTTAGAGGTGTAGATCTCATAACGGCCGGCATGATAGCCATGGTTAAAGCTTAATGCCAGGTTGGAGATGTCATAAATGTCTTTTAAATCGAAAATAAGATTTAAAGTAACGCTGCCGTCGGTAATCGGATTCCATTTACGGTTGTTGTCCTGATACTGCATGGGACTGCTGTTTCTTTCGGTGCAGACGTCAGAATAATTGTCTCTGTCAGTCAAAGTGTGGCCCAGCGAATCGTTGAACAGTCTTGCAGGATTGCTGATCGCCGTAGACTTCTGATAAGAAGTATCGGCAGTTTTGTAGAACATCGCCGTCATCTTATCGAGGCTGGCAAGATTGTCAGTGGAAACGCCCAGCAGCGTTTTTAACGAATCACCTGCCTGAGCCGCGTTGTATGCGCTGTAATATTTCAGCGATACGACGCTTTCGTCAGACTGCGAAACGGTTTTGTCTTCGTTTACAACGGTGACATTGGTCACTGTCTTTTTACCGGTTGCTTTATCGCCGGTATAGGCAAACGCGGTGAGCGCACCGGATGTAACAGACAAAATCATGCACAGACTGAGCGCAATGCTAAGGATTTTCTTGTACATATGCGGGAACCTCCTAATAAAATTTTTCATTTAAATTATAACGCCCGACACCGGTCCGTGCAACAGATGAAAAAAACTTTTGGACACCTGCACAACAAGGGCGAAAGCGGTTTGTGCAGTTTCACGACCAATCTAAAATAAGTACAAAAATCCACCCAAAATAAATACAAACTCCATTTTTGCATTATATATTTTATTGCTGTTTATGGATATTATTGCTTTCACAAAGTGCGCGTCCGTTTTCATATAATAATACGGTGAGCAAAAAAATGAACAGCATTGAAATTACATATTTGGTAACCGCCCTGGCAAACGCCATTGCCGAATGCGTCAGCGCCGACTGTTTGGGGCTTTTGTCCATTTTGTTTTCCCAGCTGGGCGACACGTTGGGAACGCTGGCGCTGATTGAAAGCAACCAAAGTGCAACTCAAAACGGTGACAGGAATACAATCTGAGCACCGGCATAGTGAGGTGCGCGAAAGTGGGAGCGCTGTTTGGGTGGTGCCGAAAAGTGGCGGCCGTGGGCAAAAAGCCGAATGCGAAAGCTTGTACGGCGCAAAACCGCCCGGGCGGTGAAGTTTTGCGGGGAGGCCGAAAGAAGGTTCGGCGGCTTTTTGCCTGCGGCCGCAATTTTTGAAAGCGGTGCTTTCAAAAATTGCGGCGCGCGGCGTACCTTTTAAGAAAGCACCAAACCCAAAACAAAAAACACCGCGCACACGCTTTTTTGCCTATTGACAAGCGCCTTTTTGCTGTGCTACAATGCAGTTGTTACAAATTCTTTTATAGGCAGACGGGAAAATTTTTTAAGCCTACCTATATTAAAGGGAAGTTTTAGCTATGATATTCAAAAATATGGACCGCATCGTTTTTGCCGGGGATTCCGTTACCGATATGGGCAGCGCCCAGCCGGTGGGCGAAGGCCTTTTTGACAATGTCGGTCGCAGCTATGTCCGCGTAATTGAAAATATGCTTGCCGTTTATTATCCGGAGGTCAAAGTCCGCGTTACCAACTCCGGTATTTCCGGCAACACCAGCCGCGACCTTTTGGCGCGTTTCGACCGCGACGTGGTAAACTTAAATCCCGACTGGGTATCCATTTGTATTGGTATTAACGACGTTTGGCGCCAGTTCGACTCTCCGGCGCAGCCCGACGTGGCCGTTCCACTGAACGAATACCGCAAAAACCTTACAAAGATGATTGAAAAGGTACAAACGTCCACAAAAGGTGTTTTCATTCTTTCTCCTTATTATATGGAGCCGAACCGCGACGACATGATGCGCCATCGCATGGACGAATACGGGGCTGTCTGCCGCGAGCTTTCGGAAAAATACGGTTGTATCTTTGTGGATTTTCAAAAAATGTATGAAGACTACTGCAAAATCCGCCATTCAAGCTATATTGCGTGGGATCGCGTGCATCCGAACCAGATCGGCGCAACTTTAATGGCACGCGAATTCTTAAAGCACTGCGATTTTGATTATCAGCACGGCATCGAATAATTTTCAATCCGTAATTCTATGCGGCAGCATAAAGAATGCAATAATTTAATTATGGTTGCCACCGGGTAACAAAGCTATTTTAAAAAAAGCGCTCACAGCGTGCATCGTTAGGTCTTAGAAGATGTACGCGAGGTTGGAGCGCTTTTATATTTTTTATAAAAGCAAAGGAGCAGGATTCATGAACCACACAAACAGCACTGAAAGTAAAAAAACACCAAAAACATCAAAAGCGTAAAAATGGGGCTTCGCTATTTTTTAAATGTGAATGGCTTTTGTGGGGAATCTCCGCATTTTTAATTGTATTTTCCATTTTATTGCTCGGCCGCGGTGTAATTCCCGCGGTCTTTTGAAAGCTGAAAGCGGATTTTTGGCGGTTCTTTTAAAAGCCGTTTTTCGGCGGTTCCGTTTTGGGCGGCTTTTCTATAATACAATAATATAATAAGGTACAGCAGCCGGTAAAGCGGCGGCGTGGAGGTTCCAACCGACGAAGAATGAGCCGACAAAGAGGAATCCTGTCAAGAAGGATCCAGCTAAGAGTGAACCGGCTGATAGTGAGCCGATCAAGAAAGAGTCGGTCAAGGGAAAAACCGGCCAGAGCCGCGCCGCCAGCCGGAA
>CADAVL010000083.1 GCA_902791335.1 Oscillospiraceae bacterium
ATTTCGTCGTTAAAATCGGCGCGCAAAAGAAAGCGGTGCAGCGGATAATTGCCGGTCTTTTTCAAAAGCGTCAGTAATTCGTTCGTGTGAATGCCCTCGATCGAAGTACCGAGCATACAGCCGATGACGCGGCCGATCCATGCCCCCTCAATTTTGCTTTCGAGCGCTTTTTTGTTGTCCACCTTTTTCTTTTTGGCAGGATTTTTTCTAAGCGCTTGAATGCCTTTAAGGTCCGACGGCTCCGAATAGCGGTAATCCGGCCTCATTTGAGCGTTTGTGACAATTTTAAAGAGCACGTCGCCCAAATCCTTTTTGATCTCGCCGTTCGGCAGTGCGTTCACCGCGGCAAAAAGGTTGGCATACTGCGAAACATCCAACCCCTCGTCCAGACACTGCTTGTATTCTGTATCGGCAGCACTTGCATAAAACTCCCAGGCGTGAATGTCAGTGTACATCGGTTTCAGCTCTCTGTGGTAGCTGTTTTTCTCCACCGTGCGGCTGTCCTGATTTAAAAGAATTGCGTCTAAAGAAATGCCGTAGCTTTTGGAAATTTCAACAAGCTTGGTAATTTCCGGAATCGCCGTTCCATTCTCCCACTTTTGCACCGCCTGACGAGTCACACCGAATACATGAGCGAACTCCTCTTGCGAAAGCTTTGCGTTTCTTCTGATTTTAATGAGCGCGTCGCTGATCGCCACAAAACCACTTCCCTTTTAAATATTTTTTAGTTTTCAGACCAACGTGCATGATTGCAAACCCGTCGATCAAGTTTTCTTTTCGAGTATGCATACCTTGTATTTTCATTATATTAACCGAACGCCGTGCCGTCAACCAACTTCTGGTTGCTTTTTCTGCAACCGCCGGTTGACATAGCGTTTTAAAAATTCCGCCGCTTTTTATAATACCACAAGCAGTCACCTGTGAATGATTTGAAAGCTATCGGATCATCTGTTATAATAAATCAGAAACCGCCGTTCCCTCGTTTAAAGGAACAGCGGCAGTTCTGTTTTAATTCGTCCTAAAAGGTCACAAGCACGCATCGTGCCGATTGCGCCGGAATTTGGAATTTTTTTGTTTTACAGCTCCTGCAAAAATTCGCCGATACGCTGCAAAGCTTTTTTTATGTGGTCGGTGGAATAGCAATAGGACGCGCGGACAAAGCCCTCGCCCGAATCGCCGAACGCCGTGCCGGGAACAATGGCAACGTGCTTTGAATAAAGGAGTTTTTCGCAGAATTCCTCACTGCTGAGTCCGGTGCTTTTAATGGACGGAAAGGCATAAAATGCACCGAGCGGTTCGTGGCAATGCAGTCCTAAATCGTTGAAACCGGCCACGATCATGCGGCGGCGCATATCGTATTCCTCCAGCATTTTTTCCACCACATCATCGCAGGCAGTCATGGCTGCAATGGCCGCATATTGCGACATGGTGGGCGCGCACATAATGGCGTACTGGTGAATTTTGGTGATCTGTTTAATGAGCGGCGCCGGACCGCAGGCGTAGCCCAAACGCCAGCCGGTCATGGAAAAGGCTTTGGAAAAGCCGTTGATCACAATGGTGCGCTCGGCCATACCGGGCAGTGCGCCAAACGAAACGTGGCTGTTTTTGCCAAAGGTCAGCTCGGAATAGATTTCGTCGGAGATCACCAAAATATCGGTGTCCTTCAAGACCTCGGCAATCGCCAAAAGGTCGTCGCGCTCCATAATTGCGCCCGTGGGATTGCAGGGATACGGCAAAATGAGCGCCTTGGTTTTTGGTGTAATGGCTACTTTGAGCGCTTCGGGCGTTAATTTAAAGCGATCCTCCGCTTTGGTTTCCACAATCACCGGTGTGCCGCCGGCAAGCTTGGTGATCGGCTCGTAGCAGACATAGCTCGGCTGCGGAATGATGACCTCGTCACCCTCCGACACCACCGAACGAATGGCCATATCAATGGCCTCACTGCCGCCCACCGTGACTAAAATTTCAGTTTCGGGGCGATAATGTAGGTCGTACTTGCGACCAATATAATTCGCAATGGTGGTACGCAGTTTCATCAGTCCGCGGTTAGCGGTGTAGCGCGTGTGGCTTTGCTCCAGCGCCGTGATGCCCTCCTTGCGAATTTGCCACGGTGTGGAAAAATCCGGCTCGCCGACACCCAAAGAGACCACGTCCTCCATGGTTTCGGCAATATCGAAAAAGCGGCGAATGCCCGACGGCTTTAACTGCACCACCGAGGGGTTTAATACTTTATTATAATCTATCAAAATGAGTAGCTCCCTCTGTCATCGCTTTTTTCGTCGAACAGCTCAACGTCCAGTTCCTTGTACCGTCTTAAAACGAAATGCGTGGTGGTGGAGGTAACATTTTCCAGTGTGGACAGCTCCTTTGCCACAAACATGGCGACCTCCTGAAAGGTCTTGCCCTTTACAACCACATTGAGGTCGTAAGCGCCCGACATCAGATACACGCTTTCCACTTCGGGATATTTCATCACCTTTTTGGCGACCTCCTCAAAGCCTGCACCGGCTTTTGGGGTGACCGTCAGCTCAATAATGGCCGAAACATAGGTGTTGTCTAAACGCTCCCAGTCGATCACCGCTTTATAGCCGCGGATCACGCCGTCCTTTTCCAACTTTTCAATGCTTTCGTCGATCTCCTGCTCGGTTCTGCCGGTCATCACGGCGATCTCGCGGTTGGAGCGGCGGCAGTTTTTATTCAAAAGCTTTAATAATTTCAGATTCATGTTAAAAATACCTCGATATTTCTTGATATTCGATCCGCATAGGCGACCGGGCGAAGAACGCCGTCATACGCAATCAAAATTGGCGGACAGCGCAAAACACAGTCGCGCGCAATCAAAATGGATTGACGAGCGAAGAACCCCGTCGCATGCAATCAAAACGGACGAACAGGCACAAAACCCGGTCACGCTCAATCGGCATACAAAGGATATTTGCGGCAAATTTCGGCCACGGCGGCGCGAATCTCCTCGCGGTCGTTTTCAAAATCCACAGCGCAGCGCTTCATAAGTTTTGCAACTTCCAGCATATCTTCCGCTTCTAAGCCGCGGGTTGTTACCGCCGGCGTACCCACACGAATACCGCTGGTCACAAACGGCTTTTGCGGATCGTCGGGAATGGCGTTTTTGTTGGCAGTGATGTTCACCTCGTCCAAACGGTGCTCCATTTCCTTTCCGGTCAAATTCATGGAACGGAGATCCAAGAGCAGCAGGTGGTTGTCCGTACCGCCCGAAACCAGGTCGAAGCCCTCTTCCAAAAGGCCTTTCTCGAAGGCTTTGGCATTGTTGATTACATTTTGCTGATATTTCTTGAAGTCGTCGCTGAGTGCCTCTTTTAAGCAGACCGCCTTTGCGGCAATGATATGCTCCAACGGACCGCCCTGAATGCCGGGGAAGATCGCCTTATCAATATCCTTTGCGAGCGCTTCACGGCAAAGAATCATGCCGCCGCGCGGGCCGCGGAGTGTTTTGTGCGTGGTGGTGGTAACAACGTCGGCATACGGTACGGGCGACGGGTGCAGTCTGGCCGCAACAAGGCCGGCAATGTGCGCCATATCCACCATGAAAAGCGCCCCGACGGATTTTGCGATCGCACCGATCTTTTCAAAGTCGATCACGCGCGGATAGGCCGAAGCACCGGCAACGATCAGCTTCGGCTTGTGCTCCTTTGCCAGCTTTTCCAGTGCGTCATAATCTATTCTGCCCGTTTTTGCGTCCACACCGTAGGGCACAAAATTGAAATATTTTCCCGAAATGTTCACGGGACTGCCGTGGGTCAGGTGGCCGCCGTGTGCAAGGCTCATACCAAGCACGGTATCGCCGGGCTGCAAAAGGGCAAAATAAACGGCGAGATTGGCCTGTGCACCGGAATGCGGCTGAACATTGGCGTGCTCTGCGCCGAACAGCTTGCAGGCTCTTTGCCTTGCAAGCTCCTCCACCACGTCCACATACTGACAGCCGCCGTAATAGCGCTTGCCGGGATAGCCCTCAGCGTATTTATTGGTCAGCACCGTGCCCATGGCCGCCATCACGGCTTTGGAGGCAAAATTTTCAGAGGCAATCAGCTCAATGCACTGTTGTTGGCGGTTGAATTCGTCTTCGATCGCCGCGCCGATCTCCGGGTCATATCCCTTTAAATATTCGATTGTTTCGGTTACTTTCATGGTTTCTCACTCCGTTTTTTAAGATTTTGTTTTTTAAAGCAAATACGTTTTTTTTAAAAATTTTGCAAAAAGGCCGAGCCGACAAAATTTTTTTGGGGCGCCGAAAGTAAGGCACGAAAGCCCTTTGAACGCTTCTCCTGCCGTAGCTTTTCTACTGCGTTTTTTGAAGGTGGCGCGGTTTTAAAAATGCCGCTTTTTATTCCTCAGCCAAGCTCTTTTGTGCGGCGAAAAGCCTCGCCTACTGCGTGCATGGCGGCATAGCGGAAGTTGTCCTTTTCGAGTGCTTCCACGCCTGCAATGGTACTGCCGGCAGGGCTGCACACCCGATCCTTTAAAACGCCGGGGTGTTCGCTGGTTTTAAGCACCATTTCCGCCGCACCTCGCACGGTTTCGGCCGCCATTTTGAGTGCGTCACTGCGCGAAAGACCGCAGTTTACCGCACCGTCGGACAGCGCTTCAATAAACATGTATACAAACGCAGGACCACAGCCCGAAAGCGCACAGCCGGCATCAATCAGGCGCTCTTCCAACGGCAGTAAGCTGCCGGCATTCTGAAGCGCCGTTAAAAAGTCGCTCACCTGCGCTTCTGACGCATTTTTGGTCGCATACAGCACCGTACCCTTACCGACCGATACCGGCGTGTTGGGCATGATGCGGATGATGGGTACTTCACCTAAAAACGACGCGATCGTTTCAATAGAAACGCCGGCCGCCATAGAAACCACCGTGACATCGGTGCGCGCCTTTATCGTGGGGGCAATTTCTTCTAAAACCTTTGGCAAGACCTGCGGCTTTACACCCAAAAAGAGATAATTAGAGCGGCTTGCTACCGTAAGATTGTCCGAAACCCTGCCGTCGGTGGCGGCCGCCAGCTCCTCTGCTTTATTGCGTGAGTGATCCGACAGCAAAAGCCGATCGCCCTTTATGCCGGTACTGCCGACAGCACGGCAAAGTGCGCCGCCCATGTTGCCGCACCCGATAAATCCGAAAATGCTCATAGTTTTCTGTCCTTTCGTAACTTTTAAAAATGCCGAGCCTTTTAAAAAAGGCTTGCTTTCATAAAAGCCTGCTATAAAAAACGCTTCTTTGAGCGCTAAAAAACACGTTGACGCGGAAGTCTTCCTCACGCAGCGGACGGTTCTCCGTCTTTGGATAAACCTTGAGTTTTTGAAAAAATACTCAGCGAATCTGTCCGTTGCCTTTGATAATATACTTATAAGTGTTCAGCTCAAAAAGCCCCATTGGGCCGCGTGCATGCAGCTTGCCGGTGGAGATTCCCATTTCGCAGCCGAGGCCGAACTCACCGCCGTCGGTAAATCTTGTAGAGGCGTTGACATAAACCGCCGCGCTGTCGATCATTTTTGTGAAAAGTGCCGCGTTCTCCCGATTTTTGGTAACAATGCATTCACTGTGTCCGGTGGAATGTTTGTTGATGTGGCGGATCGCCTCCTCCACGCTGTCCACAATATCCACCGCCATGCAATAATCCAAAAATTCCGTATCAAAATCCTGTTCGCCGGCCGGTGTTCCGTCAATCAAAGCGGCCGCACGTTTTGACACTCTTAATTCCACAGGGCAAAGGCCTTTTTTCATGCGGTCTTCTTCAAAACGCTTTGAAAGTGCCGGCAGCAGCTTTTCGGCCACTGCGGAGTGTACCAACAGCACTTCAGCGGCGTTGCAGACCGACGGACGGGAGGTTTTGGCATTGTCGATAATATTCAGCGCCATGTCGATATCGGCGGACGCGTCCACATAAATATGGCAAATACCCGTGCCGGTTTCAATGCAGGGAACGCGCGCATTTTCAACGCAGGCGGTGATGAGCCCTTTGCCGCCGCGCGGAATCAAAAGGTCCACAAATCCCACCGCATTCATCAGCTCATTGGCCGAAGCGCGGGTGGTATCTTCAATTAAATTAATGTAATTTTCCGGCAATCGCGATGCCGCAAGCCCCTGCCTTAGCGCCGTGACAATGGCCTTGGCGGAGCGAAAAGCCTCCTTGCCGCTTCTTAACACCGAAACATTGCCGCTTTTAAAGGCCAGCACCGCCGCGTCCGAAGTTACATTGGGGCGGCTCTCATAAATAATGGCCACCACGCCGAGCGGCACGGATACCTTTTTAATTAAAAGGCCGTTTTTCGGCACGGTTTCGCTCAGCACCCGACCGACAGGATCGGGCAGTGCGGCAACCGCTAAAATGCCCTTTGCCATTTCTTCAATCCGCTGAGGGGTCAGGCGCAGGCGATCCAGCATAACATCGGAAATCGTTCCTGCGGCCGCCGCCATATCCTCGCTGTTGGCCTTTAAAATATCATCTGCGGCGTTTCTCAGCGCCGACGCCATGTGAATGATTGCCTCGTTCTTTTTTGCGGTATCCAAAGTGAGCATACTGCTGCGTGCCTCGGCGGCCGATTGCAGAATTCGCTGTGTCGTCATCATGAATTTCTCCCCTTCACTTTTGGCTTTTTAAAAAACGGGTACCCGCAGGTTTCCCCTCAACAATACTGTATAAAAGCTCCGGTTCACTGCCGTTGGCGATCACCATGTCGGCACCGCTTTTTGTGGCAATTTCCGCCGCTTGCAGCTTGGTTGCCATGCCGCCGGTGCTAAGCTTTGAGCCGTTGCCGCCGGCTACCGCACGGATCTCGTCGGTAATTTTAGAAACAGTGGGAATGAGCCTTGCTGTCGGATCCTTATGGGGGTCGGCGGTATAAAGTCCGTCAATATCTGTGAGCAAAATCAAAAGCTCTGCCTTTACGCCGGCGGCCACCAGTGCCGCTAAGGTGTCGTTGTCGCCCACGGCGATTTCCGAGGTGGAAACCGTGTCGTTTTCATTGACAATGGGCAATACCTGCAATTGCAAAAGCCGCTGCACGGTGTTGATGAAGTTTTCGTGCCGTGCAGGGTTTTCCATGTCCTCGCCCGTGAGCAGTATTTGTGCTACGGTGTGATTATATTCGGAAAACAGCTTATCATAGGTATACATCAGCTCGCACTGCCCCACCGCCGCTGCGGCCTGCTTTGTGGGCATATCCGAGGGCCTTTCCGAAAGACCCAGCTTTCCGACGCCCATGCCGATGGCGCCCGAAGAAACAAAGATAATTTCGTGTCCGGCGTTTTTAAGATCGCTGACCGTTTTACTGAGCGCCTCAATATGACGAATATTCAGTCTGCCGCTTTGATATGCCAGCGTTGACGTGCCGACCTTTACTACAATACGCATAAAATGCGTCCTCCAAAAAAATTAAATTTTTATTATTAAATCTTACATCATAAAAGAACAAAGTGCTTACGGCGTTAAAAGCCCTGCCAATGCCGCCAAAGGATGCTTCTACGGCTGCACTTTGTCGCCTTGCGGTCTATTGCGTGTTCTTCGCATTCGGGAAGAACGAAACCACAGCCTTATTCAGCACCAACAGCCGAATGATCAGCACGCCCACCACAACACCGAACGCGCCTTGACCGAGGTTGGACGGAACGGAGCTGATCGCGGCGGCCGCACCGTTTCCGAGCAACAGCCAGGAATAAAGGAAATATCCGAGCACCATAAACAACTCGCCCAAAACGCCGGAAAAAATGTAGCTTAACGTGCGGTTTAAGTGTACCTTTCTAAAGGCTTTAAAGCAAAGTGAAGCAATTAGGGCAATGCCGAATTTGATTACAAAGGTGCCGGGCACATAGTGGGCATAGCCGCTGATAAGATCGGCCATTGCAGAGCCGATACCGGCGGCCAAAGAGCCGTATATAGGTCCTAAAAGCCAGGCGGAGATCAGCACCAATGCGTCGCCCATGTGAACATAGCCGTTGGTTGCGGCAATGGGAATTTGCGGATACATGGTAACCACACAGGTCAGCGCCGCAAAAAGCGCAGCCAAAACAACGGATTTGATTTTTGAATTTTGCATAAAATCGCCAGCTTTCAAGAATTTGACTAGATAAAACAATCAGGGTACAATGGTTTTTTCGGCGAAACAGCGTGAATATATAGGTTTTATTGCCCTTCAATCAGAATACGCCGGCATTCTATGGATCACCGACGCACCGTTAAAAGACGTTGTTTGCCGAAAATCTTCGACCTGAAACAAGAAGATTTTTTCCGTTTTGAAAGTCGAAGAACGCAGCAATACTGCCGTATTACAAGTGATGAGACAAACAAAACGGGAAAATATTCTGTTTCAGGAATCGTTGTACTCTGATTACTTTGTCTATATCATAACACAAGTTATCCGGTTTTTCAACCAAGCGAAGCGCTTTATATTCGTAAATCATCCGGCCGTTTTGGGCGATTTTGTTACAAATCTGCCATTCGTCGGTGTTCTTTGGCGCCGATTATACGAAATGTGCCAAATATAAGCACGCAAAAACCGAAAGTTTGGTATTTCTATACAAAATTGGTAGGTTTAAGGATTTTTTCGCAAAAAAAGGTTGACAAACGCCCTTTTGCGTTTTATAATACGAACATCAACAAAGAGCGGTTGACGCAGAAATGACGGCGAACAAAACCGAAATTGTTTTTTAGAAAATCGTTCTTTAAGGAAAGGAGAAAGCCTTATGGTAGGATTTACCGCACGAATGACCACCATGATGATGTGCATGTGCCCCGGCATGATGTACATGTTTCGTCACGCGGTAAAATTCCAGGAGCTTTCTGAGCGCGCAGGCGCTGTTCGTTCTCTCAATTCGGTTCATTAAATTAAAAATTTAAGAGCCGCTTTGAAATTCCGAATTTTTTTAAGCAGGAAGTCATCTTGGACTTCCTGCTTTTTTTGCGCCATGCGTTAGGCTGACGAGAGTCGAACTCGTCACGCCTGACATTTGAAAAATTCCAATCTATCTTGTCTTATCGCTTGTAATACGTTAGTATTACGGCGCTCTGCGACTTCGATATAT
>CADAVL010000084.1 GCA_902791335.1 Oscillospiraceae bacterium
GTTCCGGCCGTCCGGGAATTGGCGCCTTCGCCGCCTTCGGCGGCGGGCGCGCCGCGCGAGTGCCTGCGGTTTTCTGAAAGTCGGGGATTTTATTGCCGACATTTAAAAATTTTGAACCCCCAAAAACAAAACGCCCCTTTGCGGCCGGATCCTCACTTGAAACCTGACTGTAAAAGGAGCGTTTTCATTTTTAGTTGAAGAAAGCTTAAATCAGTATTTGCGGTTTCTTCGCATTTTTACTGCATCAAAAAGCTTTGCGGTTTGCTGTAGCAGGTGTAGGTTTTTCCGCTCAGCATATATACGGCGTAAGCGCGGCCCACGCGCGTATGCTTGCGGCGCACACCGTCAAGCATCACCATAAAATCGTTGCCCGACGGCTTCATCGAAGCTTTGAGCGGCGCTGTTTTCAGCGTGAGATTCAAATAAAGCCCGTTTTTATAGTCATCGGTTTTTTGGTAGTCGCCGTTTTGGAACAATACGCCGCATTCCGTCAAAGCAGCGCCCGACGGCAGCGAAAGCCTTGCAAAAACTGCCAGCGTGTTGTCGCGCATATAAGCGGTTTTGTTGAGCGCAATATAATTTGTGGTACTGCCCATCCGGTTTTCAATTTCCATGTCGCCGAAAACAAACAATGTCAGCGTTTCACTCTGACCCCATTCGTCGCCGTTGACCGTCCAGTATCCGCCGCTGTTGCCCGAAAACTGAAGTCTTGTATCAAAGCGCTCCTTTTGTGCACCGGATTGAAAGCTCACCGTGTAAAGGGCGTCCTCCGGTGTAAATAAGGGATAAAAGGTTCTCGGCTCATCGGCCGGGGTGTTGTAAATATCTTCGTTCCACATCGGCATCGTTGCCGTTCTTGCGCCAAAGGAGACCTCGGCAGTCAGCCGTTGGTAGCCGGCCACGCATAAAACTGCGTTGTTTGCCGCTTCGTATTGGTCGCGTGTTAAATAAGTGCCGTAGGGCACATTTGTGCTGTAGACAATGTTTCCGTTACGGTCGGAAAAGCTGAATTTCACCTGCTTTTTGGGGCTGCCGTAATTGGCATAATAGGTGTCGTTCTTTGTGGGTTTCAGCGTGCAGACCGCATCATTTGAAACAATGTTGCCCGAAGAATTCGTCCAGTTCAAAAAACTGTAAAGCTTGCCGCTGTAGCGCAGAGAAACCTTAGCCTTTAAGGTCACCGACGCGCCGGGGCTATAGTTTCCGTTATTGTCCGGTACACCGTCAAAGGAGATCTTTGCCTCTCCTGCACGGGTGATCTTTTCGCCGTTTCCCATGTGAATAAGACTCAGCTGTTCCACGGTTGGAAACGTGGAGCCGTAAACGCCGTAAACCGCAATTTCACGCATTCTGAGGTATAAATCGCCGTAGGCGTAGGCTTTTGCGGCTTTTTCCGATACACCGCAGATAATTCTTACACCAAAGTAATTGCCGCGACAGCCGCTTGTAAAGGTAATATCGCTGAAATTGAAATCACTGGTATAAAGGTCGCCGGAGGTGTAGGCGGCTTTGTCGGTGAAAAGCTCATTTTCGGCCTGGGCTACCGACACCCGAATGTGCGAGGGGGAAAGCTCCGGCGTGGGGTGGCCGTAAAGCACGGCACCGGTAACGGTGGAGTTGGTGTCCAGCTTGAAATTCAGCTGACAGTACTGCCGACTTTCATCGTCAATCAAATTTTTGGATTTATCCACAAAGGAAAGGGTGGTATTTTTTGCGCGGATCTCGTCGTCCAGCGTCGCGCCATTGTCGGTCAGCACAGAAAATCCGGGGTGGTCCGCGGCGGTGTTGACCCGATTGCCGTCAACGGTTTCGTAAATTGTTTCATCAAGATCGTATTTTTTGCCGCTTAAATATAAATAAGCGGAGGTCGCCTGCTTGTTTAAAATCAGACTGCTGCGGCTTTTTGCAATATTATTGAATTCGCCGGCAGACATTACCGATTTTTTGATCTGGATCGGTTCTTCGCCGTAAACATTGAATTGGAACAGGCGGACGTAGGCATTATCTGCAACCTTTGTTGCACTGTTGCCTTTCAGCTCTTTCTCACTGTCTGTGCCGTAGGGGTTATAAATTCTCAGCGCAACGTACCGCGCACGTAAGCTTCTGAACGTATAAAGCTGGCTCCTTATCTGCACGATCTCATTAAAGCATTTGTATAAAAGTCCGCTGTCTGTAAAAAGCTTGTCGTACTGCTCGGACGCATACAAAAGATAAGAGCCGGTGCGTAAAATGCCCGCGGTATGGTGCGATACGATCACATTTGAAACCGATTGTACTTTTCCTAAATCATAAATAATATCAAGGTATCTTTCCGTGCCGTCGGTGTAATACTTCGCGGCGTTGCCCTCGCCGTCTTTATCGGCAAATTTAAAGGCACTCGCCATATAATGCGCGCCCGATTCAATATCATTGTCAGCAAGCTTTGAAAAATCGCCGCCCACGGATTTTTCTTTCCACTGGCCGTTTTCCTTGTAGTGACCGATTGCCGTAGGAGGCGATGCCACGATCGATCCTTTGACGTTAGCAAAAAGCTCGGCGTTCTTATTAGAAGAAATCCCTTGAACCTTTATATTGTCGTTGGTGCCGGCCGCACGAATGTCAAAACGGAAAGGAGCGGCCCCCGCAAAGACCGAAAGCGTTAAGCAAAAACACAATAAACCGCTCAAAAGCGTTCTCAGAATTCCACCGTATTTTTTCTTATTCATGGTTTTCCTCCAAAGATATATGAAAGATTTAAGTAAACGTATGAACATATAGTATTATCATATCACAAAACAATGTCGCGCACAAGAAACCCTCAGAATTTTGTGAGAGTTCCCAACTTTCCATGCTCCTATTTGGAGAATTTGACGGAGCTTGCCGTTTATACGGTGCCTTTGACGGTGCCGTGATGAAAACGCACAAAATTATGACATATTTGTGTGCCTTTTTGTTACAGTGGTACAAAAAAGTTTCAAATTCCAAAATCTACCCCTTTGAATTACAGCGGCACTCCTGTATAATAAAACTGTAAAACACCGCAATATTTGGGAAAACAGCCGGGCGAGCGGCCCTGACGAGCGGAGGATACCATGATTACACTTTGTGCGGAAATACTTCACGAGGAGCGGTCGTCCTTTTTAAAAACAGACCTTGGCAAGCTTTGCTGCGTTACAAGCTGCGGCAGCTGCCTTGACGGAAAGCAGGATCATTTAGAGCGCGCTTTGGGCTGGTTCGACACCATGCTTTTGTACGTTACGGTTGGCAGTGTAAAGATTACCATAAAGGGTCAAAAACCAATGGAAGTAACGGCAGGGGAAGTTGCCGTTGTACCCGATTCGGTTCCTTATAAAATGGAAAACCCCGAGGGCAGTCGGTATTACTTTGTTCATTTTACCCTGGGACTTCCGTTGTCGGATTTTAAAATACCGCCAAAACAGAGCTTTTATGTCGGGGATCAAAAAGATCTCGGCGAGCTTTTTCACAAGATCATCTTTTCTTTAAAGCTCGGTACGCAAAATCTGCACTTTTCATCGGTCTATATGTTGGAGCTTTTGTGCGAGATCGGTCTGGCTTTTGAAAGGGCCAACGGCTATCACGCATATAAGGATCGGTTCGATGAAGTAATCGGCATTATGGAGGACTCCTGCAGAGGAGAGGCGCAGATCGGCGACTTTGCACAGATGTGCGGCATGAGTGAACGCAGCTTCCGCGATGAATTTTTCAAAAGAAAGGGCGTTAGTCCCAAACAGTTTCTGATCTCTTCAAAGGTAGAACTGTTAAAGAATCACATTGAGGAATATCCGCGCGCACCTTTAAAAAATCTTTCTGCGACCTGCGGCTTTTCAAACTATAAATACGCCGTGAATCTCTTTCGGCGTGAAACCGGCCTAACGCCTCAGCAATACCGCGATTCCATTCGCGGCCTGCCGGAGAAAAAACGGTATATTCACTCAAATGTGTTGCCAAAACAAGAAGAATAAACAATTCATCCGGTCCAAATTACCAAGATTTTTTAAATTGTCCAAAAAGGAGAAAACAAAAATGAAAGCAAAAAAACTCTTGAGCATTCTTTTGAGCGTTTTGATGCTTACTTCGGCGTTTCCGGTCATTGGAACCGAGGCCGAAAGTACGCAGAAGCTGACGTTGGACGCGAGCCTTTCCAGCACCGCTTCAAACGCGAACACGAGCATTATTCCCACAACCGAGCAGATTGGCGCCGCGGCCATCACCGAGGGGGTTGCGCCCTTTGTGCAAAGAGCTGAAAAAAATCTTACAAGCGGTGCATGGAGTTATGCGTCCGTCGCAAATCCGTCAAGCTATGCAAATTGGAATATACTGATTGACGGCAGCGCAGCCCAGACGGAGAACCACGGCGTTACCTATTTATCCGCCTGCGTTGACAACGACAATCAAATGGTTTACCTCGACGGCAGCCGTATGTTTGTGGATTATATTCTGGATCTTGGCGATTATTACGATCTGTCCGCAATCAACGTGGTCGGCGGCCACGAGGGCAATTTAAACCCCGGTTCTTATAATATTTACGCCGCAAGCCGTTACGACGCGCAAAAGGGCAAGGACAATTTTACCGATAACGAGCTTTTGATAAGCTATGTAAACGACAGCAACGGCGGCAACCCGGTGCGCACCCAGACGTTCCGCGTCAACGAGGGTGAAAAGCTGGTCGCACGGTATGTCTGCCTGCGGATTTTAAACCCGAATTCCGAAACACGCAAGACCTGGGTTGAAGACTATAAAACCATGCCAGGCTACTTTCTTGATGTTCGTCTTGCTGAATTCCGCGCCTACGGCACCAAGGCCGACGCCGAAGATTTGGAGCAGTTTGTGGATCTTACACTTGAAAACAACAGCCAGAGCATTTCGGCCGACGGCGCAATCAGGGAGGGCGTTTCCTTAAAGCAGTATGCCGCCTCGCGCACGTCAGAAACAGAAAGCTGGAAATACGGCGCTACCTCTAAAAATGTGGATTTTCTTTATAATTCCACCACCTTTAATGCCGATAACCACGGCTTAACGATCTTTAACGACTGTTCCAAAAAGGAAGCCTATATCGACGGTACACGCGCCTTTGCCGACTATGTTTACGACCTCGGCGCCTACTATGATATTTCAAGGATCGGCGTACTGAACGGCTCGACTGACGGCGGCCTTGCTACCGGGCACTATAAGCTTTATGCAAGCAATTATTTTGAACCCGGTAAAGCTGAAAACGCCGTGAGCGAGGAGAATCTGTTGATTGACTTCTATAACACCAACAATACCATTCAGCAGGTATTCTCCATTTCCGGCAAAAAATGCATTGCGCGCTACGTGGTGCTGCGCGTGATCAACCCGGTGCCCAATAAATATGCCAACGGCACCGCCATTCCTGCATACTGGTTCTCCGGCCCCTGGTATATCGACGTTCGCTTAAGCCAGTTTTTGGTGTACGGCAGCTTCGTTCGCAACGAGGTCGTCAGCCGCGATACACCGATTTCCGGTTATTTCGATTTTGCCGATTCCGCACCGCAAAAGACTGACCCCACCGTGCAGTATTATGCGGCTAACGGCACGGAAATCACCGATTCTTCGGCAGACGCACGTTATCTGCACGACGAATCCACCGCCATTGAATTCACCGGTCGCGAAATGGCAGCCGGCGAATATGCCACCATTACTTACGACCTTAAAAAGACCACCGCAATCAAAAATATTGCCGTGATTCAAAGCCTGACCGAAAGCTACCGCTTAGGAAAATACGCGGTCTATGCGTCAAACGATCTTAACACCTTATATACCGCAGAAAATGAGGTGTATGAGGACGACGGCACGGCGTTCTCCTCTCTGCGGCAGGTGGCAAGCTTCGAAAAAAGCGGCGACAACACCCTTTCGGCGCGCTATGTCGGCATGAAGGTGACCGACGCCACCTTGAATAGCGCCGAAACCGACGTGCTTCGCCTTTCGGAGTTCAACGTTTATTCCTTTAACGACGGTTTCTCGGTCACTGTAGGTACTCTTGACGATGTAGATACCGTCACCAGCGCCAGAGGCTACGACAAAGCTTTAAGTCCGCTTTCCAGAGCCAACAGCTTGCTTTCCAACATTCCGTCCATTGGCGGCAGCTGGAGAAAGGGCACGCAGGGCGAATCGGGCTATGTGGTTCCAAAAGAACTGACCGCTTATGATGGTGACGGTTGCAGCTTTACCGACGTTACCGTGAACAACGGAAGAATTTTCTATACCGGCGACCGTGATACAAACGGAAAGATTCTTTCTTTAAAGGACGAATACGACAATTATATGCAGCTCGATTACAAGCTGCCGATCGCTTCAAAAATTACGAAATTCGCAATTTACGGCCACAGAAATCTGCAGTGGTCTCCCTATCACCTGCAGGTGTCCTTTGCAGACAGCCGCGCCGAGCTGTTCTCCGACACCGCCAAAACCATTGATTACTATACAAGAGGCACCTACAGCATTGTAGACCTCGAAGAAGCGGAAAACGCCGCGTGGGCCTCTGTTCGAATTCTCTGCGGCATTCAGCCGAGCTTTATCGGTAGAACCACCGATGAAAGCAACTGCTACACAAGAATGTATCACTTCGATGTATTCGGTGAGTTCGGCACCGTGATCGACGGCTCCACCGTCACCGTCACCTCCGACTGCGTGGACGCGGTATCCAAGGGCGAGCTTTCCGGCACCACTGATACCAACGGCAACTATGGCGTCGGTGCAAAGATCACCCTCATTGCAAAAGAACAGGCCACACGCGACGGCGAAAACTATTACGCCTTTGACGGCTGGTATGAGGGCGATACCCTGCTTTCCGAAGAGCTCCAGTTCCAGTATACCATCAAAGACGGCGATCCGCACACCGTGACCGCCCGTTATAAAACGACGTTAAGCTACCGTGTAGACTTTGCGGATCACGCAGGAAACACCGTTTACACCGCTTATGTCACCCCGGGTGAAACCTTAAAAGCGTCCAATATTTACGCGGCATCAATCAAGGTGCCGGAGCTGTACGGCCATACAAGGCTTCTGGACAAAAATGAACTTCAGATTTGGGATCACGATGTAACGGAACCCATCAACGAAGATGTCACCTTTAAGGCGCTTTACACCGCAGACGACTCTTTGAAATACACCGTTTCGGTAACCAAAACCGACAATAATACGGCCACCGACACTTACGGCTTTGACGCAAGACTTGCGCTGTCCGACGAAAACGCCGCGTTGTGGACGGTGAACAACGCGGAATACGCGCACGGCAAGAATGTCACGCTGTATGTTTTTGACGATATGACCGTAAAAGCGCTTGCCACCGCGTCGCAAAACGCCGCTTCGGTTTCGATTGTCAAAAAAGCGGCCGACGCCGATTCTCTCACGGTGCTTGCACACGTCAGCAATCCGAACGGTAAGACCGTGGCCGAGGCCGGCGTGCGGTTTGTCAGCGGAACGTCGTACGAAAAGCTCGGCGATAACCCTTGGACAGACGCTTATCTTTTAGAAAAAGACTGCCGTGCCGCCAAAGCTGCCGTGAAAACCGCAGTAAACTCAGACTTCATGGCAACGCTTAAAAATATCCCCACCACAAAGAATGCCGTGCGCAGAGCAGCTCAGGCCTATGTTGTGTTTGAAGACGGAGAGGAATTATACAGTAACGTGATGTACGAAGATTTTGAAAAAACACTCACAAACCCCATTATCCCCACGGCCAGCGGCAATGTTGCCGACCCGTTCTTCGCAATGGAGGACGGCGTGTATTATCAGGCCTACAATAAAGACGGCGGTCTTCATGTGGTATGGAGCGATACCCTTTCCGGTCTTGCCACCGCTTATGCCGACGGCAACTATCAGGTTGTCAACACAAATGATGACGGCGACGTTTATAAAAACTTCTTTGCACCGGAAATTCATAAAATGAACGACGGCTATTGGTACATTTATTCAGCGCCCGAATACGGCAACGGTTCCAAGCACAAAATGGCCGCGGTAAGAAGCAAAACACAGTATCTCAAGGACGGCTTCGAGTCCACCGTTACCTTAATGGATTACGAATCCACCGCACAATTGAGCATTGATGGCACGGTGATGAATTATAAGGGCAAGCAGTACTTTATCTACTCGGAGCAGGGTTGCATGAAGATCGGCTTAATGGAATCGCCGACCAAACTTACAGGCGATCTTGTGTCCTTCCTCACCCCGAAATACGACTGGGAAAAACAGATCTATTCTTTGGTGGAAGGTCCCGCTATGCTTTATCACAACGACCGCGTGTTCATGACCTTCTCTGCTTCCGACAGCCAGTCCGACTACTACTGTATCGGTCTTCTGGAGCTGACCGGTGACGATCCTTTGAACCCCGATTCCTGGACGCGCGTGGGCGATCAGCCGGTGGTGCAAAAAACCGATTCCGTGTTTGGTCCGGGTCACAACTCGTTCCTGACCTTGCATGAAAACGGCCACGACGTCACCTATATCGTTTACCATGCACATATGCAGTCAACCGAAATCATCGGCTCGGCATGGAATGGCAGAAACGTGTTTATTCAGCGTGTATACTGGGATGTAAACGGCTATCCGCGCTTCATGACCCCGTCGGCCGACATCTGCCGAAAGTGAGGGTGACGAGAAGATGAAAAAAAGCTACAAAAAGCCCGTGGCGGAATTGATAGAAACCTTTGGTGAAGCGTTTTTATCGGAGGCACTGTCCGGCACAAACGGCGGATTTGCCTCAAACGTCGGCACGGCCGACAATGACATCGGCGACGAGTGGTAGGTGTTTGCCTAAACCAATGCGGCAAGCCGAGAACCGCAGCACGAAGGATTTAACAGAATTCGTTCCACCGTAAACGAACCCCCGAAAAAGCCAAGCTTTTTCGGGGGTTCGTTATATACGGAATTTTCAGAAAACGACAGGCTGTATAAATGTACAATTCTTCGCTTCGGAGATTTGAAACCAGCCGAGAGAAAACCGGCAGTTTCCCCGCGCGCCGCCGCCTTCGGCGAAACCCTGGGGCGCCCAAAGGCGCCCCAGGGTTTCAGCGGTGTTT
>CADAVL010000085.1 GCA_902791335.1 Oscillospiraceae bacterium
AGATTTTGCGTTGTTATAGCTGTCATTCGGATCTAAAGCGCCGTCCTTTTCGGCGAAATACTTGCCGCAGTCGGGGCAGTGATAATAAGCGCGGTTGCCCTTTTCGGTGCAGGTTTCGGATTTCGGGTCGGTCTTTTGCGCATTTTTGTGTGCAATCTTCGGAATCACGGTTGAAGTGATCTCGTTCTTGCAATCGCCGTCCGAAAACAGCTTGTCGCAGCCGGCGCAGGTCCAGTATTCCAAAGTACCGTCCGCAAGACAGGTGGCCGCCTTGCCGTTGTGATGCACGGGTGAATGCCGGTGCGTGGTGTCCATGATCTTGATATTGCAGGTATCTTCTATGGAAACCTTGTCGGTTTCAATGCCCTGCGGATTGAACGCAACTGTGAAGGCCTGAATATTATTACCGGCCGCAAATTTGTTTAAATAATCCTTTTTAAAGGTAATTCCGGTGTCCGATACGGTGTAATCCGTGCCAAGCGTCAGCAATTTCTCGCCGTTTTTCACCGATTTTATCGTGTTGCCCTTGAAAGAGATGGAAAGCTCAACATCGGCCGCATTTTCCACATTCTTTTCAAAAATTGCGCTTCTCTTTGTAAAGCTGCTGTCGGCATAGATCACTGCACCGTCGGAATTGATGATGGCGGCGTTGCCGGCCTTATCCACAACCTTTGCATAAACGATAAAGGTCATTTTATCACGCAGATACAGCTTATCGCCGCGTGTCCAGGTGCCGTTTTCGTCGTATTCGTCCTGGGTCTTTACCAGCTGATAGTAATATTTGTCTGTACCGCTGATAGAATCTGTAGCAGTGATCTCTACATCCACCTGCTCATTTTTATAGAACAGTCCAAAGCTGATCTTATTAAGGAAGGTTTTGAACACGTTCTGCTTAAAGGAGATTGTAACATTGGGCTTTGTCTTATCAATGCCGTAGTAGCCCCGATAGACGTCACCGTTTGCGGCCTTCACGTAGAAACGGCCGTAGTAGGTGGAGATTTCCTCTGTAAATGTAACGCTGTCTGAGAAAGTATGATCGTCTGCACCGATCTTATAGCCCTCGGTTGCATACAGTGTAACATCGTCGTTGTAGTAGTCATTCTTGCTCTCCAAAGAGGCGGAGAACATGGTGTCTTTCACGCTGCCGTAGCTAATATAGAAGGAAGTGCTGCCGATACCTGCATAGTTGCCGATCAGCTGATACTTGACGGTTGCATAGCCCTCTTTTTTGTTGTTTTCATAGCTGAGCGTGTAATCCTTATCCCTTATCAGCTGTTCACCGGTGGCTTTCACTGTGAGGGAAAGATCCGGTGTTGCGCCGTTTACATTGAAAATGCACTTGTCGATCTTGCCGAAGGTCAGATCGTAAGCCGCAAGACTCCGTCTTTTAATGGTGAACTTCCAATTGTACGAAGAAAGCTCCGCTTCATTATAAACGCTGTTTGCGTTTGCCTTCACCTTAAAGGTGTAGTCGCCGGCGTCACGCGGATAGCCGTCCAAAAGCTCGCCTTTATCGTTGTAATATTCCACCCAGAGGGAGCCGCAGTCCACGCCGGCGTTGGGTGCAACCGTAACGGTTTTTGCGTTACCGTCGTAAGTAAGATCGGAAGGCAGGGTTACGGAAATATCCTTAGCCGTTAGATCCTTCAACTTGGTTTTCATGGTGATCTCATTGTCCTTGAGCACCAGTTCGTAATTATCCACATCGCTTCTGAACTGATTCAGGTCGTCTTCAGTAATCGTGTAGTTATTGCCGGTGACCACCACGCGCGGCACCCGTGAAGAAGTAATACCGCTCTTATATTGGCCGGTGAGCGATCCGGTCAGTTGAATCACGGAAGTGTTATTGTTGATGTAAATATTGTCAACAATGGATTTGTTGGCGTCCCTGTGTCCGGCATGGTTGCCCGAAACGTAGCTGTTTCCGGACAGCTTCATCGGTGAAGAGGAGTAAATACCGCCGCCGTAGTATTGTGCATGGTTGCCGTACATTGTGGTGTCCTTTAAAGAAACATCGCAATTTAAGGCCACTACACTGATACCGCCGCCGTTATAGGTCGATGTGTTGCTTTTGATTTCGGTGTTTTCAATTCTCAGCTTACTGCTGTTTCCAAGCTCAATGCCACCGCCAAAGCTATTGGCCGTATTCTCGCTGATTTTGGAATTGAAAATGTGAATGGTTGCCTGTTGAGCGCCGGAGATACCGCCGCCGTAATGATTGGCATAGTTCTTGGTAATATTGCAGTCATAAAGGCTTACCGCACCGTTTGAAACATAGATACCGCCGCCATCGTAATTATCCATGGTTTTGTTTCCGGTGATCATGATGTGATAAAAGCTTACCTTTGCGTCGGCATCCACCTGAACGCCGCGGCCCACATTTTCCACCGTTACATTCTTGTGCTTGATGCGGCCGCCAGAGGTTCTGCAGTTGGTCACAACGCCTTCCTGATCCCACGGATAGAGCTTATAATTGGTGTCCCCTTCATTTTTTATCCAGTTGCCCATGGTAGACAATACCTCGCGGCCGCCATAGGTTGCGTAAATATCGTGGCCGTTCATGCAGATGTTCACGCCGTTGTGAAGATAGGCATGGTGATCCGAATCCTTTAGAACAATGTCGTTCTTCAAATAATAGTTGCCGGGCTCTGTGGGCAGGGAATCCGTTTGATCCCATCCTTCAAACCAGCGAACGTCCTCGTCCTTGTGGTCACCGATCTCCTCGTGTTCCTTGCCGCAAACGCAGTGCGGGTGGGTCACAGCCAGGTGAATTTCCCTCTCGTATTTCTTGTAATCCGGCTCCGCACCGTGAATGTCCGATGCAAAGCTGTTCATAAAGTAGTTGCTGCTGGCGGAAATGACCGGCATACTTTGAGTTAAGGTGGGGTTGGCGCAAGGTGTGATATAAATTTTTCTTGTGGTGTAGACCTTGTCGTCCGTTTTAATGCGCTTCCAGTTTGCAAGCTTTAAATTGTTGCGCGTGCCGTCGGATGTTGTGTTGTAAGCCACGTCCACATAGCCCGTGTTTCCGACAAGGGAAATCTGGCCGGAATTACAGCTGTAAATACCGCCGCCGTCGGCTGCCTTATTGGATACGATCTGGCCGCTTTTCAGATTTAAAGTACCCTCGTTGTAAATTGCACCGCCAAGGCCGGTGGTTTCGTTTCTGAAAAACGAGATATAACTGCCGTTTAAATTCAGTGTGGCACCGGATTTTACATTTATGGCCGCACCGTTGGCGCTTCCTGCATTAAAATAATCGAGCGAGTTCGAGTCCTTTAAGGTGAGACTGCCGCTTTCCACAATGATCGTGGAGTCGTTGCCTACAATCGTATCATTTTTCTTCACGCCATAGCCCCAAAGGAAAAGGCCCGTAAAGGTTACGTCCGGTTTGGAACCGTCGTCGCCGATCTTGAAAAATGCACCCTTGTAGTTGTCATCTCTTCTGATCCAGCTGCCGCCAAGTGAAACCAGCTTTACACTGTGATTGAAGGAGATTACATCGGAGATGCCGATGATATATTCCGAATCGTGGTCATATTCGTCAAGGGCAAGTAAGGTGATCACCTTGCAGCTTTTGTCCGCAGCCGCCTCTTTTAAGGATGCAGTGTCATAAGCGTCGCGGTGGTCGTCCGGGATCATTCTTAAATATTTATATTCCTTTGTCAGTTTGCTGTCGTCAATATTATCGGTGGGGTCTTTGCCCATGTCGTCTGTGCTGACGGTGATCTTGCCGCCTATAATGCGGTTGGGTACCTTGTTGAAAAGACTGTAACTCCATGCGGCATAAAGCGTCAGATCCACATAAGAAACCGTGATGCTGCCGCCGGCTTTCACGGTATAATCACCGTTACCGACAGCCACAATGGTGGGCTGAGAGCCGCCGTAGTTGCCGCTGAGGGTAATATTGCCGCCGGCGCAAATCGCCGAAGAGCTGCCGTTCCCTCTCCCGCAGCTGATAAACAGTGCGCCGTCGCCGAAAATTTTCAGATTGCCGTCGGCCTTAACGCCGTATTTCGAGCATTTGCGAAAGCGGTTGCTGCCGACAAGTCTGAGGTTTAAGTCGCCGTTTGCATATAAGCCGCCATAGTTATCGTTAGATAAATCGCCTAAATCCCGAATCGTCAGGGTGTTGGAGGACGGCTCATACTTGGCTAAGTAGTTACCGTCGCTGGCGGGGGCGGTTTGCACCTTTCTGGGTCTGTTGGTCTGGTATTCATCCGCGACTAAATAAGTGTTGCTGTTGCCGTTCACCATTTGGAATTGGTTGAACAGCATAATGCTGGTACTGCCGGTTGTGCCTGCAAAGGCAGAAAAAGACAGCGCCGGAAAGGCTGTAAGAACTATGGCCACCGACAAAGCGCTTGCCACAAGCTGACGCTTTCTGGTGCTAAAGAGCTTCATGCCCTTGCCGAGCCGACGGAAAAACAGAAACACCGGGTACATGAGCAGAATGGCTATGTACTCAAGTTTTTCCTTTCCTTTAAGATTTTTGAACTTTCGCAAGGTAATTCCCCCTGAAAAAACGGTTGACAAACCGCACATTTTTCTCTATGATAGATTATACACCGTACACCAATGTACGATGCAAGTGTTTTTTGGCAAAATATCGGAGGAATTTTTAAAAAATGAGTAATAAATTAATGTCGGTCGGAGAAATGGCCAAGGCGCTGGGAATTACGCGCCGCATGATCTTGAATTACGAGGCAAAAGGGCTGCTGCCGCCCGACGAAAAAGAGGGCGAAACCGGCAACCGTTACTACACGGCGGACAGCCTCACCCGTGCAAGAACCATTCGTGTACTGCAAAATCTGGGACTTTCCTTAGACGAGGTAAAAGCCTACTACGACGGCGCCACCAATATGGAGCCGATTATAAAACGGCTTGAAAAGCTGCGCGACGAGCTGGACTTAAATATTGAAAAGCTCAAAGAGCGCATGAACTCCGGCAATGGGCTGGAGATTAAAACCGTTATCATTCCGCAGCAGACGGTTTTTTGCACCGATATTTGCACGCCGTCGATTGAAGAAAGAAAGGATCTTTTACGCGTTGCCGTGGTAAAGGCGATGAAGACCTACGGCTCCGACACAAGCAAGCGGCTTTACTTTATTGAGTACGACATAAACAATCCCGACGCGTTTCGCTGCTGTGTTTCCGTGCCGCCCGAAAGCCGCGGCGAGAGGATCAAAAAACTGGCGGAGGAAAAAGCAATCTGCATTTTTTACCACGGCGACTATGAAGATATTCCATCCGTGCGTGAACGGCTGATCAAATATGCCGAAGAAAACGGGATTTCGCACAAGGGCCTTTGCCGCCATATTTATTTGGAGGGGCCGCCGCAGCACACCGAACCGGAGAAATTCATCACGCAGGTGGCGTTGCTGATCGAGCCGTAAAACCAGGCGTTCTAAAACAGGACGGCGCGGTTTCATGCGGCGGAAAGCCCTGTTTTATTTCGCGGCCGGTGCGACTCAGTGCGCCAAAACCGAGTGTTTCCCACGCAAACGGCACTGCCGATCAAGCCGCGAGCCGGTCTTTGCAAAATGAAAACGCAAATAAAGCGCAACAGACCTTTTACGGTTTGCTGCGCTTTTTCTTTGCTGCCGCAATGATTTTTTAAAGCTTGCCCTGACGCTTTAATTCATTGACCTTTAAAACGGCGGCCTGGGTCTTGGCGTCTTTGATTTCACCGGAAAGAATTTTTTCCGTAAGATCTTTAAGCGGTGTTTTTTTGAGGTTTAAAAATTCGTCGTCATCGGGGTGGCTTTCGCCGTAATGAAGCCCTTTTGCGGCATACATAAAAATAATTTCACTGCAATATCCGGGCGACGGATAAAGCTCGCCGAGCAGCACGAACCGATCCGCCGTGCAGCCGGTTTCCTCCAAAAGCTCGCGGCGGCCGCATTCCAAGGGGTCCTCGCCGTTTTCGCGCTTTCCGGCCGGAACCTCCTCCAACACCTCCATATAAGGATAGCGGAACTGCTCCACTGTGAGGATTTCGTCGTTTTCAGTGATCGGAACCACGCAAACGCCGCCGCCGTGACGAACGACCTCGCGCTTTTTCACAGCGCCGCCGGGAATTTCTGCGTCGTCCAAGCAAACAGTGATGATCTTTCCTTTGAATTTTATCTCGGAATGCAATTTCTTTTCTTCCAAATTCATGAGTTTTCATCTTCTTTCATAAAATTAGTATGCGGCAAAATCGGCCGAACCAATTGGTATTATTTTCAAAAAAAACGGAGGGTGTTTCACTATGTGCCGTGTTGATCTTAAAAAAATTCTTTCTTATGAAGAAACAGCCGCCGCCATAAAAACATTATCACGGGAATTCCCGTTTGTCAATGAGATGACGATCGGCAGATCGCTTTGTGATCGGCGCATTTTGGCGCTTCGCATTGGAAACGCGCGCGAAAATATGCTCTTTTGCGCGTCGGTTCACGGCAACGAGTCGATCACCACGCCGCTCATTTTGCGGTTTTGCTTTGATTTCTGTTTTGCGGCGGCGGAAAATAAGACCTTTTGCGGCATTCCCGTGCGCGACGCACTGAAAAGCCGCAGTCTGACGGTCGTGCCCATGGCAAACCCCGACGGCTGTGAGATCGTGCGCCGCGGTGCCGTGGCGGCAGGAGAATACGAAAGCCTTGTAGAAAAGCTATGCTGCGGCAACACGGAGCTTTGGAAAGCCAATGCGTGCGGCGTGGATATTAACCATAATTTTGACGCCGATTGGTGCAGTCTTCGCAAAACGGAGGAACGCCGCGGCATTTTTGGACCCTCGCCCGGAATGTTCGGCGGCGCCTATCCCGGTTCTGAGCCGGAAACTGTTGCGATGATCTCTCTTTGCGACATCGTGCGGCCGTGTCACGTGGTGGCGCTGCATACGCAGGGCGAGGTGATCTATTACGGCTACGGCACGCCGAGCGAAAAAGAAACACGCATGGCGGAAATTCTTGCCATGACCTCCGGCTATGCGCTCGATACGCCGAACGAGCTTTCCGGCAGCGGCGGATTTAAGGACTGGTTTTGCAAAAAGCACAAAAAGCCCGGATTTACGCTGGAATGCGGCCTTGGAAAGAACCCCTTGCCGGAAAGCATGCTGCCGGAGCTTTATTTGAAGCTGCGCGAAACATTGGCCGTGGCGGCAGTGCTATAAATTTGTTTTTTTCACGCGGCCGGTCTTTCAACAAAAGTCAGAAAACTCCGTTTTATTTTCTTAAAACGGAGTTTTCGTTTTTATAAAGTTTTTAAGGATTACTGAACGTCGTCCTGAATGTCTTCCTCGCCGTCGGTGTTTTTACCCTTTGCAAGGATCACGTTGAAGATGATACCAAGGATCAGCGCAGTTGCAATGGAGGTTACGGTAACCTTGCCGAACTGCAGCGCCATGCCGCCGATACCGGCGATAAGAATGACCGACGCCACAAAGAGGTTGTTGTTCTTATCAAGGTCAACCTTCTGGAGCATTTTCAGACCGCTGACCGCAATGAATCCGTACAGCGAGATGCAAACGCCGCCCATAACGCAGGAGGGAATGGTGGCAAGCAGGGTGACAAACGGTGCAACGAAGGAGGCAACAATGGCCATGATCGCGGTGGTGAGAATGGTTACAACCGAGGCGTTACCGGTGATGGCAACACAGCCGACCGACTCGCCGTAGGTGGTGTTGGGGCAGCCGCCGAAGAATGCGCCGACCATGGAACCGACACCGTCGCCGAGGAGGGTACGGTCCAGACCCGGATCTTCCAAAAGATCCTTTTCAATGATGGAGGAAAGGTTTTTGTGGTCTGCAATGTGTTCTGCGAATACCACAAACGCAACCGGAACATAAGCTACTGCAATGGTGATGAGGTAAGAACCGTTGATTTTGTCAATGCCCTTGAACGCCTCCACAAAGGTGAAGTCCGGATACCACTGCATGGACTGGAATTTGGAGAAATCAATGATCTGCATGGCCTCAATGCCGGTATTCTGACCGATCACGGTAAGCACTGCCGCAACAACATAGCCTGCCGCAATACCAATGACGAACGGAATGAGCTTGGTCATTTTTTTGCCGTAGACCGAGCAAAGGGTAACAACCAACAGGGTGACGATTGCACAGATCAGCTTGAGCGAAGACTCTAAGGTCATGTCAAAAGCGCCGTTTGCATTTTTTGCAACGCCGACGGCGTCGCCCACAGCGTTTCCGGCCAGTGAAAGACCGATGATTGCAACGGTAGGACCGATTACAACGGGCGGCATTACCTTGTTGACCCATTTAACGCCGACCAGTTTCACAATAATGGCGATAAGTACATAAACAAGACCGGCAAACACAGCACCGATGATCAGGCCGAGATAGCCGAGCAGCATAGAGCTGGCCGCACCGGCGAATGCGGTGGCCATGGAACCGATAAAAGCAAAGGAAGAACCGAGGAACACCGGACTTCTGAACTTTGTGAAGAGCAGATAGACAATGGTGCCGACGCCTGCACCGAACAATGCGGCAGACTGCGACATGGGCGCGCCGCCCGCTTCGATCATTGCCTTAACGGCGTCGTTGCTGTTGACCGCAGCCGGTACAGCGATGGTTGCGGCCAGGATCGCCAAAAGCTGCTGCAACGCAAAGACGAGCATTTGACCGAACTTCGGCCGATCGTTCACTTGATAGATCATTTTCATGTGTTTCATCCTCCAAAAAGATTGTATCTTTATATCTTTAAAGCGGAACGCTCAAGGTTGTCCCCTTCCGACCGCTGAAAAGGCATTTTGCTCTGAATTCTTAAAGCTTTCGCTTTGGCTCGGTGCGCTGTGCTTATAAAGGGCGACGCCGCATTCTTGCCAAAACTATTTTTGAAAAAGCTTTACATCGGTGGTGCTGTCGAACGGCGGAATGCTGACGACCACAACTTCGCTTTTGGAAGTGGGAATGTTTTTGCCCACATAAT
>CADAVL010000086.1 GCA_902791335.1 Oscillospiraceae bacterium
GGTTACAAAATACGGCATGAGCACCAAACTCGGTCCGGTAACCTACGGTACGGGCAATGACGAAGTGTTCTTAGGCCGTGATTTCTCTGCTACGCCGAACTATTCCGAAAAGCTGGCGGCAGTGATCGACGAAGAAATTGAGAACATCATTCTCAGCCAGTACGACCGCGCATTGGAGACCTTGAGAGAGCATATGCCCCAGCTGCACGAGGTTGCAAAACAGCTGTATCTTAACGAAAAGATCGACGGTGTCGATTTCCAGAATATTATGGAGGGCAAAACGCTGAAGATGGACGAAAATAAGTCAGAGCAAATTGAACACGACGAGCCGAAAAAGTCGATCGACGAAGGCACAGCTGAAGAATAATGCTTTGTTATTTTTGCAATGGCGGCGATATCAAGGCCGTGAATCGTTTAAAAAAATTCAATGAATAACAAACCGCCGCGGTACAGGAAAATGTACCGCGGCGGTTTTTAATGCTTTATAAAATTTAGTGGACAAGCTGTAAGCGCAAAGTCGGTCAGAGCAAAGTGCAAAGTCATGCGCGGCCGACTGTCTTAACAACTATAGAATTTTAAAATTCCGAATGAAAGAATTGCAGAATGAAAAGAAATTAGAGAATGAAAAGAAATTAGAGAATGAAAAGAAATTAGAGAATGAAAAGAAATTACAGAATGGTTTTCAGCTTTTCACGGCAGCGCTTGCAGATCATTCGACCATGAAATTCCAAAAGACCGTTCATATCGCCGCAGAAAATGCAGCTTCTTGCAAGCTTGACAAGCACAATCTTGTCATCATCAATTAAAATATGAAAATGATCGCTTGAAACGTCGTATTTCAGTGTTCTTAAAATCTCTTTCGGAATAACAATCCGTCCTAAAGCGTCTACCTTGCGAACCATGCAAATACTGTCGCTTTCAGGGTCTTTACGCTTACAGTAGAGATTGTCGCCGATCAGATACATTTCCACGGAATCTTTGCTGTCAACAATACCGATCATGCGGCGCAGTTCTTTTGGAATAACAAAACGGCCAAATTCATCTACCGGACGAAATACACCCGTATCTCTCATAATTACGACTCCTTTCGAGATTTATGTATATATTATAACATATTTTACCATAATTTCAAGTGAATTCTGCAACTTTTTTCGATTTTTGTTCAAAAAATTGTTGTTGCCTTTGTTCTTGAATTATGGCCAGTTTGAAAAATAGATTAGACGCTCGTCAGCCTACCGACACCGAGGTGAGCTTTGAAAAAAACACCGTGCAAGGAGTAACGGTTTTGCAAATGCGATTGGCGCAACATGGTAAATTCGTCCGCGATGATTTATTCACAAATTCTTTATTTTTTCGGTACAAAAAGTTTGATTTCTCGTAGTATAATAAACTTAGGAAAAAAGGAAAGAGGTGATAACACCATGGCTAAGGAAAATCCGGTGCTGGTATGTGTTACAGCGCAGTTAAGCTGTGAGAAGCTGATCAGAGCCGGTTTGGAGCTATCTCAAAAGCTCAATCGAGAGCTGGTTGTTGTAACGGTGCAGAACAAAAACGCCGACGCGGCCCGTCGCGCGCAGGATCTGAAAGCGTTAAATCAGCTTTCCAAAAGTACCGGTTGCAGCATTGACATTATTTTCAGTGAACATATCACGCAGAGCCTGGCCTCCTACATTCACAAAATAGACCCCTGTCATATTTTTATCGGTAATCCCGATTCGTCCGGTCACTTTTTTGAAGAATTTATGTCGAACGTCTATGAAGCCCCGGTCAGCGTTGTAAACGATAAGGTGATATATACGCTGCCTGCGTTCCAATTAGACGGTGTTCTCAATTATAAATAATTGGTTTTTAAACCGTAGAAAGCTTCTGATTTCGTCTGCCTCTAAACTGACGAAACACTGAACCAACCGCGATAAAACCTGGAAGTTTCCCTGCGCGCCGCGCGTAGTTTTCCCTTTAAGGGAAAACTACGCTGAAAGCTCCCAAAACGCCGACGGCGTTTTGGGAGCTTTTCGCCGAAGGCAGCGGCGCGCAGGGAAACTTCCGGTTTTATCGCGGCTGGGTTCTTTGCTTAACCATTCAATACAAAACGATCCGCCCTTTGAATTTTATCCTTCAAAGGGCGGATCGTTTTGTAGAGTGCAGATTTGACAATAGATACCACAAAAAACGGCCGCAAGCAAACCGCCATTTTCAAGTGTCCGATTCACTTTTTTCTATGTCATCGGCTTTGACGCTTTTTGTAATGTCGAGATAATCCTCGTCCTTTAAAGAGTAGCCTTTTTGCAAAAGTTTGCGGTTGCAAAGCCGGCAAACAATATTGTATATCACGGCAAACAACGGCGCGCCGATGAGCATGCCGACCAGTCCGTAGAGCCCTCCGAACAGCATTATGGAGAAGACCACCCAAAAAGACGAAATTCCAAGGGAATCCTTTAAAATCCTCGGGCCTAAAATATTGCCGTCGAATTGCTGAAGAATAATGACAAACACCGTAAAGATTACAGCTTGCCACGGACTTTCAAGCAGCAGCAAAAGCACGCTCGGCACAGCGCCGATAAACGGGCCGAAAAACGGAATAATATTTGTGATGCCGACGATAAAGCTGATCAGCAGGGCGTAGGGCATTTTTACGATCAGCATAAATATAAAGCACATAATGCCGATGATCAGCGAGTCAACAAGCTTCCCCACAATAAATCCCGTAAAGGTGCGGTGGCTGTCCTTGGCAACCTTGACAATTTCGATCACGGTGCTTTTTTTCTTGAAAATCAGGCAAAGGAATTTTTGCGTACTGCGCTTGAAATAATCCTTGCTGCTGAGAACATAAACCGCTACCACCAAACCAACGGTGAAATTAATAAAGAAATTGTAGACGCCCATCACGCCGGAGGCGAAATATCCGGCCGCCGTGTCCACGGATTTTAACAGATCGGTGGACACCCAGTTGTTGACGTATTTTACAATTTTATCCTCAATGTTCGCAAGGGCACTGTCGGGGATTTTTTTAGAGATCCAGTCGAGCCAGCCCTGTACCTGATCCGGCAAAATTTTGGCAAGCTGCGTGATACTGTTCACAAGGTTCGGAATGATCAGCGAAACCGTAACGGCGATGATGGCAAGCCCTGCAAGCATTGCAACCGTTACGCTGAGATATTTGGATATCTTTAATGCGGTTTCTTTTTTTCTGATCTTTTTTGTAAAGAAGCGATCCAACGGCTTTTGGCAGAATACCATGATCGGATTTAAAATAAAGGCAATAACAAACCCGGTAATGATAGGGGATAGCACGGCAATGATCCTGTTTACAAAACCCCAAACATTGCTTGGCTCTTCAATTAAAAAATAGAAGGTAATAGATGCAGCCAGCACCAAAAATACCGTGATGCCGTAGGTTCTGCACTTAAAGATCAGTTCCTTGCGTTCCTCCGAAAAGTTTTTGAATTTCATTTTTATATAGCTCCGATTCCTTGGTAGTTTGTGAAGAAAAGGGCGGACAAAGCTTTAAAGCGCGCTTAAAAACGCTGCGATCTTTTGCTCGTCGGCGTTGTCCGACAGCGGCTTTTGAGCCTTGTACAGCTGCCAGCATTCGCTGTGCGTTATTGCTTCATTCGATTTCACCTCATAAAGCTCGGAAAGGGTCTCAAACTCCAAAATAAGGTTGTTTGTATAGGTTTCGTAGGAAACGCCGCCATCCGGATAATTGCCGCCGATTTTGTGCTGATATTTTTTCCTGAAAACAGTGTCGCCCAAAACGTAGTAGCCGGTACCGGCATTGCAGTCGGTGCCGATCTTTAAGGCATGGTCGTTTTCAGGGTCCTGGCGCAGGGTAATATAGCGGTCGCCGAGCGTCAGGCGCTCATCGCCGATCTTTGTGTACGGCCAGAGTATGAGCTTGCGGTTGGAAAGCAGGCCGGTATCGTTTGTGTTTTGCGGAATGATCTCAAGACCTTCGCGGTTCATTACAGTAATGGCCCAAACGGCAAATTCTTTGTTGCTGTTTGAAATATTTTCCGCAGTGTTTTCCACGATCATTTCCGGCTGATCGGCAGACATTTTTAAGGTAAGCCGGATCTTAACGCCGTTTTCTGTCTGCTCTTTTTGGAAAAAGGTGACCTTGTCGCCGTCTACTTTGTATTCCACGGGTTTTGCGTCGGGGTAATAGGTCTCCGGCAGGGATTCCGGAGAGATCCAAATGCGGTGACCGCCGAGATTTTCAAACTGCGCGCCCTGATAATAATAGCGGTCAAAAGCCTCGCCGCCTTGCGGCGTGAATGCTTTGCGGTCGCTCATCAGCACGTTTTTTCCGCCGACAAAGGAGAAAGAAACAATGCGCGGGCCGACATCGAGTGTTGCCACAGCTTCAATCAAACCGTTGGTGATTTTAAGGCAACGGCCATAGTCTAAAAAGGTATCGAGCGTTTCAAATTGTACCATTTTTTACACCTCAGTTAAATTTTAATTACACCGTTTGTAAGGTCCTCGTAAGAAGGATGGGGATCATAGAGCAGTGCTGAATAAATATTATTCCGCACTACTTCTTTATTTAATAATATTTCGCTCTCTTTGTCAAGAGGAATTGACGGTTTTCCCGAGTAAATGAGCGGAATCTTAGCGTTGGCGGCGATCCTTTTAATCTGCGCTTCACCACGCTTTGTTATGCCTAAGATGTTAAGATAAGGCACTGCCTTTTTGAAAAGCTGTTGGTCCGCTTCCAAAAAAGCCGAAAGCACCAGACGTCGTATTCTTGCCTCGGTGTACCGCTTGGTTTTGGTGGCGTTTATCACATCATCATAATTTTTTTTTCATTTTACAGCCTTTAACAGTCGGTTTTCAAGACCCTCGGAAAGATCGGGGAGTCTTGAAAAATCGGTCATGGCGCGCATCTTTAAAAAAGCTGCCAGCTTAAAGTGCTGCTTGTTCAAATACTGTCCCGACACCATGGCGCCCTTATAAAGCCCGACGGTTTCTTTTGGTACAAATTCATCAAAAAGCACGCCGTTTTCTATGTGCTCGCGCAAATAAGAGGCGCTTGAAATGTTGGCGTTTGTTTGGCTGCTGTCGTGCGCTGTGCCAATTCTTTGAAAAGGGTGCAGGCTGAAATCTGCACCCAGCAGGTCTTTGGCATTTATATAGGAAACCGAAAGATTGCAATTGGGACTATTTAAGATTTCTGAACAGTTAAACTGTAGTTTTTCCGAAAGGGCGCGTTCACGTGCTTTGGCAAAGGTTTCGTTGGGCTTGGCGGAAACATCAAGATTTTGGTCGGCCTTTGCTATGGCGGTCAGTGTTTCGATATCCGGATATTCACAGCCGAAATATAATGCATGAATTCCCGCTTGCTGCAAAACGGAAATTGCGCCAAAGGCAAAACAATCCGCACAGGCTGCCGACCACGGAGAGGGCAGTTCAATAACGAGATCCACGCCGCACAAAAGCGCCGCTTTGGTTCTTAAATATTTTGAAAATACCGCCGGTTCGCCGCGCTGAACATAATTTCCGCTCATCACGGCAACGACGCAGTCGGATTCCTTTCTCATTTTGTCAATAATATGTCTGTGTCCGTTGTGAAACGGATTGAATTCCGAAACAATTCCCGAAATTGTCATTTTCTCACCCGAATTCTCTTGAAATGCCGCGCATTTTGTAGTAAAATAACTTTTGGTTGTGTGCAGATGGGACAAACCGTTAAAAAAGGGGAGGGCAAAAGCCCGCCGTTGGCAGAAACGTTATTGCCGCCGGCTGCGCGGCGTTTCATGGGAGCGTCGTTTTTCTATCCCATTTTTTACAGCTTTCATATATATTTATCATACATTATTTTTGGCAATATAACAACTGTATTTTTTAGGAGGATCTATTTTATGAAAATTTTGGTTATTAATGCAGGAAGCTCATCGCTGAAATATCAGCTTATTGATATGCAGAACGAAACGGTTCTTGCAAAGGGTAACTGCGACCGCATCGGCACTTCCGGCGTGATTAACCACAAGGCAAAGGGTCAGAGCTATAAAAAGGAGATCAATATGCCCACGCACGTGGAGGCTTTCAATGTTCTGTCCGATGCGCTGACTTCCGGCGAATTAAAGGTAATTGACAGCATGAAGGAAATTTCCGCTGTGGGTCACCGCGTGGTACACGGCGGCGACGTGTTTAAAAAATCAACGCTGATTACCGACGAGGTCATTGAAAAGATCTCCGAATTAAGCGCTTTGGCGCCGCTTCACAATCCGGCCGCGGTTTTAGGCATCAACGCCTGCCGCGAGCTTTTAGGCAAAGACGTGCCGCAGGTGGCGGTGTTCGATACCTCTTTCCACAGCACCCTGCCGGATTATGCGTATATGTATGCCATTCCGTATGAATACTATGAAAAGTACGGCGTTCGCAAATACGGTTTCCACGGAACCTCGCACCGCTATGTCAGCCACCGCTGTGCAGAGCTTTTGGGCAAGGACTTAAAGGATGTAAAGATCGTTACCTGTCACCTTGGCAATGGCTGTTCCATTTCCGCTGTGAAAAACGGACAGTGTGTCGACACCAGCATGGGCTTTACACCGGTGGACGGATTTATGATGGGCACGCGCTGCGGCTCTATGGATCCTTCCGTGCTGACCTTTATCGGCGAGCATGAAAACATGAGCTATCAGGAGCTCGAAAATATGTGCAACAAAAAGTCCGGCCTTTTGGGTGTTTCCGGTCTTTCAAACGACAGCCGCGATGTTTGCGACGCCGCTGACGAGGGAAACAAACGCTGTCTGCTTGCCACTACCATGCAGGAATATCAGATTTTAAAATACGTTGGCTCTTACATTGCTGCAATGGGCGGCACGGACGCCATTGTATTTACGGGCGGCCTTGGCGAAAACAATCCGCGTATCAGAAAGAACATTTGCAACACGTTAAGCTTCCTTGGCATCACCTGCGATGAAAAGGTGAACGAGGCACGCGGCGAGGAAGTCCGCATTTCAACAGAAGACTCTAAAGTTGCGGTCTATGTGATCCCCACCGACGAAGAAATGGTTATTGCAAGAGATACTTTGGCGATTATTTCAAAATAACTGACGGTATCACCGGATTTTCCGACGGGTCAATACGATGCCGACCGACAGTCCGGCGGTTGATTCGGGTGCGATGCCGCCGGAAAAATCAAATTTTCAAGAAAAACGGAGGCCACGAAAATGAGCGTAGCAGATATTAAGAAAAGAATCAGCGACGGCTATTATGACGACGATTTTAAAACTATGTACGGTGAAACTGCCGCAGCGGCAAAACGCTATTCGGACGCTTTGGACGCATTTTCCGAAATTTACGGCAAGTTTTATGGCGATAAGAGAACGCCGCGCCTTTTCAGCGCGCCCGGCAGAACGGAGGTTGGTGGCAACCATACCGACCACCAGCACGGCTGTGTTTTGGCCGGCAGTGTCAATTTGGACGTGATTGCTGTAGTGGCCGAGAATGAAGACCGAAAGGTGCGCATTAAATCCGAGGGCTTCCCGGAGGATATTATCGACCTTGACCACTTGGAACCCGACCCCGCTGAGTTCGGTCACGCCGCAGCACTGATCCGCGGTATGTGCGGCATTATGGAAAAACATGGCTACAAAGTCGGCGGCTTCGACGCTTATACGACCTCGAACGTTTTAAAAGGCTCCGGGCTTTCTTCCTCGGCGGCTTTCGAGGTGCTGGTTGGCGTGATCATCAGTCATTTATTCAACAACGGCGCTGTCAGCGCTGTGGATATTGCAAAATTTGCCCAAGGCGCGGAAAATGAATATTTCGGCAAGCCCTGCGGTTTGATGGATCAGATGGCAAGCTCTGTGGGCGGCTTTACTTCCATTGATTTTAACGATCCCAAAAACCCGATCATCAACAAGGTGGAATTCGACCTTGCAAGCCACGGCCATGCGCTGTGTATTGTGAATACCGGCGGTAACCACGCCGATCTCACCGGCGACTACGCCGATATTACCGTGGGCGACCGCGAAGTGGCAGAATTCTTCGGCAAAGAGTTTTTAAGAGAAGTAAGCGAAGAAGAATTTTACGCCAACATAAAACCGCTGCGCGAAAAGCTCGGCGATCGCGGTATTTTGTGCGCGATACACTTCTTTGCGGATAATCGCCGCGCGATCGACGAGGCCGAGGCTTTAAGAAAGAACGATTTTGAAGAATTTTTGAGATTGGTCACCGAGTCCGGCAATTCCTCGTTTAAATATTTGCAGAATGTATTTTCAACCCGTTTTCCGAACGAACAGGGTCTTTCGATCGCTTTGGCTGTGACCGAACGGTTTTTAAAGGGCAAAGGCGCCTGCCGCGTTCACGGCGGTGGCTTTGCCGGAACCATTCAAGCTTTTGTTCCCACAGAAATCTTAGCGGAATATAAACACATGATTGAGAAAATATTCGGCGAAAACACCTGTTATGTTCTGAATATTCGGCCGGTTGGCGGTTACGCCTTAAAAGTGTAAAAAATTCCTAAGACTGGTTGATTTTTGCACGATTATGCGGTATAATACTCATAATTTCGATTAATTCTCAGAAGGAGTTTTTTATGATGGATTTTAATTTTGTGAATCCAATATCACTTTTAAAGAATGTCCCGATCGGCGGCGGCTATTCCTGGGGTGACGCCATGAACGTGACCTTTTGCGGAATCGTCATTGTTTTCTCAATGCTCGTGCTGCTGGTTATTGTGATTAAGCTTTTTGGTATGATCTACAATTCGATTGCATCAAAGTCTAATACCTCAGAAAAGGAAACGCAAGCGGCTGCTTCTATTCCTCAAAAAAAAAATGATGTAGTGCCTCAGGCGGCTGTCAATGCGGATACCACCGACGATGAGATTATTGCGGTGATTGCCGCGGCGGTGGACGCAATGTATGAAGGCACCGGCATCA
>CADAVL010000087.1 GCA_902791335.1 Oscillospiraceae bacterium
TACCTGCGTTTTTGCCTTGTCTTTTTATAAATTGCCACATCGACAAAATTCTACGACCTAAAACGTGCGTAATATTGAGAGATTTTTGGTTTTGAGGAGTGCATAAGGCGAATGCCTATGGGCGACGAAAGGCCAAAAAAGCGCCGATATTCCGCCGTTTTAGGCGGGTTCGGATCCGTGTGCTATGGTTACAATAATAGGCAAAATCAAAAAGGCTATGAAAAATAGTGAAAAAATAATGTAAAAATGGTGGAAAGCGCGCGGCGTTAGCAACAAAACGATCATTAATCGCTGCGCCAAACTCAGGCAAACGGATGCTTAATTCCCAACATTGTGAAAGAAAGAATTCGGTCATACTCTCTGAGTGAATTTACAAAAAATAACAACAAACGTATACTTGATTTAATTGAAAGAAAAAGGGGTTAAAATAAATAAAACCGCAGCACTTTTAAAAAAATCACGTCTTTTAAGCTGCATAAATTTTTTGGCGGATCTGCCGATATTTATATGGGGTCGATATCCGCCAAAAGCAGAATACCGTAAGCAATTAACAGATTTTTTAAGGAAACGGAGGTTTCAAGCTTGGCCGGATATTCGCGCGGCTCAATTTTGCGCCCTTTTAAGGTGACCAGTCCGCGCTGCAAGCAGACCGAAGCGGAATGGTCGCGCACGCCCGACAAAACAAGACTGTCTTCATTGGACATACCAAAAGTGAGCGTGGGAATTTTTGCTTTCTTAAAAATTGCTAAGCTTTCGGGGTCTTTCGATGACGCAAGTCCTAAAAATCCCGAAGGAATTTTTAAATTTTTTTCGGACGGTATTTTTCCAAACGCCACAAGGATGCCGCTTTGAAGCTCCGTTTTTACAGGTCTGTCGCATTGCATTAAAAGGAGCTTTGAATCGGGGCTTCCCAAAATTTCATTGTCTTTTATAAACATCGTGCCGTAAGGCGAAAGAATGCCATGCAGTTCCTCTGCGTCGCCGGCGTCGGCCTTTCCCATAAGAATCACCGTTACCATAAAAGCCCTCCGTTTTAAAAATGAATACTTTTTTAAAAGCCCAGACAAAACAATCGTTGTACCCTGATCGTTTTGTCTATATTTATTTTTTACCGAGAATTTCCCGATATACTGAATAATGCCGCCGATCCGTGAAAAACTAAAAAAGCAGGCGCGGTGGACGAAACAAAGAACCGTCTTGCGGTTCGACACTCGTTCGCCGGAGACCAAACAAAAAAGGAGGTCAAAATCATGTTTGATAAAATTTGTCTGATTCTTTCAATTATCGGTTCGCTCAACTGGGGCTTGGTGGGCCTTTTGCAGTTTGATCTGGTTGCCTGGATCTGCGGCGGCTCGGACACCATTTTTGCCCGTATTATCTATACGATCGTAGCCTTGGCCGGTGTTTGGTGCATTTCACTTTTGTTCAGAAACACCGACGATGAAGCGATTGAGCGCACCAGCAAGCCTTAAAAGGCTACAGCGATCCCGATGAAGCCAAATACACCGCGCGCCCCGACTTTTGAAAGCACAAAAATCGGGGCGCGCGGTGTATTTTCTAAAAGGCAGGTCGCATATATTCGTAATTTCTGCCTTTGAAAATTCGAAACCCGGCCACGATCAAACCGGAAGTTTTCCCTGCGCGCCGCCGCCTTCGGCAAAAAGCCCCCCCAAAAACGCCTTCGGCGTTTTTTGGGGGGCTTTCAGCGGTGTTTTCCCCGTCAAGGGAAAACACCGCGCGGCGCGCAGGGAAACTTCCGGCTTGATCGCGGTCGGGTTCTTACCTTGTTCTCCAAAACAAACGATAAAAAGCTATACCTTATAAACGTCGCCGTCGTTTGGAAACAGCATTTTAAAGGGCAATTTCGGCGCGAGTGCTTTTAATTGTTCGTATTTCTCCACAGGGAAAACATGAACGACCGCCACGGCCGCCGTTTTGCAGTCTTTCAGCTTTTCAAAAAGCGCCGACGGCTCAAAATGGGCGCATTCCGCAACCACAAGATCGGTTTTTTCGGTGGCCAAAAGCGGATTAAAGTCCTTGAGCGTTCTGTGCATATCGCCGGTGATATAAACGCTTTTTTTGGAGGTCTTCACAAGGAAACCGTAAGCAATATTGGAGGTAGCATCCATGTGATCGGTGTGATAAGCAAGAACCGTAAAGCCGTTTTCCGAAAACACCTCTCCGGCGGAAAAAAGCTTTAATTGGACCCTTTTTGATAAATTTGAGTAAATCGCAGCGGAGTAACTCTTAATCGCGGTAATCCCGCCCTGCTCCGGCAAGAACACCTGAAAATTCATGTCCTTATAATACCAGGAAGCAAGACAGGTAAGATCCAAAAGCCCTGTAAAGTGATCGCTGTGCATATGCGTGACGAACACCGCACGCAGTCTTTTTAAATCGTAATTCTCATTAATGAGAATATCCATGACCGGCGCGCCGGCATCGAAAAGATAATCGCCGCCATCGGTTTCAATGAGGAAACTCTGGCAGTGCCTCTTCGGCAGAGGAACGCCGTGGCTGGTGCCTAAAAAGCGAATGTTCATAAGTTGGCTTTTCTCCTTTTTTGCTTTTCTGCCTATCTGCCCGATCGACGGCAGCAGGACTTAAAATATCATGGTACAATAAAGCACGGGACACCCAACAAAGCCGCGTCCGACCGAGGGAATTGCCTTTGTCGAAACAAACAGGCAGCAGCCCGATCACGGCTTTTGTTGGGTGTTGCGTTTTTAAGGTAGTTCGGGGAACATCCTTTATGTGCCACAAGGGTTCTTCCCGAACAACATTATTATAAAGGTATTTAATCTAAAAGTCAAATCCCGCTTTTTTCAGGAAAGCGGCGGCGGTATTCTGCCAACCGGCAGCGGCGGTACCTACACCCAGGCCTACGCCGTGCGCCACGTTCTTGAAGCTGTGAATTTCGCTGAGAACGCCGGATTTTTGCAGCGTATCATAATAAGTCATGCTGTTTTTCTGCGGATTCACCGCGGCGTCGGCCGTGCCGTACCAAAGGAAGGTCGGCGGCGTTTTCTCAGTGACGTGAAGCTCGCCGGAATACTGCTCTTTGATCGTTTCCAGGCGGTTCGGGTCGCCGCCGGAAAGAATGGGCGGCATAGAGCTGAAAGTACCGTCCTTCAAGGTGGTGACCGCGTAGCCTAAGATTGCGGCGTTCGGCAGAGAACTGATGTCACCGATCCGATCGCCGGCCGGGTTTTTACCGTGCTCATTCTGCGACACCATCATAGACAGGTGTCCGCCGGCGGAGAAGCCGCAAACCGCAATTTTATTGGGGTCAATGCCGAATTCCTCGGCATTTGCACGAACATACTGCACGCCGCGCTGTCCGTCGGACAAAATAGCGTCAATATTATAGCCGTCGGTGGCGTCCTGACTGTTGCCCACACGGTAGCGCACCACAAACGCCGTAATGCCAAGCTGATTGAACGCATTCGCGACCGCCATACCTTCGCCCGAGTCGCTACGGGCAAAATATCCGCCGCCGGGATAGATCACCACTGCGGATTTTGCACCGGAAACTACATAAGGCGTAATGGTCGGACGGTTTTCAACCTCGCTCTTTCCATCGCTTGAATACTGCACCTTGCGGCTCGAATAAGCGGCGTTGTAATAAGGAATCGGGCGGTCGCCGTAAAGATTCAGCATGGGGTGAGAAGCGTAGGTTTCCGCCGCATTTTTTAATTTGGTCTGCGGCACTGCACTTCCCTCCTTGTCGCAATAAATGCTGGTACTGCTGTAAAATATAGTTTCCACACCGTCGCGCATAAGCGTTACAAACGCTCTGGCCACGCGCGCACCGGTTGCGCGGATCTTTAAAATATTTACCATATAGTGGTCGCCGTTCGGGTAGCGATCCAGTGCCGCACCGGCAACGCCGTCGGCACCCAGTACAAATTTTTCGCGCCAATCGGTGCCAAAAGCATTATAGGTGTCCGAAGTGGTGAAGATCACACCGGCTTTTACGAATTCTTCCGAGCCGACACCGTTGAGCGAACACATCACAGAATTGTTGTAGTAATTTTCAGTATTTCCCCACACCACGCTGTTTTCAAGGGCCGCATAATCGGCAATCTCATTGCCGGCGCCAAAGTTTGACTCGGTATAATTCACCGTACCGGGAATATAAAGGGTGTAGTCCTTATCGGTAGAAACCACGCTTTTTCCGTTTTTCCAGGCGGAGAAGTCCGAAGCTTCCGAAGAGATCGTAATTCTTGTATCAAACGCGGCTTCCGATTGCTTCGTGCCGTTCACCGAAACGGTGTATTTTTGTGCGTTCTTTGTATAGATCGCCTTAAATGTCACCGGCGCATCGTAAGCAACATTCAGATCATTGGACCAATTGCCGCTGAAGGTATAGCCGAAAACCGTGGGCATCGGCATACCGCTTAAAACCTCGTCGGTTACAACGCTTTTCACCGTCTCGCCTGAGGGAATGCGGTATACACCGATCGTGTTGCCCGACATATCGCAAAACAGCGCCGTATACATACCCTCTCCTGCGGTGTACAAAACTTTTATCTCGGTGTTTTTCTTCGGATTAAACGAATATTTACCGTTCGGCGTAGCCTCTGTAAATTCGTCGTCGATCTTCCAACCGTAAAGATTATACGACATACCGTCGCTGTCAATTGTCAGCTCGGAGCTTACTTCATACGCCGCATTTTTATCAACGATCTTCTCCGAATGGCCGCCATTGAGCTTCACTTCCCGACCTCCGGCTACCAAATAACGGTCCTCGGTCAAAAGTACGGCGTCGCGGTATTTTGCTTTATAAGTAGAAGCGGAATTCCGCACGACCGCGGCGTTGTAATATCCGTCCGCATAGGTTGCCTGAACCTTAGAATCATTTTCATAAAGGCCGTCCAGCAAATAGGCCTTGTCGCCCGAACGGTACTGTGCCGGAATTTTCAGATTCACGGTCTGTCCGTCAAATACCTCGGTATCGGAGCCCTCAATCACCACGGGGAGCGCGTTGTCCTCGGCGTCAACTGCCGAAAGCTTTAGTGCCTTTTTGTAGTCGCCAAGCAAGGATACCTGTGAAAGCGACATGCGGATATTGCTTTCGCCGTAACCCACATATAGATTCGGCACAATCAGGCGAATGCCGAAATACCGCGCAGTACGGCTGCCGAACACCACACGATTGACATTAGAGCAGTTGGCGTCCACCGTAATAATGGGATTGCCGGAAAACAAAGTATCCAAGGTACTGCCGGCATAAATCGCATATTTGGCCGCAAAGAACGGGTTGCTGTCCACCTCCGGACGGAACGCCAGCCACAGCTCGTTGATCGCGCGTTCTTCCTCAAGATCCCAGGCAATATCCTCATAGGTATTGTCGTTCATATAAGTGGCGCCTTTCCAGTAGCCGTTGAAATAGCTGTCGTCAAAGGTGCCGTTGGTGAAATTCTGCGCGTTACCCTTTACGGCGCTTGTAATATTTTGGGTGGTGCCATTTTCGGTATAGGCAATATAGACCGGCGCTTTGCCGAGCAGGACATTGCTCTTATCGGTGACCGGTTTGCCGTTCATCCAAAGGTCCTGCGTACTGCTGCCTTGATTAATCGGCATCTGATAGCCGGTTTTTACAGCATAATCGGTTTTGCTGTGCCGACCGCTCAGCGCCATTTGCTTACAGCGTGGATAAACAGAGGCCGTGGCGGTGCCGTCGTCGCATTTTGTAATGCGAACGGCAAAATAGCGCGCCGTTGCAAGCTGCGGAAACGTCACAATGTTCACGCTGTCCTTATTGCTGTCGGTGGAAAAAAGCTTGCTTTCCTCAGAATAAAGGGTATCTCGCGTGTTGGACGCATAGATCTCATAGCCGGCAACCTGACGGTCGGTGCCGTTGGCCCAGGCAACATAAAACTTTTCAATAAAGGCGCTGTCGCCGAGATCCCATTCAAACCCTAAGTACTGTCCCGAATTGCTGCGTTCCCAGATGCTCGCGTCAAAATTCAGGTCGTTGTCCGCGTCCTCGATCCTGCCGTTTGTCAGCGCTGCCACAGCTTTAAACTGACTGCCGAGCGCATTGGAACCTTTATAGGTATAGGCATTTTTGCCGCCCGTGCCGACATTTGTACCAAGCTTCATGAGCTCCTTTTCGCCGTCATACCCGTTTTTATAGGTATAAATGCGCTGCGGCGTGAGGCCATATAAAAGGTTTGCGTCGGTATCGAGCGTGCCTTTCATTATGTACTCTTCGACGTCCTTTTGAAGCTTCGGAGTGATCGAAAAGAAATTGTCCGATCCGGCAGCCACAGCCGGAACAACGGAAAATATTCCGAGCAGCATGGCAAGCACCATCGCGAAGGACACAAGTTTTCTGACGGGTTTTTTCATGAATTTTCCTCCATAGATCAAAGATTTCAATATTTTTCTATCCGTTCAGCTGACGAGAGCCGAACCTGTTTTCATTGTTTTTGTATGGCAGGCTCTAACATTTCCGACGATATTTCTTTGTTCTTCAGCCGGTATTGCGCCGGTGTAATTCCCTTAATTTTTTTAAACTGCTTGATAAAATGACTGGGTGCGGAAAATCCCACAGAAAGCGCAATGTCCGTGATGTCGCGATCACCCAATAAAAGCTGTTTCTCCGCCTCATTCAAGCGCCGGCGCAAAAGATAATCGCGGAAATTCATGTGCATGGCCTTTTTAAAAACTTCGGAAAAATAAGTGTAGCTGTAGCCGCAGTATTCCGCCGCCTGCCTTGCGGTCACATCGGAAAGATGCGAAGAAATAAAGGGCAAAACACGGCAAAGTTCCAAGGGCACCTTGCAGCTGTCCAGCAAAGCAACGCCGTTGTGATTCCAATAGCGCAAAAGCCACAAAAGAATATCCAATATTTTTATACGCATACAAAGCTCGTAGCCGTAATTCATCTGCTGCCATTCTTTCAGTATCGCGTTCATGTTCTTCTGTACGGACGAATTTTTCAGCGCCTCGGCCGGAATGCGGCGGTCCACATTCAGATCACTCAGACAAAAGGGCAACATATATTTCAGCTCAAAGAGCGATTGTTCGGAGGTGTAGATCTGCTGTGGGGAAAATTTCACAACAATGTACCGATTTTGGGCGTTGTGAAAGCACGGCGTGTTGTGAATTTCCGTGGAGTTAATGAGAATCAGGTCACCGCTGAGCATTTTATAAATTTTGCCACCGATTTCAACGTCAATATTGCAGTCCAGCCCAAACAAAAGCTCGATATATTCGTGGAAATGACGTTTTTCCATTTTATCCGTTTTGGGCACATTCATCAAAATGCATTGCATGGTAGCGTCAATGTCGCTGATCTTATATTTCCCCTCGTCGCGAACCTGCAAACCGTTTTCCTCCTAAGGTCGGGCGAATCTGCAAATATCGCCTGCTTTCCCTGCGATTTTTGCTTTAAAGACCGCCGCCCCCTGATACTGTATTATTGTAACACATCTTTTGAGGTTTTGGTAGTATAACTTTATAAAATGCGGAATATTGCAACTTTTTTGTAGATATTTACCATATACAACCACCCATAATGAGCAAATACGGCAAAAATTATTTTCACAATTTTATTGGTGCGCGCGTCAGCCTATTATAAAATGAATATTCAAAAAGAAAACCGGCCATTTTGAGAAGCTGCGGCCGGTATCCCATTTTTTTATTGCTCCACAAAATACGCGTTGACTTCATAGCGCCAACGCGTACCAAAAATAATGATTCATCAGCCGGGCAAAAAAGCCGAAATCCATGCCGGTGCTCAGGTCAACCATTGAAACCCCATAATTACTGCACCCAAAACCACCAGCACGATACCCGTGGCGCGGTTTAATGTTTTGGGGCTTGCCCTGTTGGCAACCACAGCGGCAATTCTTGCCCACAGCAGTGTAAAAGCAACGCAAAGGCTCAGCACAACCCAATCAGGCGCGCCGCCGATCATAAAGTGGGAAACCGATCCGGTCAACGCCGTAAACGTCATGATAAACACACTGGTGCCAACGGCGGTCTTCAGCTCATAGCCCAAAACGGAGGTCAAAATCAGCAACATCATCATACCGCCGCCGGCGCCGATAAATCCGCAAATAAAACCGATCAGCATGCCGCATATCACCGACTGCACCGCGCGCTTTTTGGAAGAAACACCAAGCATGGCTTCTTTCGTTGTCATCACCGGCCGCACAATAAATTTGATACCGAGCAAAAAGGTCATAAATACCGAAAAGCCGCCCATAGTGTTCGACGGCACAAGACTTGCGATATAGCTGCCGACAAGTGTGAACAACAGCACGCTTACCATCATAATAAGACCGTTTTTAACATCGAGATTCTTGTTTTTATGGTAGGTATAGGCCGATACCGCGCTGGCAAGCACGTCCGACGACAGCGCAATGCCAACCGCCATATAAGGATCCATATTTAAAAAGGTGATGAGCATGGGGCTGATCACGGCAGCCGCACTCATGCCGGCAAATCCGGTGCCGAGACCGGCACCCATACCGGCAAAGAAGGTTACAATAACTGTGATAAACCAATGCATTTTATTTAGAATTCCTCCAAAATTCGACGCAGTTTTCAAAGCCGATTTTAATTTTAACCATAGCACACGGATCCGAACGCTATGGTTATACACTAAATCGTACCAATTTTTCGAGACACTGTCAAGAAGCGGCCCGCATTGTTTATAAATTATTAAAATTAACCCCTGAGGCCGTTCAGCGAAGAAATTTTTTTAAAAACGACGATGAAATCCAAACCGTTAGGCGAACGAGCCAAATAACCGGCCACGATAAAGCAGGAAGCGCCCCGGCGCGCCGCGCGGAGTTTTCCCGAAAGGGAAAACTCCGCAAAAGTCCTCCCCAAAACGCCTTTGGCGTTTT
>CADAVL010000088.1 GCA_902791335.1 Oscillospiraceae bacterium
TTTGTCAGCATAAAACCGCCGACACCCACAGACACAAGCACCGTAAAATATGCCGCAAAAAAGATTTTAAATGCAAGCTTCATTTCCCGAACCACACACCTTTAAAAAAAATAATTTGCCGAAGAAATACTGCGCCGAAAAGAGCCGATCACAAAACCGCAGGTATCTATTGAATCGACCCTATTGATCTTTTAATCGGTAGCCGACTTTATAAACCGACTTAATTTCATCGGACAGCCCGAGCTTTTTGCGAATTCTCTGTACATGAAGATCCACCGTTCTTGTATCGCCCATATACGATTCGTCCCAGACCTGCTCATAAATCGTCTCGCGGTAAAGCGCAATGCCGCGGTTCCTGATAAAATACAAAAGCATTTCGTACTCTTTCAAAGTAAGCTCGATCACCCTGCCGTCCTTTTTCACGGTATGCGAATCGGTATCGACCACAATATCCTTAAAGCTCAGCACCCGCTCGGTTTTGTGATACCGCCGCAAAACCGTTTCTACGCGCGCCAAAAGCTCCGCAATATCAAAAGGCTTAACAATATAATCCTCCGCGCCCATTTTAAGACCCTTTACGCGGTCGCTGACTTGGGATTTTGCCGTAATAAAAATAACGGGCGTATGAAATTCCTTTATGTAGTCCAGCAGCTGATAGCCGTCAAGACCCGGCAGCATAATATCCAGCAAAATAAGATCATAGTGGTATTTTTCAATCAGTTCCGACGCTTTCAGGCCGTCGTCGGTATGCTCGGCATGATAACCGGCTTTTTGAAGACTTAGTGTAATCAGCGCGTTGATCGACGGATCGTCTTCCACCACCAATATTTTAAGCAAACCGTTTTCCTCCCTTTGAAAAACCGTTACATTAGAGCTTTTTTCCTTTGTAACGGCATTATATGAAAGTGTTGTATCATTTTTGTATCTGCCGTTTGAAAGCTACAAATTAAGAATGCGACTTGCTCAGTGCCTTTTGATCAAAAGCACCCACAAGCATCAACTCACAACTCAGAACAAAAAACGACAAAAAATCGCCCCGAAAGCTCAGCACCAAAACCCGGTGCAAAGTTTTTCCGGAGCGATCTTTTAAGATTTACAAACAAAAAGTAATATTTAAAGGCAGCTTTTGCCGCCGACAAATCTTAGGCTGACGGGGTTTTGTCCGTCTGCTTAAGCCTCTTCGTTTTCTTTCATCTTTGCAAAGCATTCGCTGCAATACACGGGACGGTCATCCCTCGGCTGGAAGGGAACTCTTGCTACGCCTCCGCAGGATGCGCAAACAGCCTCATGATACTCTCTCGGTGCTCTGCCGGCATTTTTACGGGCATCGCGGCAGGCCTTGCAGCGCTGCGGCTCATTAACGAATCCCTTGGAATCGTAGAATTCCTGTTCACCGGCGGTGAACACAAACTCCGCTCCGCAATCCTTACAGATGAGTGTCTTGTCTTCGAACATTTTTTGTACCTCTTTCAAAATGTTTTTGCCCCGGACGGAATCGCACCGACACCTTTGCTAACAACGCTCTACTATTAAGCTACATTGGGCATAGTTTCCGTTTCAGAGTTTTGAAAATTTTCTTCTGATTCTTTGCACCGCATTGTCTACCGCCTTAACCGAAACGCCAAGCTTAACAGAAATCTCGCTGTAACTCATTCCGCTGAAGGATTGCAGGAGAACCGAATATTCAAACGCGGAAAGCGCGTTTTTAATCTTCAGCAGCAGCTGAGAAAAATTATCAAACTGCTCCAAGATCTGTTCGGGATTGTCCTGTTCGACCGCACCCAAATGCAGCGATTCATCGAAATCCACCAAGCTCTCCCGCGGAATATTCCGCGCGCGGTTTTTCGATCGGATAACCGAGATCAGCATGCGGTCAATGCACAGCCGTGCAAACGTGCCAAAAGATGATTTTTGGGGATTGTAATGAAGTATGGCGCTGTAAAGGCCAACCAGACACTCCTGGCAAAGGTCCTCTGCATCACTTTCCAAAAATCCGTAATAACGAATTCTTGAAAGGATCAACGGGCGATAATGCACAAAAAGTGCATTGAGCGCCTCGGTGTTATGATCCCGTTTGAAAAGCGTAACCAACTCTTCGGCGGGGTCATGACTCTCTGCTTTCGGGTGAATGCTGTTCATTAAATCTCCTTGCATGAAACCGCTTTCAAAGCCATTTCACTACGTCCTTGAAACTATAAATAATCATAAACGATTTATGTACAAAAGTCAAGGGCTAATTGTATATTTTTTCTAAAAAATCTCGACAAATTCAGACAATTTTCTATTCTTTGAATAAAAAACCTACATTATGACAAATAAAACGATAAAATTGATAAATTTCGTGCGGTTGACAAGGCGCTTCAAAATGGGTATTATATAATTAATGTAACAATAGGAGGCAAATATCATTGGATACAATCAAGCTTTATAACATCTGGAAACAAAAAGCCACAAAGGATCCCGATTTGATCAAGGAACTCGAAAATATTGAAAATTCACCTTCCGAGATCGACGAACGTTTTTATAAAGAATTGGAATTCGGCACCGGCGGTCTGCGCGGCGTGATCGGTGCCGGCACCAACCGCATGAATGTCTACACCGTGGCAAAAGCCACGCAGGGTTTTGCAAATTATATTCTGAAAGCGTTTCAAAACCCCACTGTTGCCATTTCATACGACAGCCGTATTAAATCCGACCTGTTTTCAAAGACCGCCGCGTGCTGCTTTGCCGCAAACGGCATTAAGGTTCATCTTTACCGCGAATTAATGCCCACGCCGCTGCTCTCCTTCGCTGTAAGGGAGCTTCATTGCGCCGCCGGCGTCATGGTCACCGCCAGCCACAATCCGTCAAAATATAACGGATACAAAGCCTACGGTCCGGACGGCTGCCAGCTCAGCCTTAGCGCCAGTGCTGCCGTGTTGGACGAAGTGAACAAGCTGGATCCCTTTAACGACGTAAAGACCATTTCATTTGATGAGGCACTGAAAAACGGAACGATCGAATATATTTCCGATGCGGTAATCGAAAAATTCCTTGTAACCGTAGAGGCTGAGGCCATCAATCCAGGCATTTGCAAAGACAGCCATTTAAAGGTGATTTACACGCCGCTAAACGGTACCGGAAACAAACCGGTGCGCGCAATTTTGAAAAGGATTGGTATAGAAAACGTCAGCGTTGTAAAAGAGCAGGAGCTGCCGGACGGCAACTTTCCCACCGCGCCTTATCCAAATCCGGAAATTCGTGAGGCCTTTGACTGCGCTTTAAAAATGGCTGAAACCGAGCCTGCCGATCTGCTTTTGGCCACCGATCCCGACTGCGACCGTGTGGGTATCGCCGTGAAAAACGGTGACGGCTATCAGCTGATCAGCGGCAACCAGGTTGGCGCACTGCTTTTGGATTATGTGCTGAAATGCCGCACCCAAAACGATACCATGCCCAAAAATCCTGTTGCCGTCACCACCGTGGTAACCTCCACGATCACCAAAAAGATTGCAAAAAAATACAATGTCGATTTGAAAATCGTATTAACCGGCTTCAAATTTATCGGCGGTGTGATCACCGAACTCGAAAAAGAAAACCGCGAAAACGACTATGTATTCGGCTTTGAAGAAAGCTATGGCTACCTTTCCGGCGGATACGTCCGCGACAAGGACGCCGTGGACGCTTCCATGCTCATCTGCGAAATGGCTTGCTATTACAAAAAGCAGAACAAATCGCTTTTAGACGTACTTGAGGAGCTGTCACAAGAATTCGGCTATTACTGCAACGAGCAGATCAGCTTTACCTGCGAGGGTGAAACCGGCATGGAGCGCATGGCGGAAATCATGAAGGAGCTTCGCGAAAACACGCCGAAGGAGATTGCCGAAATTAAAACCTTGTCGGTGGACGATTACGAGCTTTCCAAAAGCACCGACCTTAAATCCTCCGACACAAAAACGATCACCCTGCCAAAATCCAATGTATTGGCATTCCATTTGGAAAACGGTTCATCCGTGACCGTTCGTCCTTCGGGAACCGAGCCGAAGATCAAGGTTTACCTGGAAGCAGTGGAAACCGACCCTGAAACCGCGCACGCTTTGGCCGAAAAGCTAAAGGCCGACATCAGCCGCAAAATGGGGTTTTAAATAAAATATCTATTCAATCAGCGAAGCGCCGCAACCTGTTGTAGCACAAAACTTTGCAGCGCTGCATTGAATAAGCAACAGAAAACAACAGCCGAAAGAGTTTTATCATCACACTCTTTCGGCTGTTGTTTTATTTGCGTTTTTATAGAAAATACGGTAGACTCTACTTTAAAACAAAACGGTGGTGTACCTTTTTGCCTTTTCTTAGCTTTAAGCCGTCGGCAAAATCGTCGGGCGTAAAGGTCGCCTGCGGGTCGGTCACCTTTTTGTCTTCAACCGATACGCCGCCCTGCTGAACCAAACGACGTCCCTCGCCCTTGGAGGGAATCAACTCTGCTTTGAGCATCATATCGAGAAGGCCGATCTTACCGTCCGTGAAATCATCGTCACCAAGCTCGGTGGTGGGCATATCTTCAATGCTTACCTCGCCGCCAAAGAGCGAACGCGCGGTCTTCTGCGCCTTTTGTGCTTCTTCCTCGCCGTGGATCAGCTTGGTCAGCTCAAAGGCCAGCAGCTCTTTTACCGGATTCAGCTCGTGACCCTCTAAATGCTCGTAGGTTGCAATCTGCTCCAGCGGCACAAAGGTCAGCATTTTTAAGCACTTGATCACGTCGGCGTCGTCCACATTCCGCCAATACTGATAGAATTCGTAAGGAGAGGTCTTCTGAGGATCCAGCCAAACCGCGCCGTTTTCGGTCTTGCCCATTTTTTTGCCCTCACTGGTCAAAAGCAGGTTGCAGGTCATGGCATAGGCGTCCTTATTGTCGCACTTTCTGATCAGCTCCACGCCGCCGATCATGTTGCTCCACTGATCGTCGCCGCCCAACTGCAAGATACAGCCGTATTTGCGGTTTAAGGTAAGAAAATCGTAGCTTTGCATGAGCATATAGTTCATTTCAAAGAATGAAAGACCGCGTTCTAAACGCTGCTTGTAGCATTCAAAGGAAAGCATGCGGTTAATGGAAAAATGCACGCCGATCTCGCGGATAAACTGAATGTAATTGAGATCCAAAAGCCAGTCGCCGTTGTTGACGATCAGCGCTTTATCGTCCGAGAAATCAATCAGCTTTGACATCTGCTTTTTAAAGCAGGAAATATTGTAATCAATATCCTCGCGCGTGAGCATTTTACGCATATCGGATTTGCCGGACGGGTCGCCGATCATGCCGGTGCCGCCGCCGAACAGCGCGATGGGACGGTGACCGTGGCGCTGCATGTGCGACATTACCACCACCGCCACAAAGTGGCCCACGTGCAGGCTGTCCGCCGTGGGGTCAAAACCGATGTAAAAGGTAACCGGTTTATCGCCATCCAGCAGCTTTCGCACCTCTTCTTCGTTGGTGGACTGGGCAACCAGTCCTCTTGCTTTGAGTTCTTCAAACAGTGTCATCTTACTTCTCCTTTATTTTTGCGTGAAAGCGAGTTTTGAATATTTTACTTTTAAAGCTCGCTTTCGCGCATCATTTATTAATTTATAAATTCGGCAGCTTCGGTCTCGATGAGCTCCTTTGCCGTATTATACAGGTTTTCGGTCAGCTCACCGCCGGACATCATGCGCGCGATTTCACGAATTCGGTCGTCGCCTGAAAGCGCCTTGACCGATGTATAGGTCTTATCGTTTGCCGACTGTTTGGTGATCAGCAAATGATAATCCGAAAGTGCGGCGATCTGCGGCAAATGCGTAATGCAAAGCACCTGGCGAAGCCTTGACACTCGTTTTAACTGAATACCGAGCTTTCTTGCAGCGCGGCCGCTGATGCCGGTGTCAATCTCGTCAAAGATCAGGGTGTCCACGGGGTCTTTGTCGGCAAGCACGCTTTTGATTGCCAGCATGATTCTTGAAAGCTCGCCGCCCGACGCAATTTTATGCAGCGGCATTACTGCCTGCCCCTTATTGGTGGAAATTAAGAATTCCACGCGATCGGTGCCGAAAGCAGTATAGCTGCCCTCGTCGATTTTTACGGAAAACTGCACGTTTGGCATATCCAAAAATTGTAAGACCTCGGTGATGCCTTTGCTCAGCTTTTTGGACGCGCGCTTTCTTGAATCCGACAACGCCGCCGCCTTTTGAATGAGTTCTCCCTGCAGTGCCAAAAGCTTTTGTTCTGAAAGGCGCTTTTCCTCGTCATTTGTCTTAAAACCGTCTAACTGCTCCGAGGCATGTTGAAGATATCGGAGCAAAGCCTGCTCACTATTACCGTATTTTCGCATAAGTGTATATAGGTTGTCAAGCCTTGTTTGCAAATTCTCCAATTCTTCACGGTGATTTCCAATCTGTTCAAGCTGATCTTTCGCGTCTGCACAAATCGCCGAAAGCTCCAGCTGTGCCGCCAATATCCGCTCGTAAAGGCCGTCGGCGGTCTTATCCACGTCCGAAATTTTTGAAAGCGCGGCCGCGGCCTCCCCCAGTGCGGTGTTAACGCTCGCGTCGCTGTCGCCGCCGACAACGCCGCAAAGCTCTCGGTAGGCCGATTCGATCTTTTCGGCGTTTTCAAGCACATGGATCCGGTCTTTGAGCAGATCGACCTCGCCCGGCTTTACGTCGGCGTCCGAAAGCTCCTTGACCTGATATCTTAAAAGCTCTTCGTTCTGTTTTGCTTCGTTTTGAAGCTTTACGAGTTCATTCAGCCGCTTTCTCACGGCACGAAATTCGTCAAACGAAGCCTTATAATCCGAAAGCAGTGCTTCATTTTCCGCAAATGCGTCCAAATATTTGCCGTGATTTTCGGGCGATAACAAAAGCTGATTATCGTGCTGGCCGTGAATGGTGATCAGACCGCGGCCGATCTCCTTTAAAGCGGTGGTGTTGAGCGGTACGCCGTTGACGCGGCAGGTATTTTTGCCGGAAGCCGTCAGCACACGCTGAACGATATACTGCCCTTGATCCGCCTCAATATCGTATTTTGAAAAAAGTGCTTTTGCCGCCTTGGATACCTCGTCAAAGACCGCCACCACCACGGCCTTGTCACAGCCGGTGCGAATAATATCCTTTGAGGTCCTTTGCCCTAAGATCGCGTTGATTGAATCCACAATGATCGACTTACCGGCGCCGGTTTCACCCGTTAGGGTGTTAAAGCCCTCGGAAAAGGTTGGCTCGGCGCTTTCTATTACGGCAATATTATGAATAAGTAAACTTTTCAGCAAGAGTTTCAGCTCCTAAGACTTGAATCTGTCGCATTTTTTCCGAGCACCTCGTTCAGCTTTTCTACCAAAAGAAGTGCGGCGTCGGCCGAGGAAGTAATAATCAAAATGGTATCGTCACCGGCAAGCGTGCCGACAAACATATCCGAATAAAGCTCGTCAATGGCGGCGCAGGCGGCGTTTGCCGTGCCGGTAAAGCACTTGATCACAACATCATTCACAGCAGAACGAATACTCACAACGGATTTTTTAAAGATCTCGGTATACCGTGAGGAATTGTCCTCTTTGTGGTGCGCGCCGACGGTGTAACGGTAATTGCCCATGCCATCTAAAGCCTTCACGATTTTTAAGGCCTTAATATCTCTTGAAACGGTGGCCTGCGTTACATTAAAGCCCAAAGCTTTCAGTTCGCTTTGCAGTTTTTCCTGCGTTTCTATGACCTGCTCCTCGATAAGGCGAAGTAAGGCCGCCTGTCTGTCGTTTTTCATGTAATATCCCTTTCTACAGTTGAATTTTACGTTCAAGACAATCATATATCGACTGGTCGTCCAATGAAATCAGCTTTACACGGGTGTCCGATTTTGTGATCCGTATTTTATCGTGACTGCCAATCGGCAGTGCCACCTCGCCGTCCACGGTCAAATAGGCCTCTTTATTGTTGCTCAGGTCCACCGAAATGAGCATATCGGCGGCCGACGGGATAACTAAGGTTCTTGTAAAATACGTGTACGGACAGATCGGCGTCAGCACGATATTATCCACTCTCGGATCCATTACAGGGCCGCCGGCCGAAAGCGAATAGGCCGTGGAACCGGTCGCGGTGGAAATAATCAGTCCGTCCGAGCGGTAGCGAAGACGGTGACAATCCACAAAAAGCTCCATGTCGATCATTCTTGACAAAGCACCTTTTGAGATTACCGCGTCGTTAAAGGCGTTGAGCGTGGTGCTGGAATCGGCTGACATTAAAGTAACGTCCAGCATGGTGCGCTCCTCGATTTTGTAATCGCCGCGCTGAAGCGCTTTCAGCTTTGAAAGCTCGTTTTTCTCCACCGAGGCGAGATAACCGATCCTTCCGGCATTTACGCCGAGCACCGGTTTCTTTAAGAGCGCTGCGCGTTTTGCGGCGTGCAAAATGGTGCCGTCG
>CADAVL010000089.1 GCA_902791335.1 Oscillospiraceae bacterium
GAAAGAAACCTGCCGTGCGGCAATTTATATGCCCGTTGTCAAGCCTTGCCTACCCAAAGGCAAGGCTTGACGGAGGCCGGCGCTCAACAGTCTAAACAATACAAAAATACTTCCGCCATGAAAGTGAGCATATTTATGAAGAAAATCAAGGGCTTTACAGCCTTTTTATTAATTTTTGCCACGCTTTGTACCTGTTTTGCGGTTTCGGCGTCGGCGCTCTCTGCCGGAAAAACCGTGAAGGTAAGCAAAAAAATCGCAGTTGACAGCATGAAATACAAAGGCGTTACCGTAAAGGCCTATTATAAACCGCGCTTTTCGGGCTACGACAGCGACATGACCTCCCTGGGTTCCACCAACGGAGGTTATTGCTGCGCAGGACTGATCTATCAGTTTTATAAAAGGGTATACGGCGTGCGCGTCAACAACCTTTACGCCGTGAGAAACAGCACCGGCACCGACGAGGGCCTGAATTTTAAAAAGTCCGCCGCCGATGGGTTATACTATAATGTGCCCATGGCTTCAAACGGGTATTTTTACCGCGTCACAGAGCCGAAGACCGGCGATATTGTGGTGTCAAATAACCACTGGGCCATTGCCAAAAAGGTTTCCGGTAGTACGGTTACGTTGATAGAGCAGAATTACTGGTGGTATCCTTATCGATCTACGGTGATCGAGCGGCAGATCTCGTCTGCCAGCAGCGCGCACTGGTTTTTTCGCTACAGCGGCTCGGCCGTGCGCGTGGTTGAGGCGGTAAGCAAAGACAAGAACCGCAAGGACGCCGACAAAAATGTAATTGAAAGCGACAAATTCGAGGTCTGGACGGTCTGCTCGGATAACGGCATCAATATCCGCAAGGGTCCCGGCACCTCTTACGCCATTAAAACTGCAGTGCCCGACGGCACCATTCTGCATATTTCCGATAAAAAGATCGCCGGCGGCCTGCTTTGGGGCAAGTGCGCGCTTGGTTGGTGCGCCATAGAATACGCCGATTATGTCGGCGGCAGCTGCGGCAAGGATACTTATACGGTAGAGTTCTGCCGTGACGGTGCCAAAGGCAGTATCTCAAAAATGGTGGTTGCTCTTAAAGCGACCGCATCCGCGCCGAAATGCACCTTAAAAAACGGCAAAAAGACCTTTTCGGGTTGGAATCTCTTCCGCGAATCCGACCACAAATGGCTTTATACGAACGGTAAGAAAAACAGCTGGTACAAAGAGAATGCCCAACCGTTCGGGTTTTCAAAGTATTTGTTAAAATCGGGTGGTAAGTTTTCAAAACTCAGCTACGTAAACAACGATAATATTGAGCTGCATCCGCTTTGGAAAGGCGATAAGCCGGGCGTTTCGGCGTTGGGAATCCAGGTGGCTTCCTCGGCCGTTTATACCGGCAAAACCGTCCAACCGACCACCACCGTTTTTTACGGCTCAAAAAAGCTTCAAAAAAACAAGGACTATACGGTGAGCTTCAGCGGCGGAAAAAATATCGGCCCTGCCGTGATGACCGTCCGCCTAAAGGGCAGATATACCGGCAATTTTTCCAGACGGTATAAGGTGTTGCCGCCGGCCGTTTCGGGTCTTAAAGTAACCGCCGTCACCAAAAACAGTTTAACTGTCAACTGGAAAAAGCTCAGCGCCGTAAAGGGCTATCAGATTCGGAGAAAGAACCCGAAAACCGGCAAATATGAAAAACTGCCCACGGTGACCAAAAACACCACGGTTTCTTATAAGGACAAAAAGCTTTCAAAAAATACAACCTATACTTACAGACTGCGCACTTATAAAAAGGTGAACGACACCTATTATTACAGCGCTTATCGATACATCGAATGCAAAACGAAAAAATAAGCGCACCGGATTTTTCGGTGTATCAAAGCTTTTTTCGGCATTCGCACTTGAGGAAAGGAAAAAATCATGCAAGCTAAGGAAAACAAAATGGGCGTTATGCCAATCAACCGTTTATTAATTAATATGTCCATGCCCATGGTCGTGTCCATGCTGATCATGGCGCTTTACAATGTGGTGGACAGCGTCTTTGTTGCCCGCATCAGTGAGGACGCCCTCACCGGCGTTTCCACAGCCTTTCCGTTTCAAAACCTTATGATTGCGGTTTCCACCGGCACCGGCGTGGGTCTGAATGCCCTCATTTCCAAAAGTCTTGGTGAAAAGAACCGTGAAAAGGCGTCCGATTTTGCACGGCATGGCATTTTCCTGGCCGCATGCAGTTATCTTGTCTTTCTGCTTTTGGGTATTTTTATGGTGCGCCCTTACTTTGAATCTCAACCGGCCAACGCCGCGGTGATTGAATACGGCGTGGAATATACCACCATTGTCACGGTGTTGTCATTCGGTTCGTTCGGGCAGATCGCCTTTGAGCGGATCATGCAGTCCACCGGCAAAACCGTTTACACCATGATCACCCAGATCTGCGGCGCGGGCATTAACCTGATTTTCGACCCTATTTTCATTTTTGGCTTCCATATGGGCGTGGCCGGCGCGGCGTATGCCACGGTTTTGGGTCAGATCGTTGCATTTGTTGTCGCATTTTCGCTCAACCATTTCAAAAATCACGAGCTGGATATTGATATGAAGCGCTTCCGTTTGAGCGGTAAAACCATCGGACGTATTTATGCCATCGGCGTGCCGTCCATTATTATGTCGTCCATCGGCTCGGTCATGTATTACGCAGTGAACTATATCGTTATGGCCATGAGCAGCACCGCGGCCGCCGTTTTCGGCGTATATTTCAAGCTCCAAAGCTTTGTGTTTATGCCTGTTTTCGGCCTCAATAACGGCTTAATTCCCATTATCGGCTTTAACTACGGCGCGCAAAACCGACGCCGTATTCTCAAAACCTTCCGCCTGGGTATTCTATATGCCGTCGTCATTATGTGCCTTGGCACCCTTATTTTCCAAACCGTGCCATGGCTTTTATTGGACTTTTTCAAAGCGTCCGATCACATGCTTTCCATCGGCATTCCGGCGCTTCGGATCATCAGCCTTTGCTTTGCTTTTGCCGGCGTGGATATCGTGATCGGCTCGCTGTTTCAGGCGTTCGGCCACGGCCTTGCCTCCATGTGCGTTTCGGTTACCCGTCAACTGGTTGTTTTGGTGCCTGCGGCCTATCTTTTGTCTTTAACGGGAAAGGTCGTCAATGTTTGGTGGTGTTTCCCTATTTCCGAAATTGCCTCACTGCTCGTCAGTGTTCTGTATCTTCTGCACCTAAACCGCAAGGTGATCTCCAAGATTCCCGACGGCTCTGACGTGCTGTAAGAAAGCGCGGTTTTGAGTTCGCGTACACGTAAAAAATAAGAAGATCCCCCCTTTGAAAAGCTCTTGCCAAAAGGACGCTGAAAAGTGTCTTTGCAAGGCTTAAAAAAGGGGGGGTTCGTTTATGGCTATTTTTTGCTGTGGATCAATGAATCCTCGGTCAAAGATTATTTGCGCCGGTCTTCTTATTTTAAAATCATGAAAGCTGTCGGTCGTGATATTAAAAAAATTATTTGCAATCGGCCACCGCCGCCGCGATTCGGTTATCCGCACAGCCGTAATACATGATCCACTTGTCGTGGTGCTTTATAAGGGCATTGCCAAAAACCGTGTACGGCGCAATGCCATAGCATTCATAGGGCGTTTCCGGCTTTAAAATCGGTTCATCGCTGCGCGCAATCAGCTTTTTAGGATCGTTTCTGTCAAACAATGCCCAGCCCACGCTGTAACAGCAGGGTGCATGACGGCCTCTGAAACCGTAAGCCGGCTTACCGTGATCATCCATAAGATTATGTGCGACCTTATCGTGAAAAGCACTCGTCAGCCGAGTGAAGCGGCTTTAAATATTGCATAGTTTCACCTCGGATTTTAAAAAAAGCTTTTAAAGAAGCGAAAGGTATTTACCAGCTGTGTGACACGGATAAAAAGCAGTGTAAAAAGGCGCGTTGGCGATAAAGAAGATACACGCCAGTGGCGCAAAATACACGCCTGTGGCGTGATGAGATACCATTGCTTCGCAATGGATAAAAAACGGCAAGTATCCAGAGGATACTTGCCGTTTTTGGCGGAGAAGAGGAGACTCGAACTCCTGCGCCGGTTACCCGACCTACGCCCTTAGCAGGGGCGCCTCGTCACCAACTTGAGTACTTCTCCGAATGGTAACTTGGTTAAAAAAATATGCAGTTGGAAGTGGCGGAGAGAGTGGGATTCGAACCCACGGTACCCGTAAGGTACGACGGTTTTCAAGACCGTTCCGTTATGACCGCTTCGGTATCTCTCCATAAATCAGCCTATAAATATTACCATAATTAAGGGCGATTGTCAATAGATATTCGTAAAAATTATGAAATCTTCCGCAGCGCATCGCATTTTATCGGTTTAAAGCATGAACCGCCCTTTTGTACGGGGAGAATCGCTTTTTCGGCGGCAGGCGTTTGCCTTTTTTTGCGGGTCGTTTTTCAAAACGTCAACCCTTTGCTTTTTTGATCGTCTTTAAAACGTCAACCAATTTAAACGCTATCAAACGCCTGCCGCCTTTTTAAATTATTCGAATTGCCATTCTGCCGGGGCGCAAAACCTTTTCTGATCTATTTTTTCACCGTTTCGCGCATTCTCCCCGAAAGCGCCGGCTGCATAGCTTCCGACGGCAAAGGGGCGCTTTGGCCGGTGACCGGCTGCGTTGTTGGCTTGCTGTCGGACGGCTGCGGCACTTTGCTGCGGTCGGACGGTGCGTTTTGGCCGCTTTCGGTGTTTTGCTGTGTGGCATCCCAATTGTAAGCGTTTTTATAAAGCTTTTTGCAAAACAACTCGGTCAGCGGAATGGCCACCACGCAAACGGCAAAGCCTGCGATCACGTCGATAATGGAATGCTGTTTTAAAAACACGGTGGAAAAGCTGATGATCAGGGTAACAACGCTGAATAAAATGCGCCAAAGCGGTGTTTTAAAGTGCTTGCTGTTCCATGCGCCGTAGGAAACGGCAACTGAGCCGATGACGTGCAGGGAGGGGCAGACATTTGTGTTGGTGTCAAACGCATAGAGGTTTTTCACAATGGTAACTAAAATATTGTCGCGCTCAAACTGCACGGGTCTTAGCTGCTGCGCGTTGGGATAGATCACGTAAAAGGCACAGGTGGCAAGATAAGTGAAAATGATGAACCACATATATTTTCTATATGACGGAATATCAAAAAAACCGGTGTAGAAAAGCATGCCGACGATGTAAACAAACCAAAAATAATAGGGGATCACAAACCATTCGTTAAAAGGGATCAGATCGTCGAGCGCGCAGTAAATATCGTGGTATGGAAGCGTGAGTCCGCGCTCCAGAATCAAAAAGATCAGTCCGTAGATCGGCCAAAAGATCAAAAGCAGCAAGTGCCGATACTGCGGTGACGTGATATTGTTCAAACGGAGATTTTTATAATTCACCATGTATTTATAAATCCTTCGCTATGTAATCGTAAATTTTTTGAGCGGCGTTGTCGCTGAATTCCTTTCTAAGCAGTTCGCGCGTTTTTTGCGCCTTGTCGCCCTTGCCGATAAAGGAGAACACTAAGGCGGTCAGCTCGTCCGCATTGTTTCCGGTTTCGGCAAAATGATTGCCGCACAAAAATTCAATATTGCGCGTTTCGCAACCGGGTACAGCGTCGATCAGCAAGAGCGGCACGCCTTTTGTAAGTGCCTCCGAGGTGCTTAAACCACCCGGCTTTGTGAGCGCCACGTCTGCGGCGTCCATATATAAAGGCATTTTGTCGGTATAGCCGATCAAGGTGACCTTATCGGACTGGTCACGCTTTGAAAGTTCCTTTAAAAGCTTTTTGTTACTGCCGCAGATCACCGCAATGTGCGTGTCGTCCGGCAGGGTGTTTTCAAGAAGCTTTGTAAGCCCCTTCATGGGGCCGCAGCCCATACTGCCGCACATTAAAAGCACCAGCTTTTTGTCGGTTGGCAGCGACAGCATTTCCTTGGCCTTTTGAGGCTCTGTGTGCTCGTAAAACTTTGCGCGCACGGGAATACCGCTGGCCACAATGATTTCCTTTGGCACGCGATTGCGAATGAATTCATGGCGCAGCTTTTCGTGGGGGATAAAGCAGCCGTCCATAAGAATTTCCGAAACGCCGGGACTGCAGGTATAATCGGTGGCGATAAAATATATTTTAAGGTTCGGGCGGTATTTTTTCTTCACCGCCGTGGCGATCATTCCGGCAAAAACATGGGTGCAGATGATCGCATCAAACCGGTTTTCTTCCAAAAATTCGTTCAATCCCTTGGCGCCGCGGGTCACCACGTCATACATAAAGGAATCGTCGTTTTCCTTGGCCGGATGCTTTTCGGCAAAGCGATAGATCACCCCAAAAAGCTTGGGTGCTTTTTTATAAATCAAAATGTGGCCGTTACTGATCAGGTAAGATTTTCCCTCGGACCAGAACGCCAGCGCGTCGCGAATTTCGCACTCGGCATTTTTTGTGGAAAAATAGTCCTTAATTGCCATGGCGGCAGAATTGTGACCGCCGCCGGTGTTACCCGACAATATCAGTATTCGCATGCTTTTTCCTTTCCTCTCTTGCGATCATTTTATCGCGTATACAAACAAGATGTGGGCGGTTGAATCGTTGAATCAAAATAAACGGAATATTCCCCAAAACCGACAGCGCGGTGAGAAAAACACCAATGGAATTTTTCCAGAAAAAATAAACGCCGACGGAAAAAATGCACAAACAAAAATGCACAAATTCAGCAACGCAGGTTTCCTTAATAAGCTTTTGAAGATCGTTGGCACCGGCGCGGCTGTTCACGGTTTTCGGAAGCATATCTTTCATGATCTTGCTCATGTCCGGCAGGCGGCTTTTCCATTTGCGAATGTAAATTTTATCATAAATTTTTCCGCCTTTTTCAAACCGAAAGGAGCAAAAAGGGAATTGATCTTCGTGAAAAGCCCAACGGGGGAGCGCTTCGCCGATAAAGAAAAACAAAATGCCGATAAACGCTACATACAAAACACTCAGCGCAAATCTCACACTGCCGCCCCCATTCATGCATTGTCGTCCATACAATCAAAAGTATATCATAAAACCAATATAAATTCAACGGAAAATCATTTCCAAAAGAAAATTGCCGTTATTCGTCGGCAAACTGGCTGTTGTAAAGCTCTTTGTAAAAACCACCCTTGTTTAAGAGTGCTTCGTGGCTGCCGGTTTCAATAATTTTGCCGTCCTTCATCACAAGAATTTCGTCCGCGTCGCGAATGGTGGAAAGACGGTGCGCCACAATAAAGCTGGTTCTGCCGCTGATCAGCCGCGCGAAAGCGTCGTTGATCTTGATCTCGGTTCTGGAGTCGATCGAGGAGGTTGCCTCGTCCAGAATCAGCATGGGCGGCCGCACCAGCATGATTCTTGCAATGCAGATCAGCTGCCTCTGTCCTGCGGAGAGATTACCGCCGCCGTCGGAGATCAAGGTATCGTAGCCGTTTTTTAAGCGCTTGATAAAGCTGTGCGCGTGGGCATTTTTCGCTGCGGCGATCACCTCTTCAAGCGTGGCGTCGGGTTTGCCCATGGCAATATTTTCACGCACGGTGGCAGTTTTCAGCCAGGTTTCCTGCAACACCATGCCCCAGTTTTTGCGAAGGCTGTTTCTTGTACACGCACGAATATCGGTATCGTCCACCAAAATTTTACCGCTGTCAACATCGTAAAAGCGCATTAAAAGGTTAATGAGCGTGGTTTTGCCGCATCCTGTCGGACCTACAATGGCAATTCGTTTGCCGCTCTCTACTTGAAGATTGAGGTTTTCAATCAGCGGACGATCCTCTGAATAGGAAAAATATACATTTTGAAGCGTTACGCGGCCGTCTGCTTTTTGAAGCGTTACCGCGTCGGGCGCGTCGGGAATCTCGGCCGGTTCCTCCATGATCTCAAACACCCGCTGCGCGCAGGCCAGCGCGTTTTGCAGCTCGGTCACAACGCTTGAAATTTCGTTAAAGGGCTTTGAATACTGGTGCGCGTAGCTTAAAATGCTGGTAAGGCCGCCCACGGTAATTCCGCCTGCAATGGCAAACAGCGCGCCGCTGAGCGCAACCACTGCGTAAACAAGGTTGTTGATGAATCTTGTGGAGGGGTTTACCATGGAAGAAAAGAAGGTGGCCTTTAAAGATGCTTTGGAAAGGCGGTCATTGATCTCCTCGAAGGTATTTAAAGCGGCGTCCTCTCTTAAAAACGCCTGTATGGTCTTCTGGCCGCCGATCATTTCCTCCACAAAGGCGGTCTGCTCGCCGCGCGTTTCGGATTGCAGGCGGAACATAGAATAGGTCCGGCTTGCAAT
>CADAVL010000090.1 GCA_902791335.1 Oscillospiraceae bacterium
ATACGAGCAGTTGAGATTGCAGGTGTGCGCCACGTGAAGGCACAGCGCCTTCAAAGTACCGGCCGTGCGCGCTTTCAAAGTTCCGGCCATCGGCTCGAAGGTGTCTTTTGAAAAAAGCGTGCCGCGATTTTTAAGTTCCTCAATCTGCTGATAGCACTCCGCAAGCTCGTTTTCGTCAAAGCCCTCCGTGCCGCGGTATTTTTTTGCCGCAAGCCGCAAGACCTCTGCCCTTTCGTGATCTTCAAACAGCTCGATCATGTAAAAGGTAACGTCGTCCACAACGTGCAAAGCGCCGGAGCAGACGTCCAGCACAATATTGTATCCCAAAAGCTTATACTGATGAATCATAAATTTCTCCCACCGAAAAATGGATTTAAACTGCCCTTTTCAAGAGCGAAAGGGCGGTCACATTTCAAAAAGCGCGACGGACGATGAATCGCGCCCGACGGCCTTTTTAAAAAATGCAACAGCCCTTTTTCCCTCACCGTTTTGCCGTTTTATAATAAGTCAAAACGGATTTTAGTTTTCTTTGTTCTCGCAAGCCTGGTTGGCAATACCGCAGCTGGTTTTGCAAGCAGACTGGCAGGAAGTCTGGCATTCGCCGCAACCGCCGTTTTTCGCGCTCTCGCAAAGATTACGGGTTTCAATCGTCTTAATGTGTTTCATTGTGATGAACCTCCAAAAAAATCTTCAGGACACGGTGTAATTTTCACCGCCTGATTTTGTAACTATTAGTATAACACAGCGCCTGCCGCTTGTCAAACGGCTTTTGGAGGATTTTTGAAGTCTGCCGCAAAAACGCAAAACCGATCTTCTTTTCCTCAGTGCCGACCGCGCGTTTTCTTTTTTGCCGATCGCTTTTGCGCCGAACATTTTTGCGCGGCCGGTCATTTTTGCCGCAAAATTAGTTTTCTTCCGCCGCGGTGCCAACCGCGCTTTTTCTTTTTTGTTGGTCGCATAAATGCGCCGTTTTTAAGAAAACCTAAGAAAAGAACCGCTCGCAGCGCCGAAAGCCTTGGCTGACGAGCGCTTAAAAAAACACGGCACTGACAAGCCGAGCGCACCAAAATTTTTGAAAAACGGAGATAGAAAAATTTATGGCAACAAGAACCGACCTTGCTTTAGAGCAGCAGGAGCTTTGCGGCGAATGCCGCGGCGCCGAAAGCCACACCGAGCGCTTGGGGCGCATTGAAATTACAAGAACGCGCGTTTTAGGCGCGGCCGCCGCAAAGGCGTTTCAAAAGCCTGTGGGGCAGTACATCACCGTTTCGTTCGACCGCTTTTTGCCCGACGACCAGACCGGTGAGCTGCACGAAGCGATCAAAGCGGAGCTTATAAAGCTTTTGCCGAAAGGTGACGGTCTCGTGCTGGTTGCAGGGCTTGGCAACCGCGCAATCACGCCCGACGCTTTGGGGCCAAAGGCGGCCGACGGCATTTTTGCCACCCGACACGTAAGCGCTCACCTTCAAAAGGCTTTGGGTCTGCCGACTTTGCGTCCGGTGGTGGCTTTACAGCCCGGTGTTTTGGGGCAGACCGGCATGGAGGCCTGCGAAATGATCCTGGCCGCCGTGAAAGAAACGAACCCCGAAGTTGTAATTGTGATCGACGCGCTGGCCGCGCGGCATTTCGACCGGCTCGGCTGTACGGTTCAGCTGTGCGACAGCGGTATTTGTCCCGGCTCCGGCGTGCACAACAGCCGGCAGGAGATCAGCCAAAAAACCTTGAATGTACCGGTGATCGCCGTGGGCGTGCCAACGGTGGTGGACGCTGATCGGTTTCTCTTGGGTGAACCGTCGCAAGAGGGCGGCCGCGGCGAAAAAACGGCCGAAGGTCAGCGCGAAACGGCCGCAGACATTAACAAAGGCTCTGCGAAAAAATCCGAAAAGAGCGCCGCAAAAACCGTAAAAAATACCGCCGACATGATGGTGACGCCGCGCGAAATTGACACCGTGATCGAATACGCGGCAAAAACAATTTCCCACGCCATTAACTGCGCGTTACAGCCGGAATTAGACCCCGAAATTTTGCTGGCGCTGAACTATTGATCGGCGGCAGCGGCGCTTTGTCGGCTCAAAGCAATTTGTCCGCACTTTGCCGCCGCAAAACGAATGAACCGCGTTTTTTTAATGATTGCTCTGCTTCTAAAATGATTTCTCTGCGCTTTGTTTTTAACAAGCAATAAAACAATATCTCGCCGCCGTGAAAAGTACGATGATTGGTACTTTGCACGGCGGTTTCTTGTTTTTTGAACTTTTTCTTTTTTAAAATTGCGGCGTTGTCCGCAGTGGGGCTTGGCGGCTTTTGTTTGTTTAAACCCCTTCTTTAATTACAGCGTTGTTCGCGGTGGGAGCGATCGGCGGCGGTTTTAATTTCTTTTTTTGTTTTTCCTTTTCGATTGCGTCGGAGCGATCGCGGCGGTTTGATTTGAGATTTGGTTCTTTGATTTCGATGAAAATTTGCGGTGAGAGCGATCACGGTTTGGCGGTTCTTTTTCAATAACGGCCGACATATAGTATAAAAGCGGCCAAAGAACGGCGGCGGACAAGGTGCGGCCGAATAATTAAAACTTTTTTAGCGGTGCGAAAAAGGGCGGCACGGCGGCGAAAATAAAAAGCGGCAACGCGGCGCTCGCCTTTGAACGGCAGGGGGCCGACCCTCGAATCCAATTACAATTTTCCCGAAAGGAACGGTTAGGTGCTATGTACGAAAGGTTTAATCGGGCGATCTCCGTTGTTTTAGCGGTGGTTTCGGTGATCTGCTCCTCGGTGATCTGCGCGCGATACGGCGACAGCGTGATTGCCCTTGCCGATGAATCGCCTGTGAAAGCCGTCTTTTTGGGCAAAACGGCAGATCCTTCCGAGCCGACGGCGGCAACGCCGGCAGAGAGCGCCGACCAAACGGTTTCTTCTGAAAGTACGGATACAAAGTCCGATTTATCGGACAGCTCCTCGACGGTATCTTCTGCAGTTTCCTCTGCCGCGGCAAGCAAAAAGGCCAAAAACAGCGGCAAAAAATTAGGGGTGATTGACAGCCAGTTTATTACCCCCTACAACGCGAACACCGCTTATAATAATATTTACTTAAACAATCAGTCGGGCGTGAAAGTGAGCATTCAAAAACTGATTAAATCGTTTGACTGCGGCGTGGCGCCGAAATCGAAACAACCGCAAATTCTGATCGTTCACACCCACGCAACCGAGAACTACGCCCTTTCCGACGACGGCGCTTTCAGAAACGCCGACCTTGCACGCAGCAAAGACCCCAACAACAGCGTGATCGGCGTGGGCAACGAGGTGGAACGGGTCTTGAAAAAGGCCGGTATCTCGGTCATTCATTCCAAGGTACTGCACGACGATCCCTCTTATTCGGGCAGCTACTCGCGCTCGGCCGCAACGGTGCAGAAATACTTAAAAAAATACCCCTCTATTAAGATCGTTTTGGACATTCACCGTGACGCGATCGGCGACTCGAAGCGCTTAGTTAAGCCGGTGACGAAAATTGACGGCAAGGCGGCGGCGCAGGTGATGATCTGTGTGGGCAGTGAAACGGGCGACGTGACCGATTTTCCAAACTGGCGGCAAAACCTGTCGCTTGGGTTAAAGCTGCAGCAGACTATGGAGGTTTTATATCCCGGCCTTGCCCGCGCGCTGTTTTTGGCCGGCGACCGCTGCTACAATCAAAATCTTTCGCCCGGCTCTATTATTGTGGAATTCGGCACCAACGGCAATTCCTTTTCCGAGGCGAAATATTCGGGAACGCTGGTGGGCAACGCACTGGTCACGCTGATCAAAAACGGTTGATTTTTAAAGACTGCCGACTTTTTGGCGGCTTTTTCCTATTCCGAACCGGCCACGCTTTGCGGCAAGCAACACAAAAGCCACCCTGAAATGTAAGGGTGGCTTTTATTGTCTTATTTTGAATTCCGTCTATTTATTGCGTAAAATTGCTTTTGTGGTTTTGAGCACCTCTGCAAGGGCTTTGAGTTCGTCCTCGGTGCAATCGGCAAGAATATCGTTGATCCTCTGCACCGAAATATGCGCGCTTTTTATGATGCTGTCGTAAACAATTTCGTCCAGTGTAGCGCCGAGTGCGTTGGCGATATTGACAAGCGTTGGCAGGCTCAGTTTCGTGGCGGCGCGCTCAATATGTGAAATATTGGAAGGCTCTATGCCGGACTTCTCGGCAAGCTTTGCCTGCGTCCACCCTTTTGCCGTTCTCAGTTCTTTAATTCTTTGTCCGATTGAAGTATAATCAAGGCTCATAAAATTTTTACCTCTTTTTCTGATAAAGGTATTGTATATCCTATTCGGATATGTTAAAATAACGTACGTATCCTAATAGGATATACAATAATTATTGCCGCATTTTTGGCGATTCATTCCAAATTACAGTTATCAAATAAAGGCGTTTTACGGGCAGTCAAACGAAAAAAGGCAACAAAAAAACCACCCGAATTCGTCCGAGGACAGATCCGGGTGGTTCTTGTTTTATTGCTTTCGTTCTGCGGCTCTGTACAATAAAAGCCGAGCGACTGATTTTGAGTTTTGTGAGCCTGATTAAATCTGCTTGTATTTATCCATTGCCGTGAGCATTTCAAAAATTTGTTTTTGCTCTTCCTCGCTCTTTTCAAGCAGGAATTCATAGCATTTTTGCGGAATGTTTTCCGCCGCGCTGCCGTTCTTCGCGCCGAGATTTTCAAAGAGCGTGGACAAAGGAATATTCAAAGCGCCTGCAACCTTTTCAATGCTTTCCAGGGTGGCGTTCTTTTCGCCGCGCTCCAGCTGACCGATATAGGTCGGGTGGCAACCGGAAAGCTCGGCAAGCTTTTCCTGACTCAGATCAAGACGGATCCGATAACTGCGAATGCGCCGACCGATCGACTTTGCCAAATCACTCATAATCTCACCTCTAAACAAAGTCTATAAATATCATCAATATATTTCCACAGACTATTGATATTTATTCTTTGAAGGTATATGCTATGAATATTGATTTATTAAATTTTGTGCTTATAGTGTAAAAATCGCGGCGGCCGCGGTGGCAGTTTTGGTCGGTCGTGGCTGCTTTGGGCAGCGGTGACGATTTTGAGCGGTTTTGAGTGGCGACGGTGGGCGGCTTTGATCGGTTGTGGCGGTTTTGGGCGGCTTTGAGCAGCGGTTGGTGGCGATAGACGGCGGTAGGCTGCTTTGAGCGGCAGCTGCTGTGGCGACGGCGATTTTGGGCGGTGGTGGGCTTGAGGTAGGCGACTGGGCGGCAGGCGGCTTTGACCGGCCGTGGGCGACGGTTTTGAGTGGCGGTGGGCGACTGTGGCGGCAGCTACTGTGGCGACGGCGATTTTGGGCGGCGGTGGGCTGAGGTAGGCGACTGTGGCGGCAGGCGGCTTTGACCGGCCGTGGGCGACGGTTTTGAGTGGCGGTGGGCTGCTTTGAGCGGCAGCCGTGGACTACTTTGAGCGGCTGTGGGCGGCGCTTATAAAATCCACCGACGAAAACCGCGGTATAAGGCAAAAAGCCCTCCCTTTTCGGAGCGCTTTTCATGGTAAAAAATAGCAAATGCAACACTATTTTCAATCACACAGGGCTGTATGAGTACAAACACGGTAAGATGTTAATGCACCTCAAGTTTTGCTTTGAGAGTATACCTAACGAACCAACTCCTGCTGCAATGCTTAGATACTACCGACAACGCAAAAGATTAACCACACGGCAGTTAGCCGAGAATGTAGGAATTGTACCTGCAACGGTGCTGATGTATGAGCGTGGACGATTTCCGATACCATATCAAATTGCAGTAGCATTTGCAGATATTCTTGAAATTGACAGTAATCTGCTCTTTGATGAATTCGCACGATTTATGGATTATCCTTACAGCAACAGATTACGAGAAGTCAGAAAAGTATATGGATTGAATCAAACGGTTTTTGCGGAAAAAGCTAATATTTGTTACAGTATCTATGCTAAATGGGAAACCGCTGTCCGTCAGCCGTCACGAAAGATGTATGAGCAATTAGTAACCACATATCCCGAAATAAAAATATAAATCTTACAGCGTATCTTCGACAGAACAGATACGCTGTATTTTATAATCGGCATATTGGTGTTTTTACTTTTTCTTTTGTAAGATGAAGATACAATAAAACACAGGAGGAAAACACTATGGAAAAATCATTATTTGAGCAGAACGGCGGTACATACCGTCAAGTTGGAGATTATCTTCTTCCAAACATTACTCTGCCTGAAGAAGAAACAGTACATATTGGTATATGGGGACGACGACACAAACTATACTTGAAGCAAAACCATAGGGTATTGTATATGAACTTGCTAACAAGCGGAAAGCTGAACAGTTACCTTGCCGATATTGATAAGCAGGCAGAGGATATGCTTTTTCGGTTTGTTAAACAGATGGCAAAGCGTGAAGGTGTAACCGAAGCACTTAAAGCTGAAAATCAAATGGAGTGGGTTGGGCGGATGAACAATATCCGTAATCGAGCAACAGAACTTGTAAACGCTGAACTTATATATAATTAAATAGATATGACAAATCGCCTGCCAAGATGTTTTGGCAGGCGATTTTACTTTTACTTGATTTCAGTTTTCCAAAGTCCGTGGAGGTTGCAGTAAGCATAAACTGCAACAGGTTTATCTTCGCCGATGCAAAAGGTAGCTTCCGGTGTATCGCCGGGTTTAAAGGCTCTCCGCTGACCTCCGTTCTCCGTTTCAAGGTAAATCCACTGAATATAATGCTCCTCAGTCATCGGATGCGTTGTTTCGCCGATCCTTACATAAACAGAACCGTCTTCCAAATTCACCAAAGGCAAGTGCTTTTCTCCTGCCGCTTCGGTGGTGTTAGGAACCAGTGCCTCCATCTTCTGTCCGCAGCACATCATAGGAACCCCTGCATCGTGAATAAGACCGATCAAATTACCGCAATGGCGGCAAATATAAAACTTTTCTCTCATTTTTCGTTCACCTTAATAATTTTCTTTACGAACTTCAAAATAGGCCTGCGGATGCTTACATACAGGGCAAATTTCGGGAGCCGTCGTACCTACAACGATATGTCCGCAATTACGGCATTCCCAAACCGTTACGCCAGATTTTTCAAATACTGCTCTGGTTTCAACATTTTTAAGAAGCGCACGGTATCTTTCCTCATGTGCTTTCTCAATAGCAGCAACGCCACGGAACTGTTCAGCTAAATCGTGGAAGCCTTCTTCATCAGCTTCTCTTGCCATGCGGTCATACATATCCGTCCACTCGGCATTTTCGCCTTCCGCTGCATGGAGCAGGTTTTCGGCGGTGTCACCAAGCTCACCAAGAGCCTTAAACCACAGCTTTGCGTGTTCCTTTTCATTTTCGGCAGTCTGCAGGAAAATCGCTGCAATTTGCTCAAAGCCTGCCTTCTTCGCGACAGAGGCAAAGTATGTATACTTGTTTCTTGCCTGAGATTCGCCTGCAAATGCTTCCCAAAGATTCTTTTCGGTCTTGGTACAGGCATAGGGGTTCTTGGATTCTTCCTCAAGCTTTACGAATTTTTCTTTCGGCTGTTTGCAGACAGGGCAGGTTTCGGGAGGAGTATCTCCCTCGTGAATATAACCGCATACGGTGCATTTCCATTTTGCCATTTTCGTTACCTCTTTCTTTTTTGTATTTTCATTGAAATTAATGTTATGGAGCAATGCTTCCACTACATCTATCGGAATATCAGGATAAGATTTTATTTGCTCCAAAAATTCCTTTGTGTTGGCGCTTTGCGGAAGCATAAAGCCTGCTTCACGGCAAAGGTCTTCTGCCATAAGTCGGGATGATTTTGTTACCGCCTTTGAAAGCGTATCGGGCAACTGAGAAGCTATGCTTTCAGCTTTTGCTTTGCTTTGAACAAGAGCACGCAAGGCTTCGACCACTTTATCCGTTTTAGGCTGTTGCGGTGGTAATTCTTTCGGCATCATAGAGATAGCGCCTGAAGGACATGCACCGGCACATACGCCGCAACCGATACACTTGTTTGGATCAATGATGCTGTTTTCTGTATCCGTAGCGCCGGTAGGGCAAACATAAAGGCAAAGACAGTCTTTTGTGCAAAGCCTTAAATTTCGTACTGCA
>CADAVL010000091.1 GCA_902791335.1 Oscillospiraceae bacterium
ATCATTATGGAAATGGCGGAACGCGACATTGCCTGCAATGTGCATTATAAGCCGCTTCCTATGCATACGGCATATAAAAACCTCGGTTTTTGTATAGAGGACTATCCGAATGCCTATCATCAGTTTATCAACGAAATATCACTGCCGATTTATACCGGTATGACCGATGACGAGCAGACCTATGTGATGGACGCTTTAAAATCGGTTACGGAGGAGCTATGCTTTTAAAAAAATGGTCAAAGCTGCCCGAAAATCTGCAAAACGAAAAGGTACGGCCTTATTATGACATCCTGCGAAAAAAGACGTTTTCCCTCATTGTAAAAAGATTTTTTGATATTGTATTTTCGCTTTTGTTTATTCTGGTATTTTCGCCTTTGTATCTCATTTTAATGATTTTAGTTGCGGTGGATTCGGGTTTTCCGATTTTTTATCTTCAAAAAAGAGTGACGCAAAACGGCAAAATTTTCAAAGTGCTGAAATTCCGTTCCATGGTGACAAACGCCGACAAGCTCGGTAGTCTTGTGACGGTGGGGGACGACAAGCGCGTGACAAGAGTCGGTCACTTTTTGCGAAAATTCCGACTGGACGAGCTGCCGCAGATCTTTAATGTTTTTTCGGGCGATATGACCTTTGTGGGCACGCGTCCGGAGGTGGAAAAATATGTGGCGGCGTATTCCGACGAAATGCTGGCGACTCTGCTTTTGCCGGCCGGCGTGACTTCGCTGACAAGCATTCTTTATAAAGACGAGGCAAAGCTTTTAAAAAATGCAGCGGATACCGACCGTACCTATATTGACGAGATCCTGCCGCAAAAGATGGTTTATAATTTGGAATATCTGAAAAATTTCAGTCTTTGGCGCGACATAAAAACCGTGCTGAAAACCGTGTTTGCTGTCCTTCATTAATGCGTTAATCCCTTGTGCGCGGCGCACGGACACATAATATTCATAATACGCTTAATCATTGCATAAAGTTTTAGTACAAGTATTGTTGAAAGGCTCACCTTCGGCGGTCTTTCATACGACGTTCGGGAATTTTGCAGTTTTTAAGGAGTGTTATAAAGCATTGAAGCCGGTCATGATTGTATTGTGCAGTCTGTTTTTTATCTTGTATCTTTACTTTGCGCGTAGATCGGGGAAAATGGTTCGGTCGATCGTTATTTCTGCGGTTGTCGGCACGGCGCTGTATCTTCTTTTGCACATTTTCGGCAAAAATTTCGGCTTTACCGTGCCGCTGAATACTTATAATATCGGCGTTTCGGCGGCGCTTGGCACACCGGGCGTGGTGCTGATCTTACTTTATCGGTTTATTTTTTAACGCTTCTTTTTAAAGCCTTTTTCGCTTTACACTTTGTATTGCTTTCTTTGCCGACGGCGGCTTTTATTTTGTCGGCTATATTTATCCTATTTCGGAGCGAAGTTTTCATGGTAACCTTTATCACAGGCCGCGCAAACAGCGGCAAAACAACAGAAATATTTGAACTGCTCAAGGAACAGGCGCTGAGGGGCGTTGAAGCGACCCTCTTTGTTCCTGAGCAGTTTTCTTCGTCTTATGAACGCCTTGCAAAAGAGCTTTTGCCGAGCGACTTTTTAAAACGGGTGAAAATTCTCAATTTTTCAAGACTGTGCGACGAGATCAAGCGACTGTACGGCGGCAGGGCCGGAAAATTAGTGGACGACAGTACGCGGTATATGCTTTTGTCCGCGGCAATCAAATCGCTTGACGGCGAATTAAAGCTTTTCAAAACCGCCTTTTCGGCGCTGCGTTCTATCGACACGCTTTCCATGAGCATGAAAGAACTGGCAACAGCGGGTCTTTCTGCTGAGAAACTGCTTGAATTATCGGAACAGTTAGGGGACAACCTGTTGTCCTCTAAGCTTTATGACCTTGGGAAAATTTATTCCGCATACAAAGCGCTGCTCGGCAGTGTTTATATTGACCCGATCGACGACTTGGATTTTACCTTCGGAAAGATTGCCGAAACCGGATATTTTAAAAAGAAAGCCTTGTTTTTCGACGGGTTTACTTCCTTTACCGGCCAGCAGTACCGCTTGATAAGACAAGCTGTTTTAGACGCACAATCGGTTTATTTTGCCTTTTGCACCGACAATTGCACCGACGTGCCGTTCTCTGTATTTTCTTCGGTCAACGACACGGTAGCAAAAATTAAAAAAATTGCCGCCCTTTGCGGCTGCGATCAGAATGAGACGATTGCTTTAACAAAAACGCATTACAGCGTTCCTGTGCTTTCGGCGGCAGAAAGCTATTTGGCAACCGGAAAATTTGAACAAAGCGACCTTCAATCGGACAGCGAAAACGGCGGCATTGCGGTCTATAAGGCTGACACAAAATACGACGAATTTATGCACATTGCCGCCGAAATTCATCGTCTGGTCAGAACAAAGGGCTACCGTTTCAGAGATTTTTGCATTATCAGCCGCAACACGGGCGCTTATTTATCTCCTTTAAAGCTTGCTTGCAAAAAGCTTTCGGTTCCTTTGTTTGCTGACGAAAAGATTGGGCTTTCGGAAACGGTGCTTTCGGGATTTACGCTTTCATCGCTGCGCGCGTCCAGAAGCTTTTCCACCGACGAAATTATGAAGCTTTTAAAATCCGGTCTTTTGAAAATTTCTTCGGATGACGTTACCTATTTACAGCAGTATATTTATCTGTGGGGCATTGACGGCGACGATTGGAAAACCGATTGGGTGAAAAATCCGTTCGGCTTAAAAGACACCCAAAAACCGCGCATAGAAAGCGCCTTGTCCCGACTGAACGAAATTCGGAAAAGCATTATAAAGCCTTTAATGATTTTTAAAGGCTCGGCCGAACGCACAGCCGAGGACTGGTGCCGCGCGGTTTATAACTATTTAAGCGCCTGCAATGTGCCGGATCAACTGCTCTCCTATGTATCCGCTTTAAAAGAGGAGCCCGACGAGCTGCGCGCGCAGGCGGCGGTATCATCCTGGGGCGCACTCATGGCGGTGCTCGATAATATTGTCACCTGCTACGAGGACGACACATTAAGCTACAAGGAATTTTATGATCTTTTAAGCCTTAATTTTGAACACACGATTTTAAGCGGCATTCCTGAGGGACTGGACGAGGTGCTGTTTACAAGCGCCGACCGCCTGCCGCCGCAGGGAATGAAGGTAGCTTTCGTTTTGGGACTGAATTACGGTGAATTCCCACCCTACGGCAAGGATACCGGTTTATTCAATGCCGCGGAAAGAAAGGCGCTCAGCGCGCTTGATGTTCCGCTGAGCGACACATATCTCAACGCCGCCATTGAGGAGGATTATCTTCTTTATAAATCGCTCACGCTGCCCAAAGAGCGGCTTTGCTTATCCTACCACATTGCGGACTATTCCAGCGGAACCTGCGAAATTTCACAAACGCTTTTGCAGCTGATCTCCAATTTAAAGCTGTCGGTAAAGTGTTCCGACGATTTTTCCGGCCGTGAATTTTTGGAAACGCCCTTGCAGGCGCTCGCCGGTCTTTCGGACGGAAGTATCAAAGAAAGCGACTGTCCGTTTGTATTGGGTGCACTGACGGAACTGCCGGAATATAAGGAAAATTTAAGCGTCATGCAGAAGCTTGACCGCGCCGAAGCGCCCGATCGGATCCCGATAGCGATCGCCGAGGCGTTGTACGGCAGAAATATTGAGCTTTCGCCCAGTAAAATTGAGCAGTATTTCCGCTGTCCGTACGCTTATTTTTACAAATACGGACTAAAGATCACCGAGCAGGAAAAAATTGATTTCAAGGCCATGCAAAGAGGCACCATTGCGCACGATGTGCTTGAAAATGTGCTGAAAAATCATTTGAGCGAGTTGGACGGGCTTTCCGACGACAATTTAGAGCGACTGATCTCGCAGTACATTGAAAAATATATCATTAAAACCGTTGGTTCTTTTGAAGCGTTGGACGCGCACGCAGTCTTTTTGCTGTCAAGAATTCGTTCGATGCTTTTGGAAATTATCCGATATATTGCCGAAGAACTCAAAAATTCCGCATTCAAGCCGGTTGCCTTTGAACTTGCGCTGAAAGCCGACGGTGATATTCCGCCGGCGGTATACGAAGATAACGGCCTAAAGCTGACCCTGAGCGGTGTGGTGGACCGCGTAGACAGAATGACCGACGAAAACGGTTCGTATATCCGCGTAGTCGATTATAAGACCGGTAAAAAAGAGTTCCGCATTTCCGACCTTTTGGGCGGACTCAATCTACAAATGTTTGTTTATCTTTCAAGGCTTTGCACGGCGTCGCAGTTTGGCGGAACACCGGCCGGCGTGATCTATCAGCCGGTCAATCCGCCCGACCGAACCGGTGCAGACGCAAAGGAAACCAATTCCAAAAAGCCCAAAGGCGTGCTGACCGACGATCATTATATTTTATCCATGATGGACAAAAGCGGCAATTTTATGCCTTTCAGCTTTTTAAAAGACGGGTCTCTTTCCAAAAGCAGCGTGTGTATTTCAGAAGAAGATTTCAATACGGTGTTTCGGTATATTGAAAAGAAAATCATTAAAATGGGGCACGAGCTTGCCGACGGCAATATTAAAATCGACCCCTGCGACGAAAACAGCGCAACATCGGTTTGCACGTTTTGTAAATACCGCGGCGCTTGTCACCGCAATGAGGACGAAGAAAACCGCGTGGTTCCGTCCTTAAACACCGAGGAAACGATCCATAAAATGAAAGAGGAGATTTAAAGCGTGGGGATTCAGTTTACAAACGCACAGCTTGATGCGATCCGTGCCGACGGCACCGTACTGGTTGCGGCAGCGGCAGGCTCGGGAAAAACCGCGGTTCTGGTGGAGCGGATCATTCGCCGGTTTTGCAATAAGGAACAGCCGCTTTTGGCCGACCGCGCGCTGATCGTTACCTTTACCAATGCTGCGGCCGCGGAATTAAAGCTGAAGATTGAAAGCCGCCTGCGCGCGCTTTTGAATGACGACCCCGACAACAAGCTTTTAAGACGGCAAAATCTGCTGATCAAAAACGCTGCGATCTGCACGATCGACGCTTTTTGCATTTCTATGCTCAGAGAGCATTTTAACGCGCTTTCCATTCCGAGAGATTTTAAAATTGCCGACACAAACTCCGTGTATAACGATCGCGAAAAGCTTTTGGACAATTTGTTTTTAAAATACTTCGCCGAAAAGGACGAGGTCTTTTTGCGCGCGCTGGACGCCGTTCGGTTCGGTTACGACGAATCTTATTTAAAAAGCCTTGTTTTATCGTTTTACGACAAAAGCTGTGCCATGCCGTATCAGAAAAAATGGCTTTCCGATATTCTAAAGAATTATCAGGATATTTGTAGTGACTTTGACGGCAGTGATTTTGTGAAAGCGCTTTTTAAAAGTTTTTCTTTGCCGCTTGATCGCGCGGCTGATTTGAATGATCGCTTTAATGAATTCAAAGAACTCGACCCTGCGTTCTTTGAAAAACACGCCGAAAAGCTTAAAAAGCGCGCGGCGCTTTTAAACGAGCTGAAACACTTTGCCGAAAAAGGGGACTGGGACGGCCTCAGGGAAGCCGCACTATCCATGGAAACCGGTGATTTGAGAAAGAATTACTCCAAAGAACCGCCGCTTTCCATGCAGATCGTAGCAGCCAACAAGGCGTATAAAGATTTAAAAGAGCGGCTTTTGAACACCTTGGCGCAAAGCCGCGAGAGAACCCTTAGCGAGATCGAAAATTTCACGGCGGTTTTGGCGGACGTATTGGCGCTTACCAATCGTTACGCCGATGCAATTTTTGACGCGGCGCTCGAAAACGGCGAGTTTACCTTTGATCAGATCGAGCATCTGACGCTACAGCTTTTTTCCGAAGACCGCGGTGATATTTTAAAGGCCTTTGACGAACAGTTTGACGCGATCTTGGTGGACGAATATCAGGACACGAACTCGGTTCAGGACAGCATATTCAAGCGCATTTCGCGCGGCGATAATCTGTTTATGGTGGGCGACGTAAAGCAAAGCATTTATGGCTTTCGCAATGCCAACCCGGACAACTTTTTGAATAAGAAAGACTGCTATACACTTTTTAAAGAGAATGAAAGCCCCGCCAAGGTATTGCTGACCGGTAATTTCAGAAGCAGAGACGGCATTTGCCGCTTTATTAACTACATTTTTGAAGCGCTGATGACCAAGGCCAACGCCGATATGGATTATAATGCCGAAGAAGCGCTGGTACCCATGAAGAAATTCCCCGATAACAGACTTCCGGCGGTGGAGGTTCAGTATCTCGACTGTCCGCAGGACGAGAACCGCTATCGCTATGAAGCGGACTATCTTGCCGATTATATTTTAAAGCTCAAAAGCGCCGAGCCCTTTATTGACGACGGCAACGGTTCACTGCGCAGAGCAAATTACAGGGATATCGTGCTGTTGATGCGTTCGCCCAAAACCTGCGCAAAATATTTTGTAAAAGCATTCAGGGAAAAGGGAATCCCCGTGAGTATGCCGGCCGAATCCTTCGGAAATTCCGAGGAGATTACCGCAGCAGTTGCACTCATTAAGGTTTTGTGCGACCTTGGGGACAGTATTTCGCTTTTAACGCTGATGCGTGCAAGACCCTTTCATTTTACCGACAGCGAAATTGCCGAGATACGCATGAACAGCCGCGGCGTCAGTCTATATGCAAACCTTACGTCCAATAAGGAAAAATCCGAAAAGGTGGGAAAATTCCTGCGCTTTTTAAAAAGAGCAACGACCCTGGCCGTAACTTTACCGGCCGACGAGCTCTTGACCACGCTTTTTGACGAAGCGTCCTTTTTCGATATCTATTCAGCTACGCAAAACGGCGCTTTGAAAAAAGCAAATTTGCATCTTTTCATTGAATACGCGGCCGGATATTCTCAAACAGGCAGCCGCTCGTTAAAGGATTTTGTGCGCTATATTGAAAGCGATAAAAACAATAATCTTGCGGCAAATGTTGTAAAAGCAACCGATTCCGTGCAAATTATGACCATTCACAATTCCAAAGGTCTGCAGTTTCCCGTCACGATTTTGTGCGGCCTTTCCGCGCAGTTCAATAAGCGTGATTCCAGTCAAAAATTTATTTGCGACGATAAAGATTTTGCCGCTTTCGATTACTACGACAAAAATTTAGGCAGCCTTTTAAAGCCGCCCACAAAGCTGTATATTTCAGAAAAGATCAAAAACCGGTTATACAAGGAAGAACTTCGGCTTTTGTATGTTGCTATGACGCGCGCAGAGGATCACCTGACCGCCGTGATCACCCAGAAGAACCTTGAAAAATATTTGGAGGGGCTTACAGAAACCGCAAGAACTGCGTTTCAAGAGGAGCTGCCGCTCAATCTTCCGTCGCTCGCCTTTGGAAAATCCTATGCCGATTGGCTGACGGCGGCGCTAATGTGCCACCGCGACGGCATCGGTCTGCGCCGCGGCGAGGAAGATTTCAAGTGCAATCATTACGATTGCAGTTTTACGGTTTCTTATGAAGCGCCCTCAGAAGCCGACGGCTGTGAAGTCGCTGACGAAGAAAGAATCGAACCGATCCCGGACCGGGCACTGACCGATGTATTCCAATATCAATATGAATTTAAAGATATTTGCCATGTTCCGGCCAAAATTTCCGTTACCGATCTTTTAAAAAGCGGAAAATCAGCAGAGCTTGCGTTTAAGGCGAGACCCGGATTTCTTTCAAAAACCGGATTAACACCGGCGGAACGCGGCACCGCAACCCACCGCTTTATGCAATACTGCGATTACGGCACGGCGGCAAACAATGTTGACAGCGAGGTTCAACGCCTGCTTGAATGGCAATATATCACCGAAGCGGAGGCGAATGCGATCGACCGCGAAAGCGTTGCGTCGTTTTTTAAAAGCCACGTTTATATGCATATGCTGAAAGCCGAGAGTATTTATAAGGAGTATCAGTTCTTATTTAAACTGCCGCTCGAAGAAATCGGGCAAAAGCTTCAAAGCGCAAAAGGGGAGTACACTTTAATTCAAGGCGTTGCCGACTGTGTAGCGGAATTTGAGGACAGCCTTTTACTGCTCGATTTTAAAACCGATAAAGCCGAC
>CADAVL010000092.1 GCA_902791335.1 Oscillospiraceae bacterium
GTGAGGGACTATGTAGAAAAGCTTCGGCGGCTCGGCATTGCGGCACAGGCGGACGACTTTTTGACCTCCGCGCAGGCAACGGCCTGGTATCTAAAATGGCACCACAGCGGCAAAATGCTGTACGTTTGCGGCACGCAATCCTTAAAAGAGGAGCTTACGGAAAACGGATTTTCTATCACCGAAGATACTGACAAAGCGCAGTGTATTGTGATGGGGTTTGATACCGAGCTGACTTTCAAAAAGCTGTGGGATGTTTCAAAAATGCTGTCGCAAAGGGAAATTCCCTATATTGCCACCAATCCCGATCTTGTTTGTCCCACGGAATTCGGCAGCGTGCCCGACTGTGGCAGCGTCTGCGAGATGATTTTTAACGCTACGGGCAAAAGGCCGTTTGTGGTGGGAAAGCCGCAAAAACTTATGATCGAGCTTGCCATAAAAAAGGAGCACTGCACAAAAGCGCAGACCGCGGTGGTCGGCGATCGAATTTACACCGATATAAAAAGCGGCCTTAATGCCGGAGCTTTGTCGGTGCTTGTGATGAGCGGAGAAACGACCGCGGAAATTTTAAAGAATTCCAAGGTTCTGCCGGACGTTGTTTTGAAAGATGCAGGGGAGATTCGGTTTTCCTGAGGCAGCAGTTAAACGCGCCAAAAGCGCAGAGAGGTATAGAGTCTTAAAAAAATTAGTTGTTTAAAAAATGAAAACGCTCAAAGGGTGGGTCTATCGTCTTTGGGCGTTTTTCTTTTTTGGGGGGGCTGGGTGCTGTTTTGCCCGAACCTACAATGCAGCGTTTAAAAAACTTTTGCCGCGCATTTTCCGCGCGCCGCCGGCCGCCGATCGGCGGCCTTGCGGCCAAAACGTCCCGTTTTGGCCGCACGATTCAAAGGGGCAAACGCCCCTTTGAATCGCGGCGGCGCGCGAAAAGTGCGCGGTAAAAAGCTTTTTTTAAATTCACTGTTTGCGCCGCGGGCAAAACGGGAGCCACCCTCAAAGAACCGTTAGAACCGAGAACTTTCCTTTTTAAAAACCGTTTCTGCTACCGTGCGAACAAATGCTTGTGTTTTTGCGGATTTTGAAGTATAATAAAAACATTAATGCTTGGAGTTGAATAAAATGCTGATTTCTATTCTTTTTAACGGTGATGGGTTTTCGTGGGCACTGCTTGCAGGTTACTTGGTTGCGGCACTCATCAATATATTTCTCTCACTGCCGGTGCATGAGTGCGCGCACGGCTTCGTTGCCTATAAATTGGGCGACCCTACCGCAAAATATCAGGGCAGACTTTCGCTCAATCCGTTAAAGCACATCGACTATTTAGGCGCAGTCATGATCCTTTTGGTCGGCTTCGGCTGGGCAAAGCCGGTGGAGGTTGATATGCGTCGCTTTAAAAACCCAAAAACCGGCATGGCTTTAACCGCGCTTGCAGGGCCGGTTTCCAATCTGCTTTTGGCCCTGATCGCTTTGTTTATTGCCAATATTTTAAATTACGTTTTCCCGGGCTACGGTAATAACACCGCCACCACTGTGATGATCTTTGCAATCACTGTGCTGTTCTTCATTGCACAGATCAATGTGTCGCTGGCAGTCTTTAACCTCATTCCCATTCCGCCGCTCGACGGATCGAGAATTTTAAACGCCTTTTTGCCCGATCGGATCTATTATCTGCTGATGCGGTACGAGCGCTACACCTTCATTGCCATCTTTGCGCTTGTGTATCTGTTCGACGATGTTTTGGGCGGCGTTTCCAATCGCATTGTCAGCTTTCTCAGCTGGCTGACCGCCCTGCCGTTTGCGGCATAATTCCTTTGAGGACATCACCATGACGAACAGTGAAATCACCTATAAATTAGATGTTTTTGAAGGGCCGCTCGACCTGCTTTTGCACCTGATCGCAAAAAACAAGCTGGATATCACGGAGATCAAGCTTTACGACCTCATTGAGCAGTATCTTGATTACATTGAAAAAGCCAAGCAGCAGGACATGGATATCAACAGCGAGTTTTTGGAAATGGCAGCGCGATTGGTTTATTTAAAAACCGTTTCTCTGCTGCCGAAGCACGAGGAGGCCGATCGGCTCAGCGAGGAGCTAACAGGCGAGCTTTTGGAATATCACCTTTGCCGCCAAATGGCGCAAAAGCTCAGCACCATGACCGAGGGCTTTGATTGCTTTGTCCGCGAGCCCATGGTCATTGATCCCGACCGACGGTATTTGCTTCATCACGATCCGGCAGAGCTTTACGAGGCTTATTTTGCCGCTGTCGGCCGCGGCAAACGGCGACTGCCGCCCTCTACTGCACCGTTTGAAAAAATCGTGGCAAGAAAGATCGTTTCGGTGCCTTCAAAAATTATATTTGTTTTAAGAACGGTTTTGAAAAAGGGCGCACAGCGCTTTGGCAACCTCTTTACGGCGGCCAAAAGCCGTTCGGAGATCGTGGCCACCTTTTTAGCCGTGTTGGAGCTTGTAAAAGCCAACCGAATTACCGTGGACGGTCAAGGGCGCGAGTCCACCGTTACGCTCAATAAGGGGAGAAAAGGCAAAGAATGAACTTGAATGAAATGACAAGCGCACTGGAGGCCGTTTTGTTTGCAAGCGGCGAACCGCTTTCGCTTGATAGGATCAGCAATATTTTTGTAATAGATCTTGAAACCGCAGAAAAGGTCGTGCTTTCTTTGCAGGACAAGCTGAATTCCGCCAAAAGTGGACTAAAGGTGGTAAAGCTCGGCTCGAATTATCAGCTTTGCACTCGGCCGGAATACGCCGAACCCATTAAGGCCGCACTGGATCTAAAAAGAAAAACACCGCTTTCCGCCGCCGCGTTTGAGGTGTTGTCGGTGGTGGCGTATAATCAGCCGGTCACCAAGGCTTTTGTGGAGCAGGTGCGCGGCGTGGATTGCTCCGGCGTGATCACCACCCTGGTGGACAAGCAGCTTTTAGAGGAGCGCGGACGACTGGAGCTGCCCGGCCGACCGCTGTTATACGGAACAACGGATAATTTCCTGCGTTGCTTCGGCCTTTCTTCTTTGGCCGATCTGCCGCCGCTGCCGAAGGACGAAACCGGCGACGAAAACTTCGCGCAGCAGATCAGCCTTCAGGACATGAATATTGAAAAACAGTCCGGTGAAGACTATTTAAAACTGGAGCGCATGGACGGGGAATAAAAAGGGGCGCTTTCAAAGGAAACCCCTTTCGGTAACGGTTCAAAAAAGGGAGGGCAAAGACAGTGACGGCACTTTTAATTGTTTTGATCGTTTTCCTGGCGCTTTTTTTGAGTTTGCTTTTGCCGATCACCCTTTCTGCCGACCTTGCGGCCGAACCGAGGCTTTATATTCGGTGGTTTTTCCTGCGGTTCAAAATTGAAAAAAAGCCGCCAAAAAAGAAAAAGAAAAAACATTCCGAAAAAAAGCCTGCGGGCGAAAAAAAGAAAAAAGAAGCCCCACAGAAAAAACCGCAGAAAAAACATAAAATTTCTTACTATATAGGGCTTTACGGCGATTTATTCAAAAAGCTTTTATCCAAAGCCGGCGATCTTTTGAGCCACGTTGTCATAAAGGAGATCAACATAGATATTACCGTTGCCGCTGAGGACGCCGCCGCCTGCGCAGTGGAATACGGCGCGGTCTGCGCGGTGGTGTACCCCTGCGTAAGCGCACTGGAAACGGCAACAAAGGTAAAAAAACGCACGCTTTGCATCAACACGGATTTCGACGGACACCAGCCGTCGGCTAGCGCTTTTGTAAAGCTTTCCTTAAAACCGCTTTACGTTGTTTCCACCGCCTTTGCGGTGCTTAAAATATTCATTCAATATAAATTAAAGGATGGTGCTTAATATGGCTGAAAACAATATTCGCGGCATTATGGATACCACCATGGAAAAAATCCGTACCATGGTGGACGCCGATACCATTATCGGAGATCCCATTGTGGTGGACGGTACAACCGTTCTGCCTGTTTCCAAGGTCGCTTTCGGTCTTGCCACCGGCGGCTCCGACTTCGGCGCAAAAGGGAATACCCCTATGTTCGGCGGCGGTGGCGGTGCCGGCGTTTCTATTACACCGCTCGGCTTTTTGGTAGTGAAAAACGGCGAGGTCAAAATGCTGCAAATTTATAAAGACGAATCTTCCGCAAACAAGGCAATCGGCATCTTGCCCGATCTTTTTGATAAGATTTCCGCCCTGTTTAAAAAGAAAGAGGAGATCGAGCTGTAGGCCGACCACTGTTTCTTATGTTTCAATTTGAAAACGCGGTCATTGTCGGCAAAGCTTCGCTCACAAAATAACGGTTTTAAAGCGGCACACCCTTTCATATACTGTTACATGGTAAAAAAGGGAGGGTGCGCATGCTCAAAAAATTCTTTTTGTATTTTGCGGCGTTTACGGTGCTGTTCGCAGGTAGTTTCCGGCTGTATTGCAATTTTTTCGGCAGTGCATCGGCCGCGCAGAACGCCGATGTCAGCGAGGCGGCTCAAACCGCCGAATCAACGGCCCAAACTGCCGGAGCAACGGTTGAAACCGCCAAGTCAACGGCCCTAACTGTCGGATCAACGACCCGGGCTACGGCCGGTTCAAATCTTCAAACGACTGCCGACTCTAAGGCCGGCTCAGATATAAAAACGGCCGCTTTTAATGAAGTAGCCTGTCTTGAAACGGATGCAGACGACAGCTTTACTGTGTATTCGGACGCACCGAAAGTACCGGCCGCCGCGGCAGCCTTGCTCAATGCCGATACCGGCAATCTGATTGCCGCCCAAAACGAAACCAGAAAGCTGCCAATGGCCAGCACCACAAAAATTATGACCGCTTTGATTTTGTGCGAACGCGCAAACCTTAATGACGAGGTCGTCTGCACCAAAGAAATGGTCACGGTGGAGGGGTCTTCCATGGGGCTTCAGGTGGGCGACCGCGTTTCTTATCGGGCGCTTTTATACGGCATGATGCTGCCCTCCGGCAACGATGCCGCTACCACGACGGCAATCAGTCTTGGCGGCAGCCTTGAAAACTTTCAGCAAATTATGAACGACCGCGCAAAAGCGTTGGGACTCGAAAACACGCACTTTGTTACGCCGTCGGGCCTGGACGCCGAGGGGCATTATACCACGGCCGCCGATCTTGCAAAGCTTGCATTTTTTGCCATGAAGAATGAAACCTTTAAAGAAGCGGTTGGCACAGAAAAAATTGTTGTGGAATACGGCAATCCGCCTTATCGCCGCTATTTAAAAGGCCACAATAAATTAATGAATTGTTATGACGGTACCATCGGCATCAAAACGGGATACACCAAAAAATCCGGACGATGCTTAGTGTCGGCCGCAAAGCGAAACGGCTGTACGCTGATCGCCGTTACTTTAAACGACGCGAACACCCTGGAAAGCCATAAAACACTGCTTAATTACGGCTTTAAGAAAATATCGAGCCACTCGTTTTCTCTGCCAAAAGAAATTGCACCGCCTGCGGTGATCTCCGGCTCCGGCCGCGCAAAGCTGTCTGTGGATTTCTTTTCTTTGGGGCTAAGCGATCGGGAACTGGAACGGTTGAGCTATCGTGTCAGTATCAAGCCCTTTGTTTATGCGCCGCTGAAAGAAAGCACCGTCATCGGCCGCATAGATTACTATATCGGGAGTGAATTACTCGCCACGGTACCCATCAAAACGCAAAACGCCGTTTCACTTTCCGGTGGCAGGACCGCCACGTTTTTTGAACGGTTTTTAAGGAATGCCAAAAGGCTGTTTGCGTGAAAACTTCAGGCGCAGTGAATCGTGCAGCGCAACAATATCGGACAACGAAAACAAAAAAAGAGAATTACATAAAGGACACAGCTTATGAAGGACAATAAAATTCGATTGCAGAAATTCTTATCGCAGGCAGGCGTGGCATCGCGCCGCGCGGCGGAGGCCATGATTGAGACCGGTCGCGTGCGTGTGAATGGTCGGCCGGCCAGTCTCGGCGACAAGGTCGATCCGATACGCGACAAGGTCGTGATCGCCGGAAAACGCGTGCTGAATACCTCCAATAAAATGTATATCATGCTCAACAAACCGCGCGGCTATGTCACCACCATGAAGGATGAACAGGGCAGAAAGTGCGTGGCGGAGCTGATCGAGGACGCACCGGAGCGGCTTTATCCCGTCGGTCGGCTTGATAAGGACTCCGAGGGGCTTTTGTTAATGACCAACGACGGTGAGCTTGCCAATATGCTGACCCACCCGTCAAGACACGTCAGCAAAAGCTATCGGGTCACCGTGCGCGAAAAGGTGACCGACGAAATGATCGACACGCTTTGTACCGGTGTTTCGCTGGACGGAAGAATGACCCTGCCGGCCGACGTTCACGTGATCGACCGCGGCGAAAACCGCACGGTTTTGCAGTTTATCATCACCGAGGGCAGAAACCGTCAGATCCGAAGAATGTGTGAGGAAGTGGGGCTGACGGTCATTCGCTTAAAGCGCACCGAGATTGCCGGTGTAAAGCTCGGTATGCTGCCGCTCGGCAAATGGCGCGAATTAAACGAAAAAGAAATGAAGCATTTAATGAATGTTTCGCCGAAGAAAGCGAACGCCGACGCCGAACGGTAGGCAATGCCCGGATTGCGCCGATGACGGCCGGAGCGGTTTTGTGGTTTTAAATGTTTTTTAGAAAGGTTTCATGGAAATGCTCGAAATTAAGGACGCCGAAAAAACGTGCGCGCAGGATATCTACCGCAAATGCGGACTTGACTTCTGCGGTGACAGCGATCACTGTATGCTTGCAAAGGATGGCGAAGAAACCGTCGGCTTTGCGCTTTTTAAAATTGCGGACGGCTGTATTACGCTTTTAAAGCTTTCGGCCGAAGAACCGCTTGTGCTTGCCGACGCGCTCCTGCGTTCCGCGCTTTTTTATGCCGCCAATCACGGGATCATGGAAGCACGGTTTGCAAGCACCGTAAACGGCGCGCTGATAAAAAAGCTCGGTTTTTGCGATGACCCGAAAACCGGCAGAATGAATATTACCGAGCTGTTTCATTCCTGTGGCGGCTGTAAATAAGGGGATTATTTGATTTCTCCCCAAAAATATCGACGCTCACGCAGGGTTTTGGCTCGGAACTCCGAAAAAAGCGGCGATATAATGCGTCTTTTCGGTGCGAGCGGCAATATGATCCGTCGTTTGTCAATGTAATTCAAAAGCCGGATCCCCCAAAAAAAGCAAAATATTTTTTGGAAATTTATAAAAAAGACGAATGACACCTTGCCATTTGTCTTTTTTTGGTATATAATATATAATGGTCATTTTTAGAGTGTTTTTAAAAGGGACAATAGGTTCCAAAGTTGGGTCTTTTCAAAAAAGTATTTTAAAAAACACCCTCAAAAAAATGAATGGAGGAAATAATATGAATGTTGAAACCGGGCTTGAAAAGCTGCAAGCGCTTTCACAAAAGCTGGCACCGGCCGCATCAAGGCTTTCCGCTTTGTTCGACGACGGCAGTTTTACAGAGCTTTATAAATTCACCCAAAACGGCGAAGCGCCTTTGGGTGTTTGTGCCGCCTACGGCACCATCGACGGTGTGCTGACCTTTGCTTTTATGCAGTCAACCGGCGCCGACGGCGCATTTGGCCGCGCCATGGCGCAAAAGATTTCCAAGGTCTATGAACTGGCCGGAAAAATGGGTGCGCCGGTCGTGGCGCTCATAAACAACGGCGGCGCGCATATTGCCGAGGGCATTGACGCTATGGAGGCTTATGCAACGCTTACAAGCGCCGCGGCCGCACTTTCCGGCGTGGTGCCGCAGATCACGGTCGTATTGGGAGATTGTATCGGCTCGGCTGCCGTTCTTGCTTCCATGGCGGATGTTGTTATTATGACCGAGGGCGCTCAGATGTACGTTACGCCCGGCTCGGTGCTTCATAATGAAAAGGTTGGTTCGGCGTCTGTTGCAGCCGAAAACGGCACGGCGGCATTGGTCGTTGCCGACGAAGCTGCAGCTTTCACTAAGGTTGCAGAGCTAATCACCTTC
>CADAVL010000093.1 GCA_902791335.1 Oscillospiraceae bacterium
TTCGCCGAACGGCGAAACTCCGATTGGCGCGCAGGGGAAACTTCCGGTTTTCTCGCGGCCCGGTTTCGAGCTTGCAAGCTTGATTTTTGGCGGTCTATAGCGAAACAAATTTTTTAAAAACTCAGCGCCGCTGTCGGTCGGCAGTTTATTGGTTGAAAACGTCGCGGCCGAAATTCATTGAAAGCGCAGTGCCACGGTCGAAAAATCAAAAAACAGCGGTGCCGCGAATCGCACCTTTAAAAACAGCTTAAAAAATCATGAGATCGTCTTTAAAAGGGTATATAAATACTGCCAGGTACGCTCGGCCGACGACAGTGAAAGCCACTCGTTTGCAGTGTGTACATTGTGAAGATCGGGGCCGATCGAAATGCAGTCCAATCCCGGCAGCTTGTCGCGAAGCAGACCGCACTCAAGTCCTGCATGAATGGGCAAAACCTGCGGTCGGATTCCAAAAAGCGTTTTGTAAATCGCCTCGGCCTTTTGCGTCAACGGCGAGTTTTTGCAAAACGGCCAAATCGGAAACAGCGGCTCGATTTTCGTCTTTGCACCCACGCTTTCGGCAATATTTTTGTATTCTTCCGCTACCGCTTCACTGCCGTTCTCCACATTGGAGCGGATCATGGCGCAAAGGTGGAATTCCTCCCTGAATTCGGCCACGGCAAGGTTGACCGAGGTTTCCGTAAGTCCCTCAAAATCGCGGCTTTTTGCCACCACGCCGTGCGGCAGGGCTTTTATAAGCCGCAGTATTTTTTGTGTGTCCTCAAAAGACGCGGCTGCCGCGCTGTCCGGTTCGTCCGTTTGGGCGCTGAACGGTGCTATTTTTGCAGAGAAATTTTCGTACTGCGCCCGATATTTCTTTGCGGCGGCGTTCAAAGCTTCGTTTGGGTCATCATTTTTTGACAGCGCAAAAACCGCCTCGGCCGTGCGCGGAATCGCACTGTGACGACTGCCGCCCAAAAGCGTGCAAAGCCGCAGGCTTTTTGGCATTTCTTCCAGGATCTCACAAAGAATTTTGATGGCATTGCCGCGGTTTTTGTGAATGTCCGTGCCGGAATGACCACCCAAAAGGCCGGAAACCGAAAGCCTGAAAAGCGGTTCGTCGGGTGCAGGCTTTTGCTTTTTCAAGCGATTTAAAGAAACGTCGCACCGCACGCCGTCCGCGCAGCCGATGGTGATGATTCCCTCCTCCTCGCTGTCGAGGTTGATCAGCGTTTTTAAAGGCAGTCCGTCAAGAGAAAGGGCATTTGCGCCCAATAGGCCGGTTTCTTCGTCGGCCGTCAGAATGAGATAGATTGGATTTTTGATATCGCTTTCCAAAAGCGCCAGCGCCATAGCAACGCCGACCCCATCGTCCGCGCCGAGGGTCGTTCCGTCCGCGTGCAGACGGTCACCGTCTAAAATCGGATGGATCGGCTCGGTTGAAAAATCAAAGGATTTTCCTTTTTCGCATTCGCACACCATGTCGGTATGTGCCTGAACCGCCAAGGGCACTCCTTGCCCCGATTTTTCAATAATTACGTTATTCGCGCGGTCCACGGTGGCCGTGGCGCCATGGTCTTTTGCAAACCTTTTTAAAAATTCTACCGTTCTTTCAAGATCTCCCGAACCGTGCGGAATTTCGCAAAGTTTATAAAAAATATCTAAAACTCTTTTAAAATCCGGTTTTATTTGTTCCATTGTCGTTCGCTCCTTTCGGTATATTGAGGGTCGTGCAGGATACATTGGGGAATTCGGCTTAGGCGATAAGCGCTATATTGGCAGAAAACGCAGCAATTATTGCTTTTTTGAGAGTTGACCAAACTTTCGGGCGGTTTTCTGGTCTGCGCCGCGCGCCCTCCGCTTTATAGCGGATGGCGGCAAAGCGGAACGCTTTGCCGAAAAAAAGGCTGCCGATTGGAAAAAAGCAGCCGCTTTTTCCCAATCGGTAGCCTTTTCGCGCGCGGCGCAAATAAAGATAGACCGCACCGACACACCAAAAGCGGCCGAGGGCAGCGCTTTTTTGAGCAACGCAAACGTAGCTAAACACTCAAATTCCCTGTTTTTTAAGATTTTGCGGCCGAAAAGACCGCTGTTTTTTTCGTCAACTTTAGCGGCCGAAGAAACAGTCTGTCAAGGGCCTTGATACTTGACGGATCAACAAACAAAACGGAAAATATTCTGTTTCAGGAATCGTTGTACTCTGATTGCTTTGTCTACGCCAACAGCGCTTTGGAAATCGCCCATTCCGGCAATCCCAATTTGCAGGAAAGACTGCCGGTGGTCACCGTTTCGTCGTTTTTTATTTCTCTTAAAAGTAAAAACGCGGCAAACAAATCGGCTTCGCGCTCATACCGTCCGGGTACCATGCAGGTGTTGTGGCTCATAAACAGATAATTCAATCCCTCGTGAAGCACAGCGTGACCCAGTTCGTGTGCAATACAGCACCGACGCTCAGTAGCATCGAGCGATTGATTCAGCACAATGGCGGTGCCTGTTTTCAACATCATACAAAAGCCCTTGGTAACCTTTGGCAGGTCGCAGTCAACCACAACGATCCTAAGCGCATGGCAAAGTTCCTCCGGTTCATCAGTGTTATACTTCTGGACTAATTCTGCAACGGTTCTTTTGATTGTGTTATGCATTCCCTCTGCTCCTCTTCTGAGCGCTGCTTCATAATAAGCTGTGCCGCAAGCATCATGGCGTCAAAAATCTTTTCGGTGTCTTCTTCATTGATCGGAACACCGTTGAACATCACGCCCTCGGAGCGACGCATCTGCTCACGTAGATTGCAGATCATGTCGCCGATCTCCGATGGCGCATCCTCATTGGAATCATTGACGAGATAATTTGGTGTAACGCCGTAAAGTTCGCAGATTTTCTGCGTTGTTTCAAGGTCGGGTTCGCGCCGTCCTTGTTCGTACATACCAATTGCACTCGCCGAAACTCCCAGCAATGCGCCGGCTTCTGCCTGTGTGTAGCCTGCCGCGATCCGCAGCTTTTTCAGTTTAGCGGAAAAATCATTCATTTGTTACATTTCCCCTTTTTTTGCCGCGAACGTAAAATAATAACCCTACGCTTTACAGCAACGGTTCTGCAAAAAACCGTTCCCCCACATGAACGATTCTTTGGGTAGGCTGACGAGAGTTGAGCCCCGTTACGGTTTGGCATTTTGCCTTTTACCGTCGGCATTGCACTCATTTTTGAAATACGAAAGTATTCCTTGGGCCTCGTGCTTCCCCGAACGAAAAAAGGCAAAAACACAAACTCTTCGACCTGCCATTTAGAAAAATTTCTTATATATCGAAGTCGCAAGTGCCGTAATACGAACGTATTACAAGTGATAAGACAAGATCGATTGGAATTTTTCAAATGTCAGGCGTGACGGGGCTGGCTCTCGTCAGCCAAGGCGCATAAAATCCCCCATACCGAATGATATGCGCTTATGAAATTAGAAATAACTTTCAAAAGGGGCGGCCGAATTTTTTAAGCGCTGTTTGTCCGCGAAAAAAGCCTTAGGGGGCTTATCCGGCGTTCGACAACGGTTACCACACCCGTTTGCATGTTTATTATAACACGAAACGTGTAAAAATGCAAGAGAAAATGCATCGTCATTTTCACTAAATATGTATTTTGTTCAATACTTTGTCTATACCGATTGCACAAAACGTGTGTTTTCACTTGACACTACACGAAACGTGTGATATTATTAAGAGCATAGAAACTCAATTGCACGCTTTTCGGGAGGAACAAAGCATCATGACTTTAGAAGAACTTGGAAAACAGTATTTACAAAAAAGTATTCAACTCAACGAACGGATCTCCACGCTGCGCGAAGAATTAAAGAAGCTTTCGCCGGAGCGGCGGCACAAGATGAACCGTCGTTTGAATTCGCTGAGCGCATCGGCACTGCAATGTCGCAAAACGGCCGAACAGCTTTTACATTATTATGAAAGGAGCGGTTATCATGGCAAGATCAACGGTTAGTCTTTCCAGGTTTACGGATCATGCGCCCTGGCTTGCCGACGGCCGCGACACAGCAGGCGGCGTTCACCTGGCGCCGGATATCAAAGCCATGCTCGGTCGGGTGATCGCCAGTGAACTGACCGATCTGCAACGCGAGCTGATTCATGAATATTACGACGAGCAAAAGACGATTACAGAGATTGCAAAGGCGCGCGGCGTGAATAAATCCAGCGTTTCCAGAGGACTGAAAACCGCGCGCGAACGCATTGGCCGCGCGATGAAGTACGGCAGCTACCGGATGTGGCGCGAGGACGGCAACAATCCGTTTTTTTAAAGTTGAAAGGATCAATAGCAGGCGGTAAAACTGATAATAAGCAATAAAAACCGGAAGTTTCTCCTGCGCGCCGCGCGGTGGTTTTCCCGTAAAGGGAAAACCACTGCAGAAGCCTCCCATAAAAACCGCCAACAGCGTTTTTGATGGGTGGCTTTCGCCGAAGGCGGCGGCGCGCAGGGGAAACCTCCGGTTTTATTGCGGCCGGGTTTACACCGATGAAACAAAAAGGAACAGAAGTTTACGGCAACGGCCGAAAGCTTTTGTTCCTTTTTTTGATTTTTTAAATGCTGCGGTTTTGCGGAAAAGGTGCATCCTCTCCGCTGCTTTGCGCATCAACAGGTGCTTTTCTGAAAAATGCTGATTTTTCAATAGGATTGCGGGATTTTCTATTGATTTTTGAATGGTCAGCCGCTATAATAAAAGCAGATAAATTGCGTGCAGTAAAAGCGCAACAACGCGCTTAAAATAAAATTTAGGAGAGATCTTTCATGCAGAAAAAACTGTACCGTTCGCGCACGGACCGTAAAATTTTGGGTGTTTGCGGCGGATTGGCCGAATATTTTAACGTAGATTCCACGCTGGTTCGCGTGATCGTGGTTTTGGTTGCGCTGTTGGGCGGCTGCGGACTTTTGGCCTACCTCATTGCGGCGCTGATCATGCCGGAGGAGCCGTGAGAAAGGCCCCTTAAAAAAATCCGGTGCCGAGGTCTTTGAATTGCAAATTGAAAAGCTGTGATATGCGGCACGCCGTGCCGGCCGTTTGAAACGGCCGGCAACGACCCGACAAGGATCAAAAAAGGCGGCGCCTTTTTCGGTCCTTCCCGGGTTCCGTTCGCCCTTTGGGGCGAACGGCGGCGCGCCGCGAAAGTTTTTTAAAAAAACGCCCTGCCGAATTCACAAAAATCAAGGGATCGCCCTGCGGCGACTTTGCAAAAAATCCGTCAAGGCCGCGAAAAGTAAATTGCAACGGCAGGGGGAAGATAAGCCACGGCACCCGAAAAGACCGCGGCGCAGGAGGACCGCAGCATAAAAATCCGCGTAATTCAAAAACCGCAACCATCAACAGCCGCAACAGCGGCGCGTCGGCCCCAAAAAGGCGGGCGGAAATCTGACATAAAATTTTAAAAACAATTTATTTGGAGGACTCATCTTTCATGAACAGTGACATAGGCGCTATCATTACCATGGTGATCTTAGTCGCCTTTTCGGCGTATTTTTCCGCCACGGAAACTGCGTTTTCATCTTTAAACCGCGCGCGTATCAAAAGCCGCGCAGAGGACGGCGACCGCCGCGCCGCATTGGTATTACGTCTTTCCGATCAGTACGACAAGCTGCTCTCCACCATTTTGATCGGCAATAACATTGTAAATATTTCACTGGCATCTATCGGCACGATTTGCTTTATCCGCTGGCTCGGCAACGACGGCGCTACCGTTTCCACCGTTGTGATTACGGTGGTGGTGCTGATTTTCGGAGAAATTTCTCCCAAAAGCCTTGCCAAAGAAAGCCCTGAAAGCTTTGCAGGATTTTCCGCGCCGATTTTAAGAATTATTATGGTGATTTTCACCCCGTTGAGCTTTTTGTTTTCCGCCTGGAAAAATCTTCTTTCCAAAATGTTTTCTGTGAAAGACAACAGCGGCGTTACCGAAGACGAGCTGCTGATCATTGTGGAGGAGGCGCAAAACGGCGGCGGCATCAACAAAAAAGAGGGCGAGCTGATTCGCAGTGCCATTGAATTCAACGAGCACGCCGCCAAGGATATTTTGGTTCCGCGCGTGGACGTGGAGGGTATCCCCGTAACGGCCACCAAAGAAGAAATTGCCGAAATCTTATCAAGAACCAATTATTCAAGACTGCCGGTTTATGAGGAATCACTCGACCACATTGTCGGCATTTTATTGGAAAAAGACTTCTACAACCGCGTTTACACAACAAAGGTTCCGGTGAAGGAGATCATTAAACCGGCGGTGTTTGTAAGCGAAAACATGAAGATCAGCGACCTGCTGCACCTTTTGCAGCGCAGTAAATCGCTGATGGCCGTGGTATCCGATGAATACGGCGGCACGGTCGGCATTGTGACTATGGAGGATATTTTGGAAGAGCTGGTCGGCGAGATCTGGGACGAACACGATGAGATCGTGGAGGAAATCAAACCGATCGGCAAGGATAAATACCGTGTGCTTTGCACGGTGGGACTGGATAAGCTTTTAAACTATTTCAATATTAAAACCGAGCCTGAGGCTTCCTCGGTGAACGGCTGGGTGATGGAACAGCTTGGAAAAATTCCCGAAGTCGGCGACCTGTTTATTTACGGCCGACTGACCGTTACGGTGAAAAAGGTGCAAAAGCGCCGCGCCGAGGTTTTGGAGATCGTGGCGTCGCCCGAAGTGACGGAGGACGAATAATTTTTAGACGAATAGTTTTTATATGAAACGGCGACCGCAATGCCGGCCGCCGTTAATACAGATTCTTCGGAAAACGGGCGATGACGGTTTGAATTTGAAATCTCTTGCAATCCGAATCCCCGGAGTGTGGTAATATGTTAACAGAAGGTTTTGTAACCGGAGCAAACTATTGGGCGTCGAACGCCGGCGTGAAAATGTGGCGTGATTTTGACCCTGAAGTCATTGCGACGATTTTAAGCGGCTGAAGGCTTTGCGTCTGGACATCGTTCGGCTGTTTCCTATATGGCCGGATTTATGCCGCTTGCCGTGCGTCGCGAGAACGACAGGATCGGCATGACGGTACACCCTCTTGAAAACAGCGAAACTTTAGTGATTGCCGTGAACTATTCCAAAGACGAGCAAAAGACGCGCTACACGCTTTCTCACAAAACCTTTAAAAAAGCGCTGCACGGCAACGTGACCGACAGCACGGTTACTTTGGCGCCGTACGAATCGGCGGTCTTTTTGGTGGGCGAGTAGTTTCCCATAAAAAACGGCGCGCGGATTCAAGTGACGCCGGACGGAGCGGTTTTGGACTTTTAGGAGAATGCCAAAAAAACGGCTTTTGAGGAGCTTGATTGTTCAAAATGCTCAAATCACGGTTTTTCGGTTTGCTACCCACCACAGACATTAAAATCCCGCTTTTTCGGCGCGGTTGCGGTTTTAATTTTTTAGAAAGTGCTATTGCGCAAGTTTTCCCAATTTCAGTGGATTTCCCTTTATGTGAAAAGGATCCCCTTCTTGGTGCTGTCGGCGGTTTTCGCGCCGCGCGCCGCCGCCCAAAGGGCGGCGCAAAAGCGAACGCTTTTGAAAGGTATGGTTTCGGCATGCGCCGAAACCATACCGCGCGCGGCGCGAAAACCACCGACGAGCACCAAGGGGGATCCAGAGCAGAAAGTTTTGGGTGCTTTTAAAAAAATCAACATAATACAATTTTCAAATATTGCACACTTTTGTCGCGCAAGAACATTCGATATTTTCTATTCGTCGCAGGATTGCAACTGCATAAAAACTTCATAGGGCCGCAGGCCCTGCTTCATTTTTCATGCACCGATCGGCTGCTAACAATCTGAGGCTTTCTCACAATTTTAATTCCCGGCAGCCGATCGGTGCGCTTCATTTAAAAAATCGCCCGGCTGCGCGCTCCCGCGCGGACGGCTAAGCACACGGCCTTTCCAACAGTCCACCGGACTGTTGGAATTCCCCCCTTAGGGGAACCGGCCTGTTCGATCCTCTTCGCCTCCACCACCAAAA
>CADAVL010000094.1 GCA_902791335.1 Oscillospiraceae bacterium
TACGCCGCCGCCCACGGCCACAGGGGCATAAGCTCGGAAAGCGAATGGCGGCAGATTGAAAGAGATTTAAAGCTTGCTAAGGAAACGGGCTGTAAATACCACGTGTGCCATATTTCCTGCAAGGAAAGCGTGGAACTGATACGGCGCGCCAAGGCGGACGGAGTAGACGTGACGTGCGAGACCGCGCCGCACTACTTAATATTTAACGATATGGATTTAAAGGAAAGCGGCAGCTTTAAAATTTTTGAAAACGCCGCGTTGCGAACATCTCTTACCACCTCATAGGTGATCTTGTTGTTTAATAAATTCATCACCCACTGACAAAGTGCCGAAATGCCGGTGGCGATCCCGATTTTTATGAGCAATGAGAAAACGGTTTCAAACTGTACGGCGCCTTTTTCGATCATCACGTCAACGGCTCTGCCCACTAAAATCGGCACATATAGGCTCAAACCCACGCTGATGGCGGCCAAAATTATGGAAAAGAGCATATAAAGGCGGTAGCGGCCTAAAAATCTCATCACTTTTTTTAACGTGTGTCCGTTTTTCATTGTGCCGCCTCCTTTTTAAACTGCGACTGATAGATCTCGCGGTATACGTCGCATTCCTTTAAAAGCTCCTCGTGCGTGCCGTTGCCAACAAGACGTCCGTCGTCCAGAACTAAGATTTTGTCGGCGTGCATCACCGAAGAAATTCGTTGCGATACTAAAAGCGTCAGGGTGCTTTTCGGCAGTACTTTCAGCCCCGTTCTCAGGCGTTTGTCCGTGGCAAAATCCAACGCGGAAAAGCTGTCGTCCAAAATAAGAATTTTCGGCTTTTTTACGAGGGCGCGTGCAATCGTCAGGCGCTGGCGCTGACCGCCGGAAAGGTTTTTGCCGCCTTGCTCAATCTCAGCGTCAAGTCCCTTTTCTCGTGCGCGGACAATTTCTTCGCCCTGAGCAATCTTCAGCGCCGCGAAAAGCTCGTCGTCCGAGGCGGTTTCATCGCCCCACAAAAGGTTTTCACGAATGGTTCCGTGGAAAAGCTCCGCTTTTTGCGGGACCACGCCAACCGCAGAACGCAAAGCCTTGCGGTTCAGATCGTTTACGTTTTTGTTTCCAATGAATATTTCGCCGCTGCTTGCCTTATAAAACGCCGGAATCAGGTTCACAAGCGTGGTCTTGCCCGAACCCGTGCCGCCGATGATGCCCACGGTTTCTCCGGCAGAAGCCTTAAAACTGATATGCTCGAGGGAATTTTCGCCGGCGCCGTCATAAAGAAAGGAAACATCGCAAAATTCCAACGTATCAAAGGAGCAGTCGGCCGTACCGCCGTCGGTTTCGTTCTCGGCCGGAAGCTCTAAAACCGCGGAAATACGGTTGCCGCAGGCAATGGATTTTGTAATATTTACAATTAAGTCGGCAAGCTTGATCAGTTCAATCAAGATCTGCGCCATGTAGTTATACAGCGCCACTACCATGCCCTGCGTCATCAGACCCAGCTCAATGCGAATTGCGCCGATGTAGATTAAAAAGATCACGGCCAGATTTACAATGATCAGGGTTACAGGGTTTAAGATCGCGGAAATTCTGCCCACGCGCTTTTGCATGGCGGCAAGCGCCTTGCTTGATTGCTCAAATTCCTCCTGCTCGGCGTCCTCCTTGCAGAAAGCACGGATTACACGAACGCCGGTTAAATTCTCGCGGGTGGTTTTTAAAACATTGTCCAAAAGCCCCTGCACCTTTTTATATAACGGGCGGCAGATCAGCATAATACCAAACACGCACGAAGAAAGCGCGATAATGGCAACAAGAAACACCATCGCGGCGGTTTTGTCAATGGTAAAGGCCATGATCATGGAGCCGAACACCACAAAGGGGGAACGAAGCGCTAAGCGCAGCGTAAGGTTTACGCCGGTCTGTACCTGGTTGACGTCACTGGTCATTCGGGTGATCAGTGTCGGTGCGCCGAGTCCGTCCAGCTGGGGATAGGAAAATCTTCCAATGTGACCCATCAGCGCATAGCGGAGATTTTGTGCAAAGCCCACCGCCGCTTTTGCGGCAAAAAACTGCGCCATGATCAGGAATAAAAAGTTGATCACGGCGATGGCCACCAGTACGCCGGTCATCTTTATAATGTACGCGACGTTGCCTTTTAAAATGCCGGTATCAATAATGCTGGCCACCACCAAGGGCACAAACAGCTCTGTAATGGCTTCCAGCATTTTGAAAAAAGGCGCAACGAAGCATTCCTTGCGGTATTGCCTTAAATATTTCAGTATTTTTTTCATGAAATCCTCCAAAGTCACAGTATGGAAAATTGAAATACGGGTATTAAGCTGATTGCAACCGACAAAAAAGTGTGCTAAAATAGTCGTTGGATTTATTTTTGTTCGCCTATGCAAAGGAGATACTGCAATGTCAATTGAAAAAGTAAGAGCGTATTTTAAAAACTACAATATTGACGATCGGATTGTTGAATTAAACGAATCCAGCGCTACCGTAGAGCTTGCGGCGCACGCTTTGGGCTGCGAGCCGCATCGGATTGCCAAGACCCTTTCTTTTAAAGTGGGGGACGGCTGCATTTTGGTGGTGATGGCCGGCGACGCGAAGATCAGCAACCCGAAATACAAAGCGGAATTCGGCGTGAAGGCCTCCATGCTCTCAAGGGAAGAAGCGGAAACGCGGATCGGTCACGCGGTGGGCGGCGTTTGCCCCTTTGCGGTGAACGACAACGTTCGCGTGTTTTTGGACGAATCACTCAAGCGGTTTTCAACCGTATTTCCGGCCTGCGGCAGCTCCAACAGTGCCATTGAGCTGACCATTGAGGAGCTGGAAAAGTATTCCGGATACGAAAAATGGGTTGATGTCTGCAAGCTGCCGGAATAATTTTTTTGGCGGCGCATTTGATACGATAGGAAGCGTTTGATACAGGAAACCCGCCGGAATCGACCGGTCGGTTGCCGAGTGAAACAACAAAAAGACTGCCGAGTGGCGCACCGTCCAGCTTCTTTGGGCGGCAGCACCGTTCGGCTTTGTTCATTTTTGGGGCGTTTTTGCTAAAAGCGCCGAGATTACCTTGTTTGCCGTGGCATTGATTTTTTCGCTCTTCGGCTCCTTGCGGCAAAAGACATAAAAATCGTGTTTGCTGCTGATCGCGTCAAAAGCCGCAATTTGCTTTGCGTTGATCGCGCGGCCGTTTTGCTTCTTAAAACGCGGATCCTTTGCAAAAAGATCCACCTCGTCGGATTCGGCGTAAAGCTCCACGCCGGCATCGTCTAAGATCCAGATACAAGCGTCGGTGCTTTGCATTTGAAGCATGGCCTGCTGGCGCGCCGTTTGCCGAACGCCCGAATCCTCGCCGGGGTAGGTGCAGTTGATCGCCTGGACGTGCACCTTGCCGTCGCCGTTTAGATCGGGGCTGACCTTTTCGCATTCCTCGGAGATTCTCTTTAAGGTGTCGTCGGGAACATAGATGTTGGAATAATAAAGCACATAATAGTCCGGCGTGACGCGCGCGGCGCACTGCGCGGTGCAGATTGCAATGACAATGCTCAAAAAAAGCGCGCCGAGCATGTACCACTTATAGTAAAACCAATAATAGTTTTTCCAGGTTTTTTTACCGTCATAATGTTCGCGGCCATTATTTTTCAAAGAATTTTTTCACTTCCGTTCGGTTCGGCCGACGAGCGCGAACCCTGCGACGGATTCGCCGCTCGCCAAATAAAAATCTTATACAAGCGTTTTTGGTTAGACAAGCGCTTTTATGATGCAAGCGCCTTTGCAAGCGCCGAAATTTGCTTGTGGCTTTCCTCATTCAACGCGCCGCGCAGGGTAACGGTGTTTTCCAAAAGGGTGATATTTTTGGAGTTTTGAAACAGCTTTGCCATGACCTTGTTTGCCACGGGCGCCCAGCTGCCGTTTTCCATCAATGCTAAGGTTCTGTTTTGGAAATTGCGCTCTAAAAGGTGGTCGATAAAGGTTTTCATAAAGGGAAAAATATCGGCGTTATAGGTGGTGGTGGCAAGCACCAGCTTTTTGTAGCGGAACGCGTCCTCTACCGCTTCGGCCATGTCACACCGCGCAAGATCGGTTAATACAACCTTTTTGCAGCCGTTTTCCGTGAGTTCCTTTTGAAGCGCTTCCACTGCCTTTTTGGTGTTGCCGTAAACCGAGGTGTAAAAGATCGCTACGCCGTCGCTTTCCGGCTCGTAGCTTGACCAGATCTTATATAAATTGAGGTAATACCCGAGGTTTTCTTTGAGTACGGGGCCGTGCAGCGGACAGATCGTTGAAATAGAAAGGGTTGCCGCTTTGTTTAAAAGCGCCGCGGTCTGTGCGCCGTATTTGCCCACAATACCGAAATAATACCGTCTGGCTTCGCACGCCCAGTCGTCGTCCTCGCGGTCGAGTGCGCCGAATTTTCCAAAACCGTCGGCCGAGAATAAAACTTCGTCCTTCGTGTCGTAAGTAACCATGACCTCCGGCCAGTGCACCATGGGCGCCATAATAAATTGCAAAGTATGATTGCCGAGCGGCAGGGTATCGCCCTCTTTTGCGGCAATCGTATTTTTTAAAAGATCAATGCCGTAAAAAAGCGGCAGCATGGAAAGCGCTTTGGAAGAAGCCACCACGGTGGCGTCGGGGTAAGCCTTTAAAAATTCCGCAACGCCGGCGGAATGATCCGGCTCCACGTGCTGAACCACTAAATAATCGGGGGTTCTGTCACCGAGAACGGCTTTTAGATTGTTGAGCCATTCGTCCGTAAAATGACGATCAACCGTGTCCATCACGGCAATTTTTTTGTCTAAGATCACGTAAGAATTATAAGCCATGCCGTTCGGCACAAGATACTGTCCCTCAAACAGGTCAATATCGTGGTCCTGTACGCCAACATAAAAAATATCGTTTGTAATATTCATTGCTTTGAAACCATCCTTTCATGAAACCCGGATAAAACAGCCCAACCAAGCAAAAGCAGAGGCGGCCGAATTTAAAAAAATCATTCAACCGTTATTATACCAAAATTAAGGCGTACTTTCAACCAAAATAAGGTACGGAAGGCAGAACTTCATAAACTGTTTACAAACGGGGTTTGGCGGAAAGGAGGAGCACTGCAAGCAATCGGCATTCATCGGCGGTTGGTTTGATTGTTTTTTGAAACAAAAAGCCGGCATTGGTGCGCTGCAATTCGGGGATTTTAAAGGCGGTCGCCGGGCGTCGCGCCGCGCGCAGTCGCCCGAAGGGCGACTTTGCCCTCAGGGGTATCCCCAAAAAGCGACAGCTTTTTGAGGATACCCCTGAGGGTCGGACGTTGAAAACGTCCGGCGCGCGGCGCGACGCCCGGCGACCGCCTTTAAAATCTCCCGAATTCCCCTCATTTTTTCTGTTTACAACTGCAAAAACTTTGCAATTGTTCGCTTTGACGCGCGACCGAAACCGACCAAGACAACAAAACGCCGCACCGCCTGCCAAGACAGCAAAGCGCCGCAAGAAAAGCCGTTTTGTAACGGATTCCTTGCAGCGCTTTGTTAAATATTCAATTTAGGCGAACATAATAAATCCGAACCGGTCTAAAATACCGTTGTTCGTTATTATTTTCCGTTTTTGGAGGAAATCCGGTTTAGAAGCACAAAAAGTCCTGTCAGCACAAGAATCGACCCGATCAGGATCGCATACATCGCCGCACCGGATACCTTGTCGCCCCAAAAATAAAGATTGCAGTCCACGCTGTCGCGAATGGCGCTCACTACTTCTTTCGGAAAATGGACGGCCTCCATTTCGCTGAAAACACCTCTGAGCGCATGATTTCTCAAAAGCGATGTACCGTAGGTGCCCGGCAGCAGGGAAATTACGTGCTGTAAATTTTCGGAAAAGCTTGAGATCGGCATATAAGCGCCGCAGATGAAGCCGTAGCCTGCACTCACGATCGTGCCCACCGCCGAGGCCTGGCCGCTGGTGGAAAGTTTGAAAAGCACGCAGGAGGACAGCGCCGTGCCGAAAAGGGAAAGCAGCAGAACGTCCAAAAGCAGCAGCAAAACATCCGCTGCGGATAAATACCACCCGACAAAGCGAAGATAAATCAGCCCTGCAACGGCGGTGATTCCGCAGATGATCAGCGTTGAAAAAAGCGCCGAGAGAAAATAGCCGAGGGAAAGCGTTGCATTTTTCACCGGCGTCACGGTCAGGTCACGCCGCGCGCCGCTGACCTTGTCCTGCACCATCATAAGATTGGAGCAGAAAGCCACGGTAACACAGCAAACGGCCAGCAAAGAGGCAATCAGCTGACCGCCCACGCAGCCCTTGATCACGCTGTCGTTCAAGGTCGCACCGGCCGCCTTTAAAGCGGATCTGAAAGAGTCCTCATACACATTCCACAAAAAGGTGGCATATAAAACCAGTAAAATAAGCGGCGTAATAAGGGAGGTAAAAAACATTCCTTTATCTTTAAAGTAAAGCTTCACATTTCGTTTTAATAAAGCGCCGAGCCCTGTCATTCTTCTGCACCTCCGGAAAGTTTTTTGCCGGTGACCGCAAGGAAAACATCGTCCATTCGGCCTTTCACAATTTCATAATCTCTGAAAATTTCCGGTCGGCTGACGATCAGCTTTGTAGCCTCGGCCGGATCTTTTACCGCAATTTTATAGCCGTCCGAAAGCTTTTCTAAAGGCAGCCCCAACGAAGCGGCTTCTTCCTCGGTGACCCCGTAAAGGGTGATAAAATCGCCGGTGTAGGTGTTTTTCAGTTCCAGCGGCGTTCCCTCGGCCGCCAAATGACCGTGATCCAAAATCACCACATAATCGGCGTCGGCGGCCTCCTCCATGTAGTGCGTAGTTAAAAATACCGTCATATTTTCCGACTTTCTGAGATCGCTGATCACCTGCCACAAAAGTGTTCTGGTCTGAGGGTCCAGGCCGGTGGTCGGTTCATCCAAAATTAAGATTTTCGGAGAGTGGATCAGCGCTCTTGCAATATCAATGCGCCGCCGCTGTCCGCCGGAAAGCTTTCCGACTTTTCGGTTCAAAAGCTCCTCAAAATCCAAAAGCTTTGCAAGATAGGAAAGCCGTTCTGCGGCCTTTTTGCCTTTTAGACCGTAAAGTGCCGCGCGGCTGAAAAGATTGTCCTTTACCGAAAGCTGTGTGTCGAGTACCGAGCTTTGAAATACCACGCCGAGATTGCGGCACACAGCGTCCCGATCGCTTTTGGGGTCGGCACCCTCAATCAAAACAACGCCGTCATCGCGCGATAGCTGTCCGCAAAGAATATTGATCGTGGTGGATTTTCCGGCACCGTTGACGCCCAAAAACGCAAATAACTCGCCGGGTTTTACCCGAAAGCTCAGATCGTCCACCGCTTTAATTTCGCCAAACGATTTTTTTAGGTTTTTAATTTCAATAATATTATCCATAAAACGCCCTTTCTAAAAAAGTGACCTTTGTTTTTTGTGTGCGCGGCTTAGGCAAACGGGTTTGACGCTCGTCAGCTTAAAGCCGTGACAGCGTTTCGGTGCCTTTTATAAATACATAGCGATACAAAATCCAGGAGAGCGCCAGTAGAATTGCACCGAAAACCGCCATACAGCCGACATAGCCGATCCATTTTCCAAAGACAACGGCACAGCCGCCGAGCAAGAGCGGACAGACAAACCCGAACAGCGTGGACAGTCCGACCGCCGCGCCCTGTTTAATGGGGGTCAGCTCATTGGTCCAGCCGAGGTTTACAAACTTTAAGCCGAAAAACATCTGCAACAGCGCCCAAAAAACAAGATAAAGAAAGCTCACTGCAAAGACTACAAGAATCTGCACGGCCGAGAAGCGAAACGCCTGAAGGCCGCAAAGCAGGCAAAACAGCGCCGGCACGGCGGACAGGATCAACTGCACCGAAAACTTTGCAAACAGCACCTGCTGCGGCCTTATTGGCAACGATTGCAGCACCCAAAGATTTTTGCCCTCCAAAGAAACCGAGGG
>CADAVL010000095.1 GCA_902791335.1 Oscillospiraceae bacterium
ACCCAAAAATATGGGCCTTAATGAACGTGAGATCGACGAATCGGTGCAGTACGCCGCAAATTTGGTGGGATTGCAGCCGGCACTTTTGGAAAAATCACCCTTTGATCTTTCCGGCGGCGAAATGCGCCGTGCGGCCATCGCCGGCGTTATTGCCATGAAGCCGAAGATTTTGGTTTTGGACGAGCCCACCGCGGGTCTTGATCCGGCCGGTCGGGAACTGATTATGTCAAGAATCAAGGAGTACCGCGACGAAACCGGCGCGGCCGTCCTGATTGCTTCCCACAGTATGGAGGACATTGCCGCCGTTTCGGATAAGGTACTTGTGATGAACGCCGGCAGAATGGCGATGTTTGATGAGGCGCACAAGGTGTTTTCCGAGCAATCCGGACTTTCTAAAATCGGTTTAAATCTGCCGGAGATCACCAAAATCATGATCGAGGTAAAAAAACGCGGCATCGACGTAAATCCGAATTGTCTGACCGTGGAGGAAGCACTCAAAGAAATTGCCCGTTTCAGAAAAGAGAGGGGGAATTCCCGTGCTTAAGGATATCACCGTCGGTCAGTATTATCCGTCGGGCTCGGTGGTTCACAAGCTGGACCCGCGCTTAAAAATACTGGCGCTCATTGCAACCATTGTTTTCATCTTCATTGCAAAATCTCCGTTGGCAGTGACATTCACGGTGCTTTCGGTCATCAGCTTTATGATCGCGACCAAGGTGCCTGTAAAGGTTTATTTTAAAAATTTAAAAAGTATTTTGCCGGTCATTTTATTAACCGCGGTATTAAATATGCTTTACGCCACCGGCGGTAAGACACTCGTGCATTTTTGGACGATCACAATTACCACCGGCAGCGTCAGCCGTGCGGTATTAATGGCGGTCAGGATTATGCTACTCATTATGATCAGCGCCATGCTGACCTATACCACCACGCCGACCTTTTTGACCGACGGCATTGAAAAGCTTCTGTCGTTTTTAAAGGTGGTCGGCCTTGGCGGCGCGGTTCACACCATGGCGATGATGATGACCATTGCGCTGCGGTTTATTCCAACATTGATCGACGAAACCGACAAGCTAATGAACGCGCAGCGTGCGCGCGGAGCCAATTTTGATACCGGCAGTCTGTTTTCAAGAGTCCGCGCACTGATTCCCATTTTAATTCCTTTGCTGATCTCCGCTGTGCGCCGCGCTTTCGATCTTTCCGAGGCCATGGAAAGCCGCTGTTACACCGGCGACAATAAGAGAACCAGAATGAAGCAGTTGAAATTCTGTAAACGCGACCTTATTGCCGCGATCCTTCTTGTAGTTATTTATAGCGGTATTATTGTTTTAAATTATATTTCATTGTTTTGAGGGTGTTCTGAAATGCGATACTGTGCCGAAATTTCTTATCTTGGCTCCGCTTTTTGCGGCTGGCAGGTGCAGCCGAACGGTTACACGGTGCAGGAGGCTATCGGTACGGCACTGCAAAGGCTGTTTCATAAAAAAACCGATGTCACCGGATGCAGTCGCACCGACTCCGGCGTTCATGCACGGCAGTATTTCTGCCATTTTGACGCTGACACAAACCTCCCGGTCGAACGGATTGCGGCCGCGCTGCAATTTTACACGCCAAAAGAAATCGCTGTGTTAAAGGTAACGCCGATGGCCGACGATTTCCACGCGCGCTACAGCTGCACCGGCAAAAATTATATTTACCGCCTTTTAAATGCGCCGGTGCAGGATCCCTTTGAAATCGGCCGAGCCTGGTGGGTGAAATATGCGCTGGACACCGAAAAAATGAACGAAGCGGCGAAAGCTTTTTTGGGAACGCACGATTTTTCTGCGTTTTGTGCCGCGAATACAAGCGTAGAAGACAAAGTGCGAACCATTCGCGAATGCGCGGTCAAAGACTGCCAAAACCATACGTTAGAAATTTCAATTACCGCAGACGGCTTTTTATATAACATGGTGCGGATCATTGCAGGCACGCTTGTTTCAGTTGGCACAAACGAAATAAGGGCGCAGGATATTCCTGAAATTATTGAATCGAAAAAACGCGCATACGCCGGCATCACGGCACCCGCTTGCGGATTGTATCTGAATAAAGTATACTATAATTAAAAGGAGGCAGAGAGGAATTGGCTGATTATAAACGCAAAAACGTAAAAAAGTTGAAAGCGCAAAAGCCGAAGAAAAGCGCTGTGGCTGAAAACTATAAAATTTCCTCCTTTGAAAACGGTGAATTCAACAGCGAAATTCCGGTAAAATCCTCCGCTGACGCGAAAACCGAGCGGAAAGCGCTGCGAAAAAAAGAAAAATATTTAAAAACCGAACCGCCGAAAAAACGCGTGGTCTATACCAATAAATCTCCCGAGGAGCTAAACGGTTCGACCGCATCGCTCAGGGTTTTAAACGGAACGCGCCAAAGAAAACTTTTTTCAAGAATTCTTGCCATTGCGCTCGGCATCGCATTGATCGCCACGATCACTTTTTTCGAGCTGAGCAGTCCGACCGGCATCATTGACGCGGTGAAAACATCGTTCGGCGCTTTTGGATCCGGCTCGGGATTTCCCGTGACCATTAACGGGAACGCCGCGCTGGATATTGCGGCTGTTGGCAACAATGCCGCCATTCTTTCCGATAATTATATTGAAATGTACAACACCCGCTCGAAGGAGCTTTTTTGTGAACAGCACGGCTATGTAACGCCGAAAATGGCAGTGAGCGTATCAAGAGCGCTGGTTTACGACCAAAATTCCACGCAGTACAGCGTTTATGACGCCTCCGGGAAGATTGCCGATTCGACCCTTAAAGAGCCGATCGTATTCGGCACGGTGGGGCGCGGCGGCACACTGTGTATTGTAACAAATCCGGACGACTACGCCGCAAAGCTTACTGTCCGTGATAAGAGCAACAGCACGGTCTTTACTTATAAATCCGACGCGGCGCTTCTCAATACGGCCATCGCCGCCAACAGCGGAAATTATATTGCCGCCAACACGCTTTCGGCCGACAACGGAAAATACCGCTCTAAAATTTTGGTATTTTCCAAAAAAAGCGCAAAGCCGGAGCATTCGGTCGATTACGACGGCCTTATTTATTCGATTGATCCTTTGAGCGACGACGATTTTATTGTGACCACCGACACCGGCGTTTTATTGCTTTCGGCAAAAGAGGGCAAGACGTCCGAGCTTGACAGCGGCAAAACGGTGCAGTATAAAGATTCTATGCCGGGATTTGGCTTCGGCGCAGTGTTTGGCGTGGCAGGAAACGGCACCACGGCAAAAATGAAACTCTACACAAAAGACAGCACGCCTACCTTTGACGGGAGCATTGCGGGCGGCGCAAATAAGGTTTTGTGGAACGACCGTTATATTGTTGCGGCAAAGGATTACAACGTTTATGTTTATGACTATTCCGGAAAGCTGGTTCATACGATAAACTGTGGTTTTTCCGCCGATAAGCTCGTTCTTATTAAAGATAATTTCTATATCATGAATAACGCCGCTTTAACGGAAATGTCCGTTTTGGATAAGCAATAGCTTTAAGATCCGGATGGAAACACAGCCATTTTGTAGGAGTTAAAGGAGACCCGAGCATGAGTATTGTTCTTGATCTGATCGTCGTTGCCATTGTGGCGATCTTTGTATTCACCACCATGCGCCACGGCTTTGTAAAATCTTTTTTAAATTTAGCCGCGCTGATATTAGCGGTTGTAATTGTTTCAAGTTGTGGTAAAATATTAGCAAGCACCGCTTACGACGCTTTTTTCAAAAAGTCAATCCAAAAAACTGTGAACGAAAGCGTCTCTTCTGCCTCCGGAGTTACAGAAGTCGATATTAAAACGACTTTTGACAAGCTTCCGGCGCTTGTGCGGAACAGTGCGGAGAATGCCGGTATTACAACCGAAAAGCTCACAAAAACCGTGGGCACCTCCAAAGAAAAGCTTGCAAGCACCATTGAAAACGACGTGATCCGTCCGGTTGCCTGCTCGTTTATTCAGATCATCATTCAAATTCTTTTGTTTGCGCTTTTGATGTTCCTGTTCAGCCTGGTCATCAAATTTCTTTGCACCCTGTTTAAAGCGCCGGTGTTAAGCCATGTAAACAAAGCTTTGGGCGCGCTGTTAGGCTTTGTAAAGGGCGTTGTGATCGCTGCAATTGTCTGCTGTCTGATCAGCTATGTTGTATCGGTCAGCCGAAACGGGGAATTCTTGATCTTTACAAAATCCGCCATTGATCAATCGGTGCTGTTTAAAGCGCTCAGCAGCTATGTAATGAATTAAAAACCAATTTATTAAATAAAACAGTATTCATATTTTGGGGCCGAAAATTGCCCTTACAAAATAGAGTTATCAAATTTAAGGAGTCCAGCTATGCTAAAAATGTGTTCCAAATGCGGTAAACGACCGGCCATAGTTTTTGTATCGGAGTCAAACGGCACGGGTAATACTAATCCGCAGGGACTTTGCCTCATCTGCGCGAAAAAAATGGGGATCAAACCCATCAACGATATGCTCAACAGCATGAACCTCAGCGATGAGGATATTGAGGGTATGAGTGATCAGCTCATGGAGGTTATGGACGAAAACGGCGACAGTTTTGAAATGGGCGGCGCCCTGCCTTTTCCGTTTTTAAATAATCTGTTCGGCGCGTCGTTCGATGGAACCGGCAATGAAACGGCAGGGGAAAAGCCCACCGAAAATGACGGCAACAAATCCGGCGTGGAAAAGAAAAAATCCGGCGGCAAAAAATATAAATATCTCAACGGTTACTGCTCCAATTTGACCGAAAAGGCGCGGCATGGAGAGCTTGATAACATCATTGGCCGCGAATCGGAGCTTTACAGAACCATTCAGATTTTATCCAGGCGTACAAAAAACAATCCCTGCCTAATCGGTGAGCCGGGCGTTGGTAAAACCGCCATTGCTGAGGGGCTTGCCGTTCGCATTGCGGCAAAACAGGCGCCGGCACGCCTTTTGGACAAGGAAATTTATTTGTTGGATATGACGGCGTTGGTTGCAGGCACCCAGTTTCGCGGCCAGTTTGAAAGCCGCGTCAAGGGCTTGATCAGTGACATTAAGGACGCCGGAAATGTGATTCTGTTTATTGACGAGGTACACAATCTGGTAGGCGCCGGAGATTCCGAGGGATCCATGAACGCCGGCAACATCTTAAAGCCGGCACTCTCGCGCGGACAGCTCCAGGTGATCGGTGCCACCACCTTGAAGGAATACCGCAAATATATTGAAAAAGACTCTGCTTTGGAGCGCCGTTTTCAGCCGGTGATCATCGAAGAACCCTCGATTGACGAATCGGTGCAGGTGCTTTTGGGCGTTAAAGGCTATTACGAGGGCTATCACGGCGTGGAAATTCCGGACGAGATCGCAAGAAAGGCCGTCATGCTGTCCGAGCGGTATATTAACGACCGCTTTCTGCCCGACAAGGCCATTGATCTCATGGACGAGGCCTGCGCCTGCGCAAGTCTTCGGAACAAGGCGGTTGACGAGCTTTATACGATTAATAAAAAAATCGGCGACCTTGCAAAGCAGGAGGAAGCTTTGGAGCAAAACGTGGAAACGCCCGATTATGAAAAGCTTGCAAAGGTGAAATCCGACCTTGCAAAATATCGCGGCCAGGCCGAAGCACTTTATAAACCGGCGGCTGATATGAAGGTCACCGACGACGATCTTGCCAAGGTGATCGAGCTTTGGACGGGAATTCCGGCGTCAAAAATCAAGGAAAGCGATCTTAAAAAGCTCTCCGGCCTTCAGGATGAGTTGAAAAAGCACATTATCGGGCAGGACGAGGCGATCGAGAACGTCGTGCGCGCCGTTAAACGCTCCAGAGTGCAGATCTCCACCCACCGCAGACCGGCATCCTTTATCTTTGTGGGCCCCACCGGCGTTGGCAAGACCGAGCTTGTAAAGGTGCTTTCACAACAGCTGTTCCACACGCCGGAAACGCTGATCCGGCTGGATATGTCGGAATTTATGGAAAAGCACTCGGTGTCAAAAATTATCGGAGCACCTCCCGGATACGTCGGCTATGATGACGCAGGACAGCTCACTGAAAAGGTGCGCCGCAAGCCGTATTCGGTCATTTTGTTCGATGAAATCGAAAAAGCGCACCCCGATGTGCTGAATATTCTTTTGCAGATTTTAGACGACGGCAGAGTGACCGACGCGCAAGGACGGGTCGTCAATTTCGAGAATACTATTATTGTAATGACGTCCAATGCCGGCAGTGAAGGCTCGGCAAACCCGATGGGCTTCGGCAAAACAAAAAATGAGGCGGTAAAGGAAAAGGCGATCAAGGCGTTAGAGCAGTTTTTGCGTCCGGAATTTATCGGCCGCGTGGACGAGATCGTTGTATTCAATTCTCTTACAAAGGACGATTTTTCGAAAATCGCCGCCATCGCGCTCACAGAGCTTCAGGAGGTGCTATCCCAGCGCGGTGTCAGTTTGAAATACGATCAAAACGTGCTCGATCTGATCGCCGAAAAATCCTTTGGCGGCAAGCGCGGTGCGCGCGATCTGCGGCGCTATGTCCGAAAAGAGGTAGAGGACGGGATCGTGCAGCTCCTGATCGACGAACCGGCAGTCAAAACCGTTACGGTTACAGTGGACGACGGAAAAATCAAGCTGTTGCACATTTAACGCCCTTTTGAAATTTGAATTTACAATGTTTCTCAAAGCACATAACAAAAAGTCCACCCGAAAGCTTTCGGGTGGATATTTGCTTTTTTGGCGAAAATTAAGGGATTCAATATCCGCCGGCGTTTGTTACCTTTCTTAGAAAACAGTTCACTGAAATTTTTTGCGTTCTTTCATTACCGTTTAGAAGAAAAAAGGAACCACGAAAGGAACCACGTCAAATTTTCAGCAAGAATTTTTCTGACGGATTTTAGGCGATTTTTCAAGGAAGAAATATCCTGAAAACCAGTGTTTATGCGGATTTGCATGAAAAAATGCCCACGGCCAATTTGACCGTGGGCGTTTTTGAAAATGGAGCGGGTGATGGGTGAGGTTGCGAGTGCATCCGGTGGATGATACAGCGAGCATAACGAAGCGCAGCGGTCGGCAGTTGCAAGCGGCAGCGTAGCAACAACGGGCACCGCAAGAGAGCGAACCGTAGGTTCGATTCCCATGTAAAAAACATAAAAGGACCACCTACAGGTGGTCCTATATTGGAGCGGGTGATGGGAATCGAACCCACATGGCCAGCTTGGAAGGCTGGAGTTCTACCACTGAACTACACCCGCGTCAACAAATGATATATTACCATAACTCAGCGCAAAAATCAAGAACTTTTTTCAGAAAAATTCGGATTTAGTAAAAACGATATTTTGAGCTGTATAAAACTTTTTAGCAAGAGGCTTTTTGCAGTGCATTACAAGGACGGATCAGTGTCACACTTTTTCATGTGCCACATATACTGTGAACGGCGATGTCTAAATCAACCGATTCTGGGAGGAATACAAATTGGCACAGTTCACAAACCAGGCGCAATTGCGCTACAACAACCAAGTGACGAATTCCAATGTTGCCGTTGGCGAAATACTTGACGTACTTTCGGCTACAAAAACCGCTGTTGTAAACACCTATAGCAGAAACGGTCGGGTCACTTATGTACTCAGCATTATCAATGGCGGCACGACTGATATCACTTCACGCACTATTTCTGATAATCTTGGGGCATATAGCTTTGGGAACACAACGGTTGTGCCGCT
>CADAVL010000096.1 GCA_902791335.1 Oscillospiraceae bacterium
CTGCGGCGTTCCTTTGCCTGATCGGAACCGGAGGCAATGTTGTTGAGCACCAGCAATAAAAGCACGGCCAAAAAGATGACGGTGGACAGCGCATAAATATCCAGCCGCACCCGCTTTTTTGTCATGGAATAAATGAGAATGGGCAGGGTTTCAAAATCGGAACCGCTGGTAAAATGGCTGAGGACAAAATCATCAAGTGATAGCGTAAACGCCATAACAAAGCCGGTGGTGATACCGGAGGAGATCGCCGGCAGGATTACCTTAAAAAAGGATTTTAAAGGCGTACAGCCGAGATCCTCGGCCGCGTCGGCCAAATGCGCGTCGGTCTGTTTGAGCTTCGGCATGACCGACAGCATTACATACGGAATGTTAAAGGTGATATGCGCAATTAAAAGCGTCCAGAAATTCAGCGAATCCTTAGAGCCCACCAAAACGCCGACGAACACAAACAAAAGCATCATGGAAATACCGGTAACAATATCCGGATTCATCATGGGAATGTTTGTCACCGTCATGGTGGCAGCCTTGGTCCATTTGCGGCGGAAAGCGTGGGTGCCCACCGCGGCGGCCGTGCCGATGACCGTGGCAATCGTTGAGGAAAGAATCGCTAAAATAATGGAATTTTTAAGCGCTGTAATCAGCTGTGCGTCGTGGATCAGTTCGCGGTACCAGCCAAAGGAAAACCCTGCGAATACCGACGTGGAATCGGAGCTGTTAAAAGAATAAAGAAAAATGATCAGCAGCGGTGCAAACAGGAAAGCGAACAGAATAACGGTGATAATACGGGTGAAATGCTTCATATCAGCACACCTCCGTCCTCATCGGCAAAGCGGTTCATAATGAACATACTGATCAAAATTAAAACCATTAAAATAAGGGAAAGCGACGCGCCGAGATTATAATTGTTCGCGCTCATAAACTGAGATTCAATCGCGTCGCCGATCAGCAATGTTTTGCCGCCGCCGAGCTTTTGGGAAATATAAAACGTGCTGACTGCCGGCACAAACACCATGGTGATACCCGAAACGATTCCGGGCACGCTCATGGGCAGAATGATTTTTCTAAGCTTCATAAAGCTGCCGGAACCGAGGTCATCTGCGGCCTCCAGCAACGGCTTGTCGATCTTGCACATCACGGAATAAATCGGCAGGATCATATACGGAATATAGTTGTAAACCATGCCGAGAATCACCGCACCGGGCGTATTGATCAGCTGCACGGGACCAAGTCCTACATTAGAAAGCAAGGTGTTGATCACGCCGGTATTGGAAAGAATGGTAATCCAGGAATAGGTGCGAATGAGGAAATTCATCCACATGGGCAGCATGACAAGCAGCATCATGGTCTTTTGCACATTTTGAGAGCGGTGGGACATAAAATAAGCCACCGGATAGGAAAGCAACAGACAAATAAGCGTTGCAATAAAAGCGTATAAAAGGGAGATCAAAAGGGTGCTGCCGTAACGTCCGAGTTCTGCAATATACTGCAGGGTAAACCGACCGCTGGGGTCACGGAAAGCGTAAAACACCACCATAATAAGCGGAACGATCACGAAAATTGCGGACCAGACAAGATACGGCGCGGCAACCAATCTGCTTCCGAAGGTTCTCTTATTCAATTTTCGCCCTCCTCGGAATCCGGATCGCTCAAGGTATCCATTTCGTCACTGAAGGAGCTGTAATCACCGTAAAGGCCGGAATAAATCGATTTGTGCATAATATGAATGGCGTCCGGTTCGATCACCAAACCGACCGAATCGTCCACGTGATGCTCGTCGGTGGTCTGAACCATCCACTTAAAGCCGTCAATATCAATAATAATTTCATAGTGTACGCCCATAAAGGTCACGGAGGTCACCGTGCCCGTAAGCATACCGCTTTGCGGCGGCACAATATCCACGTCCTCCGGACGAATCACCACGTCCACCGGCTCGTTCGGTTCAAAGCCGCGGTCAAGGCAGGTGAATTCGCGGCCGAAAAAGCGCACCAAAAAGTCCTTTTCCATTACGCCGTCAAGAATGTTGGACTCGCCGATAAAATCAGCGACAAAGGCATTCTGCGGCTCGTTATAAATATCCTGCGGTGTGCCGATCTGCTGAATTACGCCGTCGTTCATCACCACCACGGTATCGGACATTGCCAACGCTTCTTCCTGGTCGTGGGTGACAAACACAAAGGTGATGCCAAGGCTTTTCTGAATATTTTTCAGCTCCACCTGCATATCCTTGCGCATTTTAAGGTCCAGCGCCGCCAGTGGTTCGTCCAGCAAAAGCACCTTCGGACGGTTGATAACGGCGCGCGCAATGGCGACGCGCTGCTGCTGTCCGCCGGAAAGGCTGTTGACATTGCGGCGCTCGAAACCCTGCAAATTGACCATTTTGAGCATTTCCGAAACCCGTTCACGGATTTCCTTTTTCGGCACTTTTTTCACGGCCAGTCCGAACGCGATGTTATCGTATACATTCATGTTCGGAAAAAGTGCGTAACGCTGAAAAATGGTGTTCACCTGACGTTTGTAGGCAGGAACACCATTGATTTTTTTGCCGTCAAACAAAACGTCGCCGCTGTCCGGAGAAACAAAGCCTGCAATGGTTCTTAAAGTGGTGGTTTTACCGCAGCCGGACGGGCCTAAGAGCGTAACAAACTCCTTGTCCTTAATGCCGAGGCTGAAATCCTTCAGGACCTGCTCCGAGTCAAACGAAACCGAAATGTTTTGAAGCTTTACAATATAATTATTTTCTGCCATTTAAGCATCCCCCTTTGCGGACACAAAGTGTCACGTAAGCTAATGATAGCTCTGCGCGATACCCGCAAAATCGCTGATAAATGCCCTCCGCAAAGGGTTTTTCATAATCCTCTTGCCGGCGTTTTGCAAAAAGTGTTCCGCAAGAATTTTTTCTATCTTTCAGCGGAACGTTTTTGTAGACTTTTAAAAAAACCGCTTTTTTAAAAGTACCGCTTTCGGCAGGGATTACGGCATAAATCTTGATTCTGCTCTTTCAACACAGATGCATAAACGATAAGATAACTATATGCATTTTAAAGGCATTTGTCAAGGGGTTTTGGCAATTTTTGAAAATTTCGTGTTCCGGTTCACGGATTTTAGAAAGCACTCACGCAGGAATTTAGCATTTTTGACGAAATACTGCATAGTGAAGTCTTGAAAAAAAACCGTTGATATATTATAATTTGTAAGTAGAATTTTAAAGGCAGACGATACTACGGTTCGTCGGCCGAACCTTGAGGTGACACGAATGCGTAAATCCACCCTGAAAAAACTGTTTGAAGAAACCGGCGACCGGCTGAACCGCACACTGCTTGAAAACCGTCAGCTTCGCGAGCGGTTGGACGAATACCAAAATCACGATGAGATCAACATAAAAAACGCAGAAACCGCACTGGAAATTTCAGAACTGCAAGCAAAGCTGGACGCTTTGAGCGCCGAAAAGGAAAATAATTCCGCCGAGCTTCAAAAGCTTCGCGCAAAAAACGAACAGCTGCTAACGGAAATTAACCGTTTAAAAGGCGAAAACTTTGATCTTGGCCGCTGTGCGGAGAATTTAAAGGTTCAACTGCAAAATATTGCCGACAGTGCAAAAAATGATGCCGAAAACAAGCAAGAAATGCAGAACGACACCGAGCCTGCCGCAGAGGTAAAGCCGACGCCCGAACCGCCGAAGATCACTTTGATACAGAACGCGGAAGAAAAGGACGCCGACGCTTTTGAATACGCCTCCTCCGCCATCAGCGAAGCCGTGATGAAAACGGCCGCCGTGAAATATACGCTTCAAAATGCGAACGACCCTTACAGCAACGAGTTGATCACCCTGTTGTTCGGCAAAAACGAGATGTTCAAAGCCGACGTTCTGCAAATTGTGATGGCCGATCTTTCTTTAAAAGAAAAGCAGGCGCAAATTGACGAAGCGCTTTTCAAAACAAAGGAATATTTTGACAGCATTTTAGGCCAGCTCGGTGCCGACCGTCAGGAGTCCCAAAAGCAACCGGACCCTGAAGTTACGGCTGAAAACGAAAAGGCTGCACCCGACGACCAAAGCACCGACGCTTTCAATCATATCGATACTGCCGCTGCCGAAAGCAATGACACCAAAGAGGGCGACGAAACCAAAGAGGGCGACGCTGCCAAAGAGGGCGACGCCAAAAAGATCGACGGAGAAGCTCCGGCAGAAATATAACGTCAACAAATATAAAACTGCAAAAAAAACGCGCACGGATGATGAAAAAATCAAAATCCGTGCGCGTATTTTTTTGAAAGCTTTATTAAAAAACTGCTTCCCTTTGGCTTTTTAAATGCACTTTCAAAATTCAGAGGCTTTTAAGAAAAAATAATAAAAACCAATCCGCGCTTAATAATCTTTTTTATATCCGTGCGCGCTTTCGAGCATCATATCCTTGACCTTCATCAGTCTTGTTGTGGTACTGCGCTCGTTTTCGTCCAGCTTCATTTCAATATAACGAATGGTTTCCTGATAGCGTGGGATCAAAACGTGTTCCAGTGCGTTTACACGGCGGCGCGTTTTTTCGATTTCATCCGCCATCAGCTGGCAGGATTTTCCCACCTCAGCCAAACGCAGCATTTTTTGAAACACGCCCGACAGCTCCCCCACGGCGTCGTCAAGCTCCATAGAAGTGAACGCATAGCCGTAAGAATAAATATCCGCGGCGTTTTCACTTTTAAAGGAGGCTTTGAAAACCGGAATGCGAACGCTCATGACGTTCTGCTCTTCCACCGATAAACTCAGCTCCTGCTTCGGCAGCTTTAAAGCGGTGTCCATGATCTCCTTTTGCATGACGGCGCTGGCCACCGCCATGTGGTCGTTTGCCGAACGAATGGCGGTCTCAACCTCACGGCGCAGGACTTCGTTTTCACGAACCAATTCCAAAAAGCGGCGCATCAGCTCGTCGCGCTTATCCTTTAAAAGCTTATGCCCCTTTAATGCGGTGTTCAGCTTTTTCTTTAAATTGGAAAGTTCCATTCGCGTGGGATTCACATTCATTACTGCCAAGAAACACACCTCTTTTCCAAAATCGCCGCTTTAAGCCTTTTTCTCGTAATACTGATCCAAAAATTCATCGTTGATTCGTTTCAGTTCCGAGCGCGGCAAAATTCTTAAAAGCTTCCAGCCGATATCTAAAGTTTCCTCAATAGAACGATCGGTATTGTACCCTTGCGACACATATTCCTTTTCAAATTCATCGGCAAATTTCGCATAAAGCTTATCAATATCAGTCAGTGCCGATTCGCCGAGAATGACCATCAGCTCCTTTGCCTCTTTGCCTCTGGCGTAGGCCGAAAACAGCTGATTCATGGTGCCGGAATGATCCGCACGGGTCTTCCCCTCGCCGATACCTTTATCCTTTAATCTTGAAAGCGACGGCAGCACGTCAATGGGCGGCGTGACGCCTTTTCTGTAAAGATCGCGCGATAAAATGATCTGTCCTTCGGTGATGTAACCGGTAAGGTCGGGGATCGGGTGGGTCTTGTCGTCTTCGGGCATTGACAAAATCGGAATCATGGTAATTGAGCCTTTTTTGCCGCGCTGACGACCGGCACGTTCGTAAATGGACGCAAGATCGGTATACATATAGCCTGGGTATCCGCGTCTGCCGGGAACTTCCTTTCTGGCGGCGGAAACCTCGCGCAGTGCGTCGGCGTAGTTTGTAATATCGGTCAAAATTACCAAAACGTGCATATCCTGCTCAAACGCCAGGTATTCGGCCGCGGTCAGCGCCATTTTCGGCGTTGCAATACGCTCAATGGCCGGATCGTTTGCAAGATTGATAAACAGAACGGTGCGGTCAAGTGCGCCGGTGCTTTTAAAGCTTTCTTTAAAGAAGTTTGCCTCCTCAAAGGTAATACCCATGGCGGCAAAGACCACGGCGAACGGTTCGTTGGAACCCAGCACCTTTGCCTGTCTTGCGATCTGTGCGGCAAGGTTTGCGTGCGGCAGACCGCTGGCCGAGAAGATCGGAAGCTTCTGACCGCGAACAAGGGTGTTCAGCCCGTCAATGGCGGAAACACCGGTTTGAATGAATTCTTCGGGGTACTGTCTTGCGGCCGGATTGATCGGCAGGCCGTTTACATCCATGCGCTTTTCCGGCAAAATTTCGGGACCGTCGTCGATCGGGCGGCCGAGGCCGTCGAATACACGACCTAACATATCGGGAGAAACGCCCAGTTCCATTTGGCGGCCGGTAAAGCGCACCTTGCTGTTTTGCGGGTTAATGCCGGTGGCACTTTCAAACAGCTGTACCAAGGCGTTGGAGCCGTTGATTTCCAGCACTCTGCAGCGGCGTTTTTCGCCGTTATCCAGCTCAATTTCGCCGAGCTCGTTATATTTCACGCCCTCGACCTCGCGCACCAACATCAAAGGTCCTGCAACCTCTTCAATGGTTCTGTATTCCTTCGGCATCAGTTCTCTCCCCCTTCGCTGTTGTGTACTTCGCGGTGCAGTTCGTCGGATATATTTTTATATTCCGCGTCTACATTTTCTTCTTTGATATATTTAAACCGTCCGATCTTTTCGCGCACCGGCAGTGAAACGATCGTATTGATCTCTGAGCCGTTTTGCAGTGCTTTGAAAGCTTCGTCATAGAAAGCCAAAATCAAACGCATCATGCACAGCTGCTTTTGAAGACTTGTGTAGGTGTCCACCTCATGAAACGCCAGCTGATGTAGAAAATCCTCGCGAATGGAGCGCGCAGTTTCCATTTTTAACCGGTCGGTGGCGGAAAGTGCGTCCATGCCCACAAGCTTTACGATTTCTTCCAACTCCGCTTCGTCCTGCAAGAGCGACATCATGCGGCCGCGCAGTTTCATCCAATCAGGCGAAACATTTTCTTCAAACCAGGGCGCCAGCAGATCCAGATAGAGCGAATAGCTTGTCAGCCAGTTGATCGCCGGAAAATGGCGCTTATAGGCAAGCTGAGAATCCAATCCCCAGAACACCTTTACAATACGCAAGGTCGCCTGAGAAACCGGTTCGGAAATATCACCGCCGGGCGGCGATACCGCGCCGATGACCGACAGCGCACCCTCACGCCCCTCGGTGCCGTTGGAGATCACGCGTCCGGCGCGTTCGTAAAACTGTGCCAGTCGGGAGCCGAGATAGGCAGGATAGCCCTCCTCACCGGGCATTTCCTCCAGTCGGCCGGACATCTCACGCAGCGCCTCGGCCCAGCGGGAGGTGGAATCGGCCATTAAGGCTACGGAATAGCCCATATCACGGAAATATTCGGCAATGGTAATACCGGTATAGATCGACGCTTCACGCGCGGCCACCGGCATATCGGAGGTGTTGGCGATCAAAACCGTGCGCTCCATCAAAGAGCGGCCGGTGTGCGGGTCGATCAGCTCCGGAAATTCGTTTAAAACGTCGGTCATTTCGTTGCCGCGTTCGCCGCAGCCGATGTAAACCACAATATCGGCTTCCGCCCATTTTGCCAGCTGGTGCTGTGTTACGGTTTTACCGCTGCCGAAAGGTCCCGGAATGGCCGCAACGCCGCCTTTGGCGATCGGGAACATACAGTCCACCACGCGCTGACCGGTGATCAGCGGTTTATCGGGAGATAACTTTTCTTTATAAGGTCTGCCGCGGCGCACCGGCCATTTTTGCATTAGTCCGACCGGTTGATCGCCCTTTTCGGTTTCGATCACGGCGATGTGATCGGTGATT
>CADAVL010000097.1 GCA_902791335.1 Oscillospiraceae bacterium
CTGGTACTCTCGCGGTGACACTGCGGCCAACACGCCGACCGACCACATGCACAAGCTGGACAACGCTGGCTGGACCAGAATCGAGCAGATGTACGAGGACGCGGCAAGCGCCGCAGAGCATTCCTAGACTTCAAAGGCCTATCTGGCAATTACGATTGGAGCGAGGCATGAGCGAGGAATTAGTGCGGGCGAAAGGTGATGGAAGAGTGAGCGCAATCGATAGGCAAGGGCTAGAGCGTGCAACCAAGGTGGCTCAGGTCATAGCCGAGCATCCAGACCTGCCAGGACGTCACCTGTGCGCCCGGCAGCAGCGTCCTGCTCTCCGTCAGCGCATGGACGACGGATGGCGGCAGCCTGAGCTATCAGTGGTACACCGGCGTCGGCTTCACGAGCATCCCCATCGACGGTGCGACCGACCCGATCTACTCCCCCGATACCTCCGTCTCCGGTACTACATATTACACCTGCAGCGTCACGAATACGAACAACGGCCTCTCCGTCTCTGCGATGAGCGAGCCGATGATCGTCACCGTGGCGACGCTTTTGGTTGTGATCGTTGCCATGCTTTCGCTTTATGTTGCAAAGATCGGCAAGGACCTATCGGTTCAGTATCCGGAGGGCTACACGGTATTGACCGAGGAAAACGCCGCGCAAAACGAAGCGCTCATTGAAAAGCTTGGTTACGGCGTGACCTCCTTTCAAAAATATCTGCGGCAAAAGGGCATTGTGTCTTTGGCCGTAAATGAGGATAACAGCCGCCAGTTCCGACTGATTGAGCAGACCACCGATCTTACAACCGAATTAAAGGATTTAGAGGGCGTTTCCGACCGGGAACTCAATGCCGTGGCGGAAAAGCTGCTGCCAAACGGCTATGCGTATCTTGTGCGGCGCGCCGGCGTTCCGTATTTTGAGGTTCACACAAAGGTGAAGAACGGGAACGAAAGCTATTGCACGGTGCAGTTTATCACCATAAAAAACGGCAAGTATTATTCGCTTAATTATTACGGTTCACAAAAATCGCTTTCCGACGCGGAACGAACCTTTGCAATTTCGGTGCTGAACACCTTGAAAATCCCCGAATCCGGCGGATTATCCGCGGTGATCACGCGCGGCGGAACCATGCGCGCGGTTTACCTTGTAATTTTAAGCGTTGCAGTGCTTTTGGGCGTTGTCATTGCGGTAGTTTTGTCGGTTTCCCTGATTCGGGATATAAAAAAGCGACGCGCGGACGACGCTTCGGGGACATTCAAGATCAAGCGCCGCAGGAAATAACCGGCGGTTTTCCCGCGTTTTCGGCAAAATTTTCCTAAAATATTGAAAAAATGCAAAATAACTCTTTTATTTTTTTATGGAATTGTGTATAATATAAAATGCTGTGTTGGTTTTCAATAAATACCGCAGCCAACCTAAGTGTTGCGCTTTGATCAGGCGCGGCACAAATAAAAGGAGTCAAAATAATGAAAGCACTTATTTTGAATTCCGGAATGGGCAAGCGTATGGGTGTACTTACCAGCGAACATCCCAAATGCATGACCGAAATTTCGGAAACCGATACCATACTCAGCCGTCAGTTAAAGCTGATCGCCGCGTCGGGTATCAAAGAAGTGGTTATGACAACCGGCGCTTTCGACGAGGTCTTGGTGAATTACTGCAACTCGCTCGATCTGCCGCTGCACATTACCTTTGTTAAAAATCCTGTTTACAGCGAAACAAACTACATTTATTCGATCTACTGCGCCCGTGAGGAACTGAGAGACACACAGATCGTGATGATGCACGGAGATCTCGTTTTTGAGGGCAAGGTCTTTTGCGACGTCTTAAATTCCGAAACCAGCTGTATGACCGTCAGCTCCACGGTGCCGCTGCCTGAAAAGGATTTTAAAGCCGTTGTAGACGACGGGAAGATCAAAAAAGTCGGTATTGAATTTTTCGATAATGCCATGACCGCTCAGCCGTTGTACAAGCTTTCGGCCGAGGACTGGAAAGTTTGGCTTGACAATATCGAAAAGTTCTGCGAAAATAAAAACACCGGCGTTTACGCCGAAAATGCGCTGAACGAGGTTTCCGATCAGTGCAATATTCGGGCGCTTGACGTTCGGCATTCCCTTTGCAACGAAATTGATACACCGGAGGATTTGGCAGTGGTATCTGCCAAGCTAAAAGAAGCTATGGAAAAAACAGTTTATATGTGCGTTTCCGCCGATATGATCCACAGCGGTCATATTGCCATCATCAAAAAAGCCGCCGCGCTCGGCAAGCTGACCGTCGGCGTGCTGTCCGACGAGGCTGTTGCCAGCTACAAGCGTTTTCCGCTGATGCCCTTTGAAGAAAGAAAGGCACTGTTTGAAAACATTGCAGGCGTAGATCACGTTGTTGAGCAGAAGACCCTGAGCTACAAGGACATTCTTACCGAGTTAAAGCCGGACTATGTTGTTCACGGCGACGACTGGAAAGAGGGCTTCCAAAAGCCCATTCGCGATGAGGTTACCTCACTGCTTGCCACTTATGGCGGTCAGCTGGTGGAATTTCCTTATTCCAAGGACGACAAATATAAAGAATTAGAGCGCGCCGCGAAGGATCAGCTTTCCATTCCGGACGTTCGTCGCGGCCGTTTGAGAAAGCTGCTTGCCATGAAGCCGTTGGTTACCGTAATGGAAGCACACAGCGGTATTACCGGCCTTATTTGCGAAAAAACCACCGTTTATCAGGACGGCAAGGCGCATCAGTTCGACGGTATGTGGGTTTCCTCTCTTTGCGATTCCACCGCAAAGGGCAAGCCGGATATTGAGCTTGTGGATATGTCCTCCCGTATGCGTACCATTGACGATATTATGGAGGTTACCACAAAGCCGATCATTTTGGACGGTGACACCGGCGGCCTGACCGAGCATTTTGTATACACCGTTAAAACACTTGAAAGAATGGGTGTTTCTGCGGTGATCATTGAGGACAAAACCGGTCTTAAGAAGAATTCTTTGTTTGGTACCGAGGTTCAGCAGACGCAGGACACCATTGAAAACTTCTCTGCGAAGATCGCTGCCGGTAAAAAGGCACAGAAGACCAAGGAATTCATGATCATTGCCCGTATTGAGAGCTTAATTTTAGAGCGTGGCATGGAGGACGCTTTGGAGCGTGCCTTTGCCTTCACCAAAGCCGGTGCAGACGGTATTATGATCCACTCCCGCAAAAAAGATCCGGCTGAGATCTTTGAGTTTGTGGAGAAATTCCGCGCAGTGGACAAGACTACCCCGATCGTGGTGGTTCCCACCTCGTTCAACACGGTTACCGAGGAAGAATTTGCGGCACGCGGCGTAAATATTGTTATTTACGCAAACCAGCTGACCCGCAGCGGCTTCCCGGCCATGCAGAAAGCGGCAACCACCATTCTGGAAAATCACCGTGCAAAAGAAGCGGACGATATGTGTATGTCCATTAAGGAAATTCTGACGCTGATTCCGGAAGAATAAAAGCTCGATTGATTGGCGCCGTTTTCCAAAAAACAGTGCCATCTTAGGCGAACATTAAAAAATCAAGAACCAGCCTAAAAAATAATTGCATCAGAAAAATGCACGGTTTTGCATTCCGCATGACCGTGCATTTTCGGTCTTTGCAAAAAAGGCTTGATCCTGATTTATCCTGATTTTATTCGATTTTTCAAAAGGGCGGTGACGCATTTTTATGCCGATACAGGAAAATTTATGGGCGCTGTTGCAGGAAACTGCCAAGCAGTATCCCTTAAAAGCTTTGAAAACCGCCGCCGAAAACCTGATCCTACGCTACCGAACGGCCGAAAGAACGGGAGAAGCACTGGTTTTGGATGAAACCGATGCCGCGGCCTATGCGGCCAGCCGAATGCCGGCTACCTTTGCGGCCTGTAACGCGGTGTTCCGTGAGCTGAAAAACCGCGCGCCGGAAATGCAATTTGACGCGCTGTTGGACGTTGGCGCCGGCACCGGCGCGGCAACGCTGGCCGCTTTGGAACACTTTCCTTTTAAAACGGTCACCTGTCTGGAAAGAGCGCGCGCCATGGCAAAGATCGGGGAGCGGCTAACCGCTAACGCTTCGGAGAATGCTCCCGACATTCACTGGATTTCTGCCGATTTTACAAGACTTCCTGAAAATACGCCGCGTGCCGACGTGGTGGTGGCCGCGTACGCGATGAACGAGCTATCCGACACCGCCAGAGCGCCCGTTTTAAAAAGGCTTTTTGACCTTTCAAACAAGGTTCTGGTGTTGGTGGAAAGCGGTACGCCGTCGCAGCACTGCCTTTTAAGAGCGGCGGCAGAGGAGTTGGTGCGGCTTGGCGGTTTTGTGTTTGCGCCCTGTCCGGCGGTGCGGGATTGTCCTTTGCCGGCGGACGACTGGTGTCATTTTACCGTGCGCGTACAGCGCTCGCGCCTGCACCGCCTTTTAAAGGGCGGCGACGCCCCCTTTGAGGACGAAAAATTCAGCTATCTTTTGGTTTCCAAGGAGCCGATTGAACCGGTATCCGGCCGCGTGCTGCGCCACCCAACGGTAAACCCCGGCAGAATTGATTTAAAGCTTTGTACGAAGGAAGGCATTTTATTAAAAACCTGCACCCGTTCGCAAAAAGCGGCTTTTAAGGCGGCAAGAAAGCTTGGCGCTGGGGATGGAATTCAGTTGGAAAATTAAGAATGAAGAACGAAGAATTAAGAATTAAGAATGCAGAATGAAGAATTTTTGTGCGCGTTAAGAGTTGAAAATTTAGAATTAAGAATTCAGATTTTTTGCGCGCGTTAAGAGTTAAGAATTTAGAATTTAGAATTAAAAATCCGTGCTTAAAATTCAGAATGATAAGGAGGTGTCCTAAAAAAATCAAATGGTTTTGATCATTGCAGAAAAGCCCAGCCTTGCCAGAAATATTGTGGCCGGTATTGGCAGTCTTTCAAGAAAATCCGGCTATTTTGAGGGCGAGGGTTACCTTGTAACCTGGGCGTTCGGACACCTTTTTTCGCTTTGTGATATTGAGGATTACACCGGCCCCACGGCTTCGGGGCGGTGGTCCATGGAAAATCTGCCCTGTTTTCCGGAAAATTTCCGCTTTAAACTGAGAGGGCAAAAGGACGGCACCGCCGACGCGGGTGTTGCGCGGCAGTTTTCCGTGATCTGCGACCTTTTGAATCGGCCGGACGTGGACACCGTGGTAAACGCCGGCGACGCGGATCGCGAGGGAGAGATCATTGTTCGGCTGTGCATTATGAACGGCTTAAAATCCCAAAAGGCCTTAAAACGGCTGTGGCTGCCTGACCAAACACCGCAGACGGTGAAAAAGGCGCTTTCGGAAATGAAGCCGGAGTCGGAATACGATAATCTCGGCAACGAGGGCTTTGCCAGAACCTATATTGACTGGCTTTACGGCGTAAATCTCACGCGGTATGCTACCTTGAAAACCGGAGTGCTGCTGCGCGTGGGGCGGGTGATCGTGCCGATCGTAAAAGCGATTTACGACCGCGACATGGCCATTCGCAATTTTGTTCCGGAAACCTACTATGCACTGCAAAGCGCCGAAGAGCAAAACGGCGAAAAAATTGAACTGCAAAGCAAAAAACGCTTCAATAAAAACGAGCTCAAAAAAGCGCAGGTGCTTTGCGAGCAGTATAACCTTGAAAAGGCGGTCGTCACCGACAAAAAGACCAAAAAAGACACCTTAAAGCCGCCGAAGCTGTTTTCGCTTTCAAAACTTCAGAATCTGCTTGGTAAGAAATTTAAAATGCCCATGGAAAAGAGCCTTTCCATTGTGCAGAAGCTTTATGAGGAGGGGTACCTCACTTACCCTCGAACCAACTCGGAATATCTGGCAACGGCCGAAAAGGAAAAGGTGCAAAAGATCCTTCAAAATCTCAGCGCGGTGGGCTATCCGGTGGAATTCAAGGACAACAAAAATATTTTTGACGATAAAAAGATCGAATCGCACTCGGCGCTGACGCCGACGTATAAAATTCCGCAAAAGGATAAACTTTCCGAAGAAGAAATGACGGTTTACCGCACGGTTTTAAGGCGATTCGTGGCGGTGTTTTGCAGTGAGCCCTGCGTGGCGCAAAAGACCGAAATTAAAATCTCCCTCGGCGACTTTGAGGAATTCATTTTAAAAGGGACCGTGATCTTGGAAAAGGGCTTTACACGGTTTGACGACGGCGGACGAACGCAAAAGCTTTTGCCGGATCTTGCGGTCGGTGATCTTGTAAATCACCGCTTTGTGCCCAAAGAAAAAGAAACCTCGCCGCCGAAGCATTATACCATTGAAACGCTCAATAACTACCTTAAAAATCCGTTTAAGGAAGAAAAGGCGCGCCAAAGCGACCCCGACGATCCGGAGGACGACTCGGAGGACTACCGCGCCATGTTTGAGGGGTTGGAGCTTGGCACCGAGGCGACAAGAACCGGTATTATTGACAACGCAAGAAAGAGCCGATATATTGAGCTTAGAAAGGACGTTTATTATATTTTGCCGGACGGCGAGTACCTTGTTCGACAGCTTTCTTACATGAATATATCCATGGATAAATTCAAGACAAGTATGTTGGGACAGGCGCTGAAAAAGGTGTACCACGGCGAAATGACCACAGAGGACAGCGTGAAGCTTGCCAAGGAGGAAATCGCCGAGGTATTCGGAAACGAAAAAAACGCCGAAATGACGATGGAAACCGATACGAATTCCGGATTTTACGGCGACAGCTGCGGCGTGTGTCCCGTGTGCGGCAAAGAGGTGGTCAAGGGTCGGTACGGATACGGCTGCAAGGGCTACAAAGAGGGTTGTAAATTCAGAATCAGCGGCGATATTTGCGGCCGCGTAATCTCCATTGCCAACGCGCGGCTTTTGCTGAAAGAGGGAAAAACCGCAAAGATCAAAGGCTTTATTTCCAAAAACGGCAAACCGTTTGACGCGCGGCTCGTTTTAAAGGACGGAAAAACGGAATTTGACTTTTCAAATTGAGAAAAATCGGTTTGTTTGATTCTGTAAATTCAGTTTGGATAGTGACAAGGCCGTCAGACGGCAACAATAGAAAAAGGAGTTCGGCCGAAGATGAAAAACACCACGCTTTGCTACATAGAAAAAGACGGAAAATATTTAATGCTCCACCGTGTAAAAAAGAAAGACGACTTAAACCGCGGAATGTTTATTGGCGTGGGCGGAAAGTTTGAGGAGGGCGAAACGCCGGAGGAGTGCCTTCTGCGCGAGGTTAAGGAAGAAACCGGACTTACGCTGACGGATTACAAATTCCGTGCGATCGTCACCTTTGTTTCCGATCGGTGGGAAAACGAATATATGCATCTTTACTCGGCATACGATTTTAAAGGTTCTTTAAAAGAATGCACGGAGGGCGATCTTCAGTGGGTGGAGAAAGACGCGGTGGAAAATTTACCGATGTTTTTGGGTGACAAGGTGTTTCTTCGCCTGATCGCAAAGAAAAAAACACCGTATTTTTCCTTAAAGCTTTGCTATGAGGGAACCACGTTGAAAGAAGCACTGCTTGATGGGAGGGCTTTGGATATTGCGAAGATTTAAAAGGGAGCTTTTGAGGTTTTGTGTGGTCGGCAAGAGCCAGTAAATATCTGCTGCGGCACGGACAAAACCAAAGGA
>CADAVL010000098.1 GCA_902791335.1 Oscillospiraceae bacterium
TTGCCGCCGATACCGAAGAAACGAGGAGCTTGCGGATGTCCTCATCGCCCATGCTCTCAGTGTAACCTGCCGAGAATCTCTGGAAAAATTCCTCTATAGCAAGGGCGCTGGCCTCTTTTCCGGCTCTTTCGCCGCCCATGCCGTCGCAAACCACGGCCCAGACCGTACCGTCCAGCATTTCGCCGGCGGCATAGGAATCCTGGTTGGTATTCCGTACCTTGCCGATGTCTGTTTTGCTGGCAATTTTCATGTGTTTCTGCCTCCTTTGGGAGCAATATAACGGCGACATTTCCGTTATACAATGCTGTTCTTTTGTTCGCGGCGCAGTTGGCCGCAGCTTGCATTTATATCAGCGCCGAGGGTTCGGCGAACGGTTGTATTGATACCGTGCTTTAAAAGTCTTTCCTGAAAGCGGCTGACGCGCCCGACATCCGAGCGTTTAAAGTCGTTTTCCACCACCGGATTGGCCGGAATCAGGTTGACATGACAAAGCATGCCTTTTAAAAGCCTTGCCAGCTCGTCGGCGTGGCGCATGGAATCGTTTACGTGGTCGATCAGCGCATATTCAAACGAGATCCGTCGGCCGGTATTTTTAATATATTCGCGGCAGGCGGCCAAAAGCTCGCTCACGTCGTATTTATTGTTGACCGGCATAATTTTGGAGCGTTCGTCTGAAAACGGATTGTGCAGCGAAACCGATAAGGTCACCGGAAAATGAAGCGTTGAAAGCTCAAGGATCCTTGGCACAAGGCCGCTTGTGGACACCGATATATGCCGAAGTCCGATATTGAGACCGTTTTCGTTGGACACCAGTTCCAAAAAACGGACGGTATTGTCAAAATTGTCGAGCGGTTCGCCCATGCCCATCAGCACAACATTGGAAACGCGAATGCCGTTGCCCTTTTGTGCGGCAGTGATCTGCGCCAGAATTTCCGAAGCGGTGAGATTTCGGCGCAATCCGAAAAGGCCGGAGGCGCAAAACTTGCACCCCATGCGGCAACCCACCTGCGTGGAAGCGCAGACGGTATAACCGTGGTGATATTTCATTAAAACGGATTCTATCAGTTCACCGTCGTGCAGCCTGTAAAGATATTTTACCGTTTCATCCAAATTGGAGCTTAGACGCTTTTCAATCTCAGCTACTGCGATATAGCAGGTATCCCGAAGCTTTTCGCGCAGCGTCTTTGAAAGATTGGTCATTTCGGAAAAGTCCGTGCATCCGTTCTGCACCCAGGAAAAAATCTGCCGTGCGCGAAAGGCTGGCTCGCCCAATTCCTTTATAAAGGCTTCAAGCTCCGCCGGTGTCATGGAACGAATGTCTTTCTTTGTTGGAATACTTAGCACCTGCCTTTTTTAAGTAATGCGAAAAAGAAACCGTCACAGCCAAGTTTTTGCGGCAGCAACCGATGATAAAAGGAGTTTTCGCCGTCCACGGTTGTTAAGACCTTGGAAAATTCTGCGTGTTCACTCAAAAAGCGGTCCACGACCTGCTCGTTTTCGGCTTCGCTCAGTGTGCAGGTGGAATACATCAAAAGACCGCCGTCTTTTAAGTAATTTGCGGAAATATTTAGTATATTATACTGCAATTCCGGCAGGTTTGTCAATTCCTTTAAATTCTTATAGCGGATTTCCGGCTTTCGGCGGATCACACCAAAGCCGGAGCAAGGCACATCGCAGAGTATCTTATCAAAGGTTCCGAGCGCGTCATTGTAAACCGTTCCGTCGTTTTTGAGACCTTTTACAATCTCCAATGACAGCCGTTCGGCGTTTTCCGAAATCAGCTTTAATCGGTGTTCATAAAGCTCGCAGGAAAGAACGAGTCCTCGATTTTTCATGTATTCTGCCGCCGTACAGCTTTTGCCGCCCGGTGCCGCGCAAACGTCCAAAACCTTTTCCTGCGGTTTGGGATCCAAAGTTTTGATCAAAAGCTGCGACGCTAGGTCCTGTACATGAAATTTTCCCGAAATAAAGGCTTCGCAGCTTGCAATATCGCCGGCATTGCGAATGCTGAGCGCGCCGTCAAGCGGACAGCGCTCGACGGAAATACCGTTGGCACAAAGCTCACGAAGAAGCGTTGGTTCATCGGTTTTCAAAGGGTTTACGCGAATATATGTCGGCGGTACAGAGAGCGCGTCTTTTAAAAAGAGCAGCGCGTCGTTCTGCCCCAAATACGCAATCAGGTTTGTTAAAAGCCCCGTCGGGCAGGAATAGCGCACGGACAGCGCATATAAGGAATTGTCGGTCGGCAGCGGCGGCTCTTCACGGATAAATCCCCTTAAAACCGCGTTGATAAATCCGGCCGAATATTGAAAATTTAAAAGCTTTGCCGCATTTACGCATTCGTTGACAGCGGCACTTTTTGGAATTTTACTTAAATATTTCAGCTGATAAAGGCCGACTCTTAAAATATTGCGAACCAGAGGCTCTAACTTTTTCGGCTTTTTGCCGGAAAGCTTTGCAATGTAATAGTCCAGCGTGATCTGCCGCTCAAGAACTCCGTAAAAAAGGCGGGAAGCAAGACCGGCATCGGCGGCATTGAGGTTTTCCCTTTTCAGTGCCGCCGTGAGCGTCAGTGAGGAATAGCTGCCGTGTTCTTCCATATCGGACAGAAGCTTTGCTGCAAAGGCTCTGATATTTTTCATCATTTTAATTTCTGCGGTTGTTGCCGAGCAGACGCACCGCGTAATAAAGCAAAGTGAGCAGCGACTGGATCATGGCGGCAACATAGGTCAGTGCGGCCGCAGTCAGCACATTTTTCGCCCCGTCGTATTCCGCCGGATTTAATAGACCTTGCTCGGTAATGGTCTTCAGTGCGCGGTGACTTGCGTTAAATTCCACCGGCAGCGTGGCAAACTGAAACAAAAAGGTCATACCAAACAGCACAAGGCCCGTAACGACCATGCCGAAAAAGCTCAGTGCCGCGCCCAAAAACATTAAAATAATGCCGATCATCGGTCCGTGCTGTGCCAACGGCAAGATCGCGGTTCTTACCCGAATGGGGAAATAATTCTCGGCATACTGCACCGCGTGGCCGGCTTCATGCGCCGCAACGCCCACGGCCGCAATGGAACACGAATCATAAACCGCTTCGGAAAGCCTGATTACATTGCTTCTCGGGTCGTAATGATCGGTCATACTGCCTTTACACCGCTCAATGGAAACCCCGGTAACGCCGTTTGCGTGAAGCACCGCCTCAGCGGCGTCGCGTCCGGTCATTCCGCGGGAATTAGAAACCTTGGAATAGCGCGAAAACCTCGATTTCACCAAAACCTGCGCAATCAGCATGATCACCATGGAAATCACGGCGACGGTTAAATACAAAGGGTCCATATAATATAAAAATCCCATTTTTTAATCTCCTAACATTGTGCCGACGGGAATCGGTCTGCCGCGAAGCATGGCCGACGCCGGCATTTTTTTGGAGCCCTCCGGCTGTACCTCAAGGAATTCGACCGCCTGCTCTTTACAGGCAACAATCAGTCCGGTATCACTTTTCAAAACCTCTCCCGGGCGGCCGACGGCTTCAACAACACGCGCCTTATATACCTTAACTCTTTTGCGCTCAAAATAAAGATAAGCTACCGGCCACGGATTAAAGCCGCGCACAGTATTGACGATCGCGTCGGCGTTTCTTTTAAAATCAATGAGCGCCATTTCCTTTTTGATGATCGGTGCATAAGTCACGCCGTCCTCCGGCTGCGGCACGGCACGAATCCTGCCGTCTTCTAAACCGTCCAGCGTTTTTATGAGCGTTTCTGCACCCAAAACAGCCAGGCGATCGTGCAGTTCACCGGCAGTTTCCTCCGGTAAAATTTTAAGCTCGCTTTTTATCAGCATATCGCCGGTATCCATGCCCTCGTCCATTTTCATGGTGGTAACGCCGGTTTTTTTATCACCGCAGACAAGGCACCACTGAATGGGTGACGCGCCGCGGTGACGCGGCAGGAGTGATGCGTGAACATTCACACAGCCAAGCGGCGGCAGATGAAGAATTTCCGGCGGCAATATTTTGCCGTAGGCTACCACCACAATGATTTCGGGTTCGAGCTTTTTTAAAAGCTCCAACGCTTCGGGTGTTTTCACACTGTTTGGCTGAAAAACCGGAATTCCGGCACTTTCTGCGGCAAGCTTTACCGGCGGCGGTGTTAAAATTTGTTTCCTGCCAACCGGCTTATCCGGCTGAGTAAACACGCCGACGACCTCGTGCTTTTCTAAAAGCACTTTCAGTGAGCCGACGGCGAACTCCGGCGTTCCCATAAATACAATTCTCATGTTTTTATATATCCTTTTTTAGTTTTTTTGCTTTTTATGTTTCCCGTCAGCCGATATTTTCATAAAGTGCCGAAAAGATCGGTTTTGCAATTGCCCCTCAATCCTCGCGATGCAGCTCAATTACGTGATCGGTAAACAAAATTCCGTCCAGATGGTCGATCTCATGGCAAAATGCGCGGGCTAAAAGATCAACGCCCTTGTATTCTTTTAATTCGCCGTTGCGGTCAAAAGCGCGAACCTTTACCTTTCGCGGACGTTCGGTCGTTCCCCAAACACCGGGACAGGAAAGGCACCCTTCTGTTTCGGTCTGAATTCCGGACTGCTTTATAATTTCCGGATTGATCAGCTCAATCGGGCCTTCGCCGATATCAATGACACAAATTCTTCTTAAAATGCCGATCTGCGGCGCCGCAAGACCCACGCCGTCGTTTTTATAAAGGGTTTCGAGCATATCATCCAAAAGCTCCGAAAGCTTTTCATCAAATTTTTCCACCGGACGCGCTTTTTTGTGAAGAATTTCATCCGGTTCTTTTACAATTTCGCGAATTGCCATTGTCTTTTTGACCTCCGTAATATTATAGTGCGTTTTCGGGGTTAATATCCACCGAAACCGTGGTTGTTTTGTTAAAATCGCTTTGATAATATTCCGACAGCGACGCTTTGAGCAATGCGCCAAAGCGCGCAAAGGATTTAAACTTTATCATCAGCCGATAGCGGTATTTATTGTTGATCTTTGGAATCGCGGCCACCGACGGGCCGAGAATATTCAGCTTCACGTCGCTGAAATCGCCTTTCACGCCGTTTACAAGGAGCCGAAAAAGCTCTATTGCGCCGTTTTCAGCCTCGGTGCGATTCAGGGAATACACGCTCAACACCGCAATCTCGCAAAACGGCGGATAGATCATCAAACGCCTCGTGGCGATCTCCGTTTCATAAAACGAATCGTAGTCCTGCTGCGATGCAAGCTTTATCGTATTATCGTCGGGGTGGACAGTCTGAATGATCGCACTGCCGCCGAAAGCACCGCGGCCGGAACGACCCACCACCTGCGTTAACAGCGAAAAGGTGCGCTCAAAGCTACGAAAATCACTGCTGTACATTGACTGGTCGGCGTTCAGCACGCCCACTAAGGTCACTTTGGGAAAATCAAGTCCCTTTGCCACCATTTGCGTGCCCAGCATAATATTATATTCTTCCCGAATGAAAGCGGAGAGCTTTTCCTCATAAGCGTTCTTTGTCATGGTGGAATCGGCGTCCATTCTGAGAATTGAAGCCTCCGGATAAAGCGCGCGCAGCTCTTCTTCAATGCGCTGTGTACCAACGCCGAGGTATTTCATATGCGTGCCGCCGCATTTCTTGCAAACCGTGACGTACGGCTCGGAATAGCCGCAGTAGTGGCACATCATGCGGCCGTTTGCGGCGTGATAGTTCAACGATATACTGCAATTTGGGCAAGTCAGCACCTCGCCGCAGCCGGCGCAGGAAACAAAGGTGTTGTATCCGCGCCTGTTCATCAGTAAAATGGCCTGATTGCCGTTTTCCAGCGTATCGTTCAATTTTTCTTTTAACGGGTCGCTTAAAAACGAGCGGTTTCCGCGGAAAAACTGCTCCCGCATATCCACGGTGGTAACTTCGGGAAGCTTTGCTTTGCCATATCGCTTTTTCAGCGTCCATAAATGGTACCGTCCGGCCTTGGCCATAAAAAAGCTTTCGACCGACGGCGTTGCCGAAGCTAAGATCAGCATGGCGCCGTGATAATTGCAGCGGAATTTTGCAACATCTCTTGCATGAAATTTGGGATTTTGCTCCGATTTATAGGTGTGCTCCTGCTCTTCGTCAATAATTACAAGACCTAAGTCGTCGAACGGAGCAAAAACCGCCGATCTCGTCCCGATCGCGACCAGCGCTTCACCCCTTTTGACCCGCTGCCATTCATCGGTGCGCTGACCCTGAGACATCGCGCTGTGAAACACGGCAACGCGGTTTCCGTAGCGTCTGTTAAAAATGGAAATTGTCTGGAGCGTCAGTGCGATCTCCGGCACCATAACAATAACGCCGCGGCCGCTTTGTACGACCTTATCGGCCATTTTCAAAAAGACCTGTGTTTTACCGCTGCCGGTAACACCGTAAAGCAGATTGACGGAATAACCGCCTTCGTAAGCCTCATAAAGACCTTCGTACACCTTTTCCTGCTCGTTTGTGAGCTTTATTTCGGTAGCTGACGCCTTCTTTGCCTGAATCGGAGAGCGATATACCTGGCGGTCGAAAAGTTCCACCACACCGTGCTTACTGAGCGTGGTCACCACAGCGGTAGTCACGCCGGTAAAATAACACAGTTCCTTTACGTCGGCTTCACCGGCGGTTTTTAAAAACTCCACCACCGCGTTTTGCTTTTCCGTCAATTTTTTGGGGATCGGATTTCCCCGCAAACGAACGGCTTTCACCGTCAGATCGCCGACCTTACGCGCCGCGCGGTCGGATCGCAGCAAGAGGCCTTTCTTACGCATCACTTCCAAAATATCGCAGTCGGCACGAAGCCCCGATAACTGCAGCAGCTTGTCCCGCTCGCAAAAGTCGTCCAATTCTTTTAAAAGATTTAATATCTGCGTTTCCGCAGGATCGCGGCTTTCGGCATTTTCAGCCGATCTGTACAGTATTTTCATTTTCAAAGAAATACCGGCCGGCAGCAGCACCCGCACCGCGTCAAAATAGGTGCAAAAGGTGCGGTCCTTGAGCCACTGTGCAAGCTGCAGTCGCTCCTCGCTTAAAATCGGTTCATCGTCTAAAACGCTGATGATCGGTTTTAATCGGCTCAACTCGCAGTCGCAACGGTCGCTTACAGAAAGAATCAGCCCCTGGCGCGTGGTTCTGCCAAAAGGGATTAAAACCCGGCAGCCGGGTTTTGCGTCGTCTTTCAGTGACGGCGGCACAAGATAGTCGTATGGCTTGTCAATCTGATAAACCGTTTTATCCACGACAATGCGTGCGATCCACTGATTATCCATGACAAGCCACCGTCCAATTCACATATACCGCAGGCAAAATTCTACCTTTACCCAATCGTTTTTGGGCTCTTACTCGCCCGATCATTTTCAAAAGATTACAGATTTTTTTCCTTTGCAAGCTCATTCATTGCAAGCGTTACCGGCTTGTCAATAATGATTGCGCCGTCTCTTTGCGCTTTTTCGGAAATTCTTCTTGCACGCTTTGCAATTTCCAAAACCAGATCATA
>CADAVL010000099.1 GCA_902791335.1 Oscillospiraceae bacterium
TCTTCATGCCGGGCTCCGTAATGGTGCCGGTTTTATCCAGCGCTACAATTTCAATCCGTCCGGTTTCTTCAAGGCTTGCGGCGGTTTTAAAAAGAATGCCGTTTTTTGCACCCATGCCGCTGCCCACCATAATGGCAACCGGCGTGGCAAGACCCAGCGCGCAGGGGCAGCTGATAACCAAAACCGAAATGCCGCGCGCCAGTGCAAAGCCGACCTCGCGGTCGAGCAGCAGCCAAACAAGCGTGGTTACCGCGGCAATGGCAATGACGACCGGTACAAAAACGCCCGAAACCTTGTCGGCGATTTTGGCAATGGGTGCTTTGGTCGCGGCGGCATCACTCACCATTTTAATAATGCCGGAAAGAGTGGTATCCTCGCCGATTCTCGTTGCCTTGCACTTTAAAAATCCTGACTGGTTGATCGACCCTGCCGAAACCGACGACCCGACCGCTTTATCCACTGGAATGCTTTCGCCGGTCAGCGCCGATTCATTTACAGCGCCGTTGCCGTCTAAGACTTCGCCGTCCACCGGAATACGTTCGCCCGGGCGGCAAACAAAAATATCACCCAACCGAACCTCCTCTACCCGAACGGTCTGCTCGCGGCCGTCTTTTAGCAAGACGGCGGTGTCGGGCTTTAGCTCAATCAGGCTTTTGAGCGCGTTGGTGGTCTTGCCCTTGGAGCGCGCCTCCAAAGTTTTTCCCACCGTGATCAGGGTCAGGATCATGGCGGCGGACTCATAATAAAGATTCATCATGTAATGCATGAGCGTGGCGTGATCGCCGTGGACCTCGGCCACGGTCATGGCAAAGAGGGCGTAGGTGCTGTAAATATACGCCGCTGTAGCGCCCAGAGCAACTAGGGTGTCCATGTTCGGCGCGCGGTGCCGGATTGCATTGAATCCGCTGATAAAAAACCGACCGTTCAGCACCATGATCACGGTGGTAAGCAGTAATTGCACCAATCCCATGGCAATGTGGTTGTCCACCATAAACGGCGGCACCGGCCAGTTCCACATCATGTGACCCATGGAAAAATACATGAGTACCGCCAAAAAGCCCACCGACCACCACAGCCGTTTTCTTAAAGCGGCGGTTTCGTCCGGTTCTTCCGTTGTCTCGGAGCTTTTTGCGGCCTTTGCACCGTCCTTTAAAGCGGCGCCGTAGCCGGCTGCTTTAACAGCTTTGATAATGTCGTCGGCTAAGGCTGTACCCTCCACGCCCATAGAATTTGTTAAAAGGCTTACCGCGCAGTCCGAAACGCCGGGAACCTGCTTTACCGCCTTTTCAACCCGCGCCGAGCAGGCGGCACAGCTCATGCCGGTAACCCGATATTGTGTCATAATGAAAAGTCTCTCCTTTATATGCCCGGTCGGGGGGACTATTGCTCTGCCGACCGAAAGATCAGAAAAACAGTGGACAAAACGGTTCTTGCGCGATGGCTGAAACGCCTTTGGCACAGCGCGCCGGGTCAGTCATTTTAAATTGTTTTCTTTTAAAAAACTAACCCAACGCACCGACAAAAGTGCGTGCCATGCATCGCGCCGACCACGGCGCGCCTTTCCCCTTCGGGGGAAAGGCGCGCTTCAAAAAGCCGCCGCCAAGTTCCCCCAAAACCACCAAATTCAGCACCGCGGTGAAATATTTGCAAAACTTCAAAAGAACGCTCGGCGGCTTTTTTGCGGCCCCGCAATAAAAAAATTTTCACGAAAATTTTTTATTGCAGGGCCGCGCGGTCGGCGCGTAACCGCCGCTTTTTAATATTCTGCGAACCGTCCGTTTGCTTGAACCTACGCTAAAAGTAAAAATTATGCTATTTCATCAGCTTTTGCAGCGTTTGCACCAGCTCGTCAATCACCTCGTCGTTGCCGTTTCTAATATCGTTTGCAACGCAGGATTTAATATGATTTGCCAAAAGCTCTTTGTTAAACGCGTTCACAGCGGCATTCACCGCGGCCGACTGCACCAAAATATCCGGACAGTACGCGCCGTTTTCCACCATGCCGCGAATGCCGCGAATTTGTCCCTCAATGCGGTTTAGTCGGTTGATCAGCTTTTTGTATTCTTCGGGGGATCGTTCTTTTCTTCGCTTGTGGCAGTTCGGGCACTCCCGATTTGTTGACATCAAAAAACCTCTTTCTGCTTTTGTTCGGCTAACGCGCGTCGGTCATTGCTGTTACCGTCAACCGTAACGATTACTGATATACCCTCATGGGGTATTTTCATTATATGCCCCCTAAGGGTATTTGTCAAGCACAAAAAACGGACAAACTTTAAATTCACAAATAAAGTTTGTCCGTTTTTTATAAAAATTTTCTTTTTTCCCAAAAAGGGGAACCGCAGGATCGGCCTTTTTCGCCGGTGAGCGGCAGGGGAAAGCTGTCGCTTATTCCTCCGGCTTTTTGGCAAGACCAAGTCCCTCGTAAATATAGTTGCGGATATTCGGCTGAATAATATTGTAGCTTGCGCCAAAGCCCATAATATGTACGGCATACATTGCGCTGATTTCAAGGTCGGGGTCGATCATGCAGTAGGAGCTAGCGGCGCCGTCCCAACCAAACTCGCCCAAAGAACCCCACGAGTTGCCGGCTTTTTTATCCATCATGGTGCGAACGCCGAAGCCGTAACCGTAGCCGGGCTTTATAAAGCCGCCGTTGCCGTCGGTCCCTGCTTGCTGATTGGTACGCATTAAATCAATGGTTTCGCGGTTTAATACATGGTAACCGTTTGCCGCCGTACCGCCGCCGGCCAAGGCGTCGATCAGCTTCATATATTCGTCCACCGTGCAGAAAAGGCCCGCGCCGCCGCTTTCGTAGCGATCGCTCAGACGGTAGCAGCAGTCCATAGAGCCGGGTTTTGCGGCCATTTCACTCATATTGTAAAAATACTGCTGTGTAAAGCGCTTTTTCTGCGCTTCGGTGGGCTGATAGCCGATATCCTTCATTCCGAGCGGTAAAAACAGCTCCTCGTTTAAAAATTCATAAAACGTCTTGCCGGTCACCACTTCGGCCACTGCGGCCAAAACGTCGTGTGCAAGACTGTATTGATATTTGGTGCCGGGTTCAAAATCCAGCGGTTCTTTTGCCATGGCGGCCACAAGCTCTCTTGTGGTGGCGTTGCGATTTTCGCGCGCCTTTTTCAAAGAGGGCGAATCAAGATCATAATTCATTCCGGCACGCATCGAAAACAAATGCCGAATGAGCAGGGTGTTTTGCGCCGGAACGATCTCATCGCCCTTGCGAACGGTAAGGTGACCGTATTCCGGCAGATAGTCGGAAACCTTGTCGTCCAAACGAAGATCACCGCGCTCGATAAGGCGCATCACGCCGGTGCAGGTGATCACCTTGGACATAGAATACATCCACTGCATATTTTGAGGGGTCACCGGGTGCTGTTTTTGCGCGTCGGCAAAGCCGAACGAACGGCGGTAGACCTCTTTTTGCTTATAATGTACCGAAAGGTCAAAAGAGGGGATATCAAACGACCACAGCGTGTCCACATAAGCGGTAAGCTTGCTAAAATCCATGGCTGAAAACTCCTTAGTTTTGGGCGGACGGGTTCTTTCGGCCGTCCGCCGAATGCTTTACCTTATTTTAGCACGCGGGGTTTTATTTTGCAATACCGTATTTCAGATTTGCGGGGTCTAAAAACAAACCGATGTGCGGCGGATAAAAGGTGAACAGTGCGAACGCCGCCGCCAGTACAAGAAGCCCCAAAATTCCCATTGTGTTGGTGTCGTTTCGGCTTTCGTCGTGGTTGAGCTTGTGCCACTGCCAAAGGCGCATGACAAAAACGCCCAAAAGGAAATCCACAATATTAAGCCAGTCAATATTGCGGCCGATCACGCCCTGGTAGGTGTAAAAAAACGCAGTGATAAAGCCGAGCCCCAATAGAATTCCCTCAAAAAGATAGGAAAAATAGCGACCGTTCTTGCGGTAAAGCCAGAAAAATTCAATCACACCCATGAGTACTGCCGGCCAGAACAACAGCTTTAAATGCTCAGCCGTGCTTTCGTTTACCGCCGAAAATACCGCAACAATTCTGTTGTTACCGCTCCATTCAAACACAAAATGAAGCAGTGTGCCCAAAAGGCTTGTAAAAGCAAAACCAATAAAAAAAGTTCCCTTTTTCAACGTAAATCACCTCAATAAATGATTATGTGTAAAAAGGGGAACTTTATACGAAAAAGTGAAATCTGCTGCCGGCCGCGTTGCCGAAAAATAAGGGAACCGCGCGGTCGGAATTACAGGGAAGCCTAATTAAAGCGAACGGATCAGCGCACTGCGAAAATCGCAATCACAGCGAACGGATCAGCGCACTGCGAAAATCGCAATCACAGCGAACGGATCAGCTCGCTGTGAAAGGCCACGACCTTTAAACCGGTTTCTTTTGACAGTCGGGCTTTTAAAGGCTCAACGATCACGTCTTCGGTGTCAAAATGGCCGCAGTCATAAAGCGAGATACCAAGCTGCGCGCTCTCTAAGAATACATTGTGTTTTACATCGGCTGTTACAAAAGCGTCAATGCAAAGGCTCTCCATTTCGTTTAAAAGACTGCCGCCGGAGCCGGAGCAAACACCCACGGTTTTGATGGGTGTCCGGCCGCCGACATATTTAATGGCGGCGTCGGGCAGCTGTTCTTTCAAATAAGCGGCAAATTCGTCCGGGGTCAGCGGCACGTCGATCTCGCCCACGCGCGCTTCGTATACGTCGCTCAAAGGCACAACACCGCGGACGTTTGTAAGCCCCAGTCTTTTTGCAAGCGTGTCGTTTACGCCGCCGGGCGCCATATCCAAATTCGTGTGTGCGCTGATCACGCTGATCCCGTTTTGAATCAACTTGAAAACAAGGCTTTCAGCCGTCACTTTTTTGAGCGGCTCAAAAATAACGGGGTGGTGCGTCACAATCAGATTGCAGTTTTCCGCCACCGCGCATTCAATGGCTTCGTCGGTCACGTCGAGCGCCACCAAAATGCCGCGGCATTCGGCTTTTTCGTCGCCCACCAAAAATCCGGCGTTGTCAAAGTCCATTTGGGTGTTGAACGGGGCGATTTTTTGCATGATTTCGTAAATTTCTCTGTTCTTCGGCATAAAATACCCCTTTCAAAAGTGTTTTAAGTTCGCCTGAAATCAGCCTTTGCAACCTTAATTATTTCTTAAACGAATCCTTCAAAGCCACGGTGCGATTGAATACAAGGTGATCTTTTGTGGCGTCCTTGTCCATGCAAAAATAACCCTGGCGCATAAACTGGAAGGTCTGTCCGGGGGCAGCCTCTGCAAGATAGCTTTCCAGCTTGGCGTGCTCTAAAACCACCAGTGAATTCGGATTCAAATTATCGGCAAAGGTAGAAACGCCCTCCTCGTCCGAGGGATTTTCCACGTTAAACAGCCGATCGTAAAGGTTTACGGAAGCGTCGGCACAGTGACGGGCGGAAACCCAGTGCAGCGTGCCTTTGACCTTGCGGCCGTCGGGCGATTCACCGCCAAAAGAATCGGGGTCATAGGTTACATGAACAGTTGTCACCTTGCCGTTTTCGTCGGTTTCAGCCGAAGAGAACTTCACAAAGTAGGCGCCCTTTAAGCGAACTTCCTTTTGCGGACAAAGGCGGAAATATTTCGGCGGCGGATCAAGAGAGAAATCGTCCTCCTCAATGTAAAGCTCGCGGCAGAACGGCACGGTTCTCTTGCCGTCCTCCGGACGGTTCGGGTTGATATCTACCGTGATCTCCTCCACCTTGTCCTCGGGGTAATTGTCCACAATTACTTTCAAAGGACGCAGAACCGCCATGGCGCGCTCGGCGTTTTGATTGAGGTGATCTCTCACGCAGGACTCCAACAGCGCATAATCTACCACGCTGTAAGCCTTGGAAACGCCGATCTTCTCCACAAAGGCGCGAATGGCCTCCGGTGGGAAACCGCGGCGGCGCATGCCGCAAAGGGTCGCCATACGCGGGTCGTCCCAGCCGCTCACCAAGCCGTCGTTTACAAGCTTTAAGCACTTTCTTTTGGAGGTGAGGGTGTAGTTGAGGTTTAATCGCGCAAATTCGATCTGACGGGAGGGGTGCTCAAAATCCAGCTTCTGCAAGAACCAGTCGTATAAAGGACGGTGGTTTTCAAATTCCAGCGAGCACAGAGAGTGGGTCACGCCCTCACGCGTGTCTGAAAGCGGGTGCGCAAAATCATACATCGGGTAAACGCACCATTTGTCGCCGGTGCGATGGTGGTGCGCTTTCATAATGCGGTAGATGATCGGATCGCGCATATTCATGTTGGGGGAGGCCATGTCGATCTTTGCGCGAAGCACACGCGCGCCGTTTTCAAATTCACCGTCGGTCATGCGGCGGAAAAGGTCCAAATTCTCCTCAACACTGCGGTTTCTGAAAGGACTTTCCCTGCCGGGCTCTGTCAAGGTGCCTCGGTATTCGCGAATCTCGTCTCCGGAAAGATCGTCCACGTAAGCAAGGCCTTTTTCAATCAGCTTGATCGCGCAGTCATAAATAAAATCAAAATAATCCGAGGCAAAATAGACGTGGTCCCACTTGTAGCCGAGCCACTCAATGTCTTCTTTAATGGCGTCCACATACTCCACGTCTTCCTTGGTGGGGTTGGTATCGTCCAGCCGCAGATTACAGGTGCCGCCGTATTTTTCCGCCGTGCCAAAGTCAATGCAAATGGCCTTTGCGTGGCCGATGTGCAGATAACCGTTCGGTTCGGGAGGAAATCTTGTCTGTACGTGGTCGTAAACGCCCTCTTTCAGATCCTCGTCAATAAAATCGTGGATAAAATTGCCGGCAACGACCGGATTTTTATTTTCTTCCATGGTGAACTGCTCCTTCTGCGTTATAGGCTTTTGTAGTATTCAATTGCGCGGTCAATTCGTTTCAGCGCGGTCTCAAGGCCCAGCACCTGCATAATACTGCAAAGGTCGGGCGTATTTTTGCGACCGGTCACGGCAATTCGTATCACGGTGGAAATATCGCCGGCCGAGCCTTTATAAAGATCGGGATTTTTCTTGTATTCGCGCGTTTCCGCCGCAAAGCCCAGACCCTCGCAAATTCCTTTGATGCGGTCGAACCAGGCGGATCTGTCGTCGTTTTCGTTGTACACCGCGCGGTAAGCGGTCAGCGCCGCCGCCGCGTCGGCCGCGGAAATATTGAGTTCCCACTGCAAATTTTCCTCATAAAGGCTTTCGTAAAAATACGCACAGTAGGCTTTGGCTTCATCCCATTTTGCAATGTCTTTTCTCGGTTTCGGTACGTCGCGGTCAATGGAGAACACCGCCTTTGCGTAGTCCTCGTCGGCCGAAAGGAGCTCGTAGAACGCAGGGTCAAATTCTTTTGCCCAAGCAAGCAGCTTTTCTACAACCTCGTCGGACGACAGTTTGCAGACGACCTGGCGGCTGACGTCCAAAAGCTTGTCCCAATCGAACAAAGCGCCCGAAACACTCATTTTCTTGAAATTGAATTTGAAATTTCTATAATCTAATCGATATGTTTGGTGAG
>CADAVL010000100.1 GCA_902791335.1 Oscillospiraceae bacterium
GTGGGCGCGATCATGCAGCTTTGCGAGGAGCGGCGCGGCGACTATAAAGACATGAAATATATGGGCGACCGCGTGGATATTCACTATATTTTGCCGGTGGGTGAAATCGTTTACGACTTTTTTGACGCTTTAAAATCCCGCACGCGCGGCTATGCCAGCTACGACTACGAGATCAGCGGCTATCAGAAATCGCAGCTTGTAAAGCTGGACGTAATTTTGGCCGGCGACACGGTGGACGCGCTTTCCTTTATTGTGCATTCCTCCAACGCCTACGCCAGAGCGCGGCGGATCGCCGAAAAATTAAAGGAATTCATTCCGCGCCAGCTGTTTGAAATTCCGGTGCAGGTTGCCGTGGGCGGCAAGGTGATTGCCCGCGAAACCGTGAAAGCCATGCGAAAAGACGTGCTTGCAAAGTGCTACGGCGGCGACATTACGCGAAAGAAGAAGCTTCTTGAAAAGCAAAAAGAGGGCAAAAAGCGTATGCGTCAGCTCGGCAGTGTAGAAGTGCCGCAGGAGGCGTTTATGGCGGTGCTGAAGCTGGACGAGTAACGCGTTGAGATAAAGTTTCAAAGAAAACGCCAAAGAACCGACCGACAAAGTCGAAAGCACCTTTTACAGGAAAAAATCAATATTTAAAATCAAAAGCACGGAAGAACCGAGATTTTGGGGTTCTTCCGTGCTTTTTTTATTTTTAAAAAGCAAATTCCGAAAACCGGCGCATAATTTCTTTGATCTTTTGACAAAATAAAAGCAGTGTTTCGCAAAAAATGAAACGGTGTCAATCAAAGGCGCGCCGCGGATTGCGCAGTGTCGCAGACGAAAAGTGTTGCAGATAGAACGATGCTGCGGACAAAACGGTGCTGCGGACAAAACGGTGCAGATTGCGGTGCTACCGCGAAAAAAGCAGAAAGACAGTGGCGGCTTTTTTCTTGGATCCCCTGCCGACAGCGAGATTTAAAAGTTTCCTCGCGGCGCTGTCGCCTTTCGGCGACGGCAAACCCGAAAAAATTTTTCGGGCTTGCCTGCACGAATTTTCCGAAGACAAGTTCGGAAAATTCGTGCGCGCCGCGAGGAAACTTTTAAATCTCGCTGTCGGCAGGGGGTTCTGAGAGAAAAAAAGCTGCGGCAACACTTTTGGAAAAAGTCGCCGCTACACTTTTAAAATACAATGATTTTTTCAAGAAAAAGGTGCAAAAAACAATGAAAACAAGCAAGCAAGAATACGAACAGATGGTAAAAAAAGCCTCGCCGCCCTCTCCCACTTTAAAAAACTGTGCCTGGGCGTTTTTGGTGGGCGGTGCGATCTGCACTGTGGGCCAGCTTTTAAAAACCGCTTACATGGATTTAGGGTTAGACGCCGACGCCGCTTCGGCCGGTGTTTCGGTCACCATTATTTTGGTAACGGCGATCTGCACCGGCTTTGGTTGGTTCGACAAGCTTGCAAAGCACGCCGGTGCCGGTACGCTGGTGCCGATCTCCGGCTTTGCAAACGCCATGGTATCTCCGGCCATTGAATTCAAGACCGAGGGCGTGGTATTGGGCCTTTGTGCAAAGCTCTTTTCCATTGCAGGACCGGTTTTGGTGTTTGGTATTACGGCCAGCGTGGTCTACGGCGTGATCTTATATATTGTAAACATGATTTAGACAAAGCAATCCGGGTACAATGGTTTTTGGCTAAACAGCGCGCCGCTAAAAGACGCTAACTGCCGAAAAATTTTCTCGTTTTTTTTGAAATCGTTATACCCCGATTGTTTTAAGGAAAGGAAAGCTATAAAAATGATCAAAAGAACAGGCAAGCGCACGCTTCTGTTTCAAAACGGCGTTTATATGCGCGCGGCGGCGGCCGTCGCCGGTAAAAAAGAGGGCGAGGGCCCTTTGAAAAGCTGGTTTGACAAGATTTTTGAGGACGAATATATGCGCGAGGACTCCTTTGAAAAGGCCGAGAGTATGCTGCAAAAGGAGGCCTTGCAGCTGGCGCTCAAAAAAGGGCATCTTTCTCACGATCATCTTCAATACTGCTTTGCAGGCGACCTTTTGAACCAGTGCATTGGTTCTTCCTTTGGTGTCCGGGATCTCGGCGTGCCGTTTTTGGGGCTGTACGGCGCTTGCTCCACTATGGCGCTGTCGCTCGGCATCGCCTCGGTGTTTGTAGAAGGCGGCGCGGCCGAAACCGCCGCAGCAGTTACCTCATCACATTTTTGCTCCTCGGAACGCCAATTCCGCTTTCCGTTGGAATACGGCAGTCAGCGCACGCCAACGGCACAGTGGACGGTGACTGCCGCCGGTGCGGTGATCGTTTCAAGCCACAAAGCGCCGGTCAAAGTCGCGTCGTACACCGCCGGAGAAATTGTGGACTTCGGCGTAAAGGACGCCAACAACATGGGCGCGGCCATGGCGCCTGCCGCGGCAAGCACACTGCTGCATTATTTCGAGGATACCGGTCAAAGCCCCTCAGATTTTGACTGTATTTTCACCGGAGATCTCGGCGCGGTGGGAACCTCACTTTTATACGAGCTGTTGGCGCGCGAGGGTGTTGATCTTTCCAAAAATCACCGTGACTGCGGCTTAATGATCTTTGAACGCAAGCGGCAGGATGTTCACGCCGGCGGCTCCGGCTGCGGCTGTATCGGCTCGGTACTTTCAGGTTATATTTTCAAGAATTTAGAGGCCGGAAAGCTTCGCCGCGTGCTTTGCTGCGGCACCGGTGCGCTGCTCTCCACCGTTTCCACGGGGCAGGGCGAGTCGATCCCCTCGGTTGCGCACTGCGTAGAGCTTACAAGAGAAGAAAATATTTAGCCGCGCAAAAAAGTCGGTAGACAATACAATCAGGGTGCAGCACGGCTTTGTTTCGGCGATTTGAGAGAAGAACCAAAACCGTCCGAGCGGCGACCGACAAAGGAAAAACCCACTAAGCGTTTTTTGGCGGAAGTTTCCGGAAAACTCCCGCATTTTCGCGCGGCTTTTTTTGCGCCAAAATTGTTTCGGCGCAACGGCAAAACCGAACCCACGCTCGGTTTTGCAAAAACAACGCCCTTTCTTTTTCAAGAATGGGCGTTGTTAAAGCCGCGCGAAAGCGGGATTTCACTGTTTGCGGATTTCCTATTTTAGTGTTCGCGCTTTTCAAAAAGAAATATCCGCAAAGGCTTTTATTCTTGTTTTGACTTCTCGTAAATCACGGCCGTTTCGTAGCTGTTCAGCGTGAGCTCTTTTTCAACCGTGTTGCCGTTGAGCAGATTTTTGCCGGAAATGTTTTTGAGGGAAACCGTGACCTCTGTATCTCCGAAATTTTCAAGGAAGACAAATCGGCCGTCACGTGTTTCGCGCGTGTGCGCCGTCACGCCGATCGGCAGCGCTTCGCCGGTAGCGGTGGAAAGCTGTAAATCGTCCATCAGCTTTTTATAAAAATCGCTTAAAAAATCACCGGTATCGCGGAAAGCAATGTAATAAGCCTTGCCCGCGCCGTAGTGATTGCAGGTAAGCGCCGGCATACCTTTGTAAAAATCCTCGCCGAATACGCCCAGAACCTCTGCTCCCTCGGCGTGAATGAGATCGCAATAATCCACAGCGCGGTAAGACTTTTGACCGATCACGGCCCGGTTGCTGTCCTCAGGGTACAGACTGTCGGTCTCCTCTGCCCAAATGCCGAAAACATCGCGAAGTCCGCCGGGGAAACCGCCCAAACAGCACAGATCGCTTTGATCTGCCCAGCCACTGACATAGGTAAACACCAGCGTTCCGCCGCTTTTTACATAATCTCTCAGCTTCTCCGCCATGCCCTCGCGGAGCATATAAAGCATGGGCGCTACCACCAGCTTGTATTTTTGAAGCGGACAGGTGCTGTCGATGACGTCAACATTCACACCGGCGCGCCAAAACGGCCGATAATGGTTCTGGCAGGTTTCAAGATAATTGCGGTTGTGCTTGCTTAGTCCCTGCAACATACCGATCCCCCAGTCGTTTTCGCGGTCAAAGATCACCGCCACCGGTGCCGATACTCTCGATCCTGCTACCGGGTCAAGCTTTTTGAGCGCCGCACCGACAGCTGCAACATCTCGGAATACTCTTGTATGCTCATGGCCGCAGTGATCCACAACCGCACCGTGCAGCTTTTCCGAGCAGCCGCGGCTTTTGCGCCACTGGAAATACTGGACGGAATCCGAGCCGTGCGCCACAGCCTGCAAGGAGGAAAGCATGTGCATGCCCGGCCGTTTGAGTTTGTTGACCTCATGCCAGTTGGTAACACTCGGCGTGCTTTCCATCATTAAAAAAGGCTGATCTTTAAGCGATCGGTTGAAGTCATGCACAAAGGCAATATCCGCGGCGGTCTTTTCGTCATTGCCGGAGTGCCACGCAGGATAATTGTCCCACGAAATAATGTCTACTTCCTTTTGCAGTTCAAAGTAGTTAAGCTCCGGATAAGTACCCATAAAATTCGTGGTGACCGGAACATTCGGCGTGATCCTTTTGAGCGGTTCGGTTTCATTGCGGATGAAATCAGCCGTTTGTGCGGTGACAAACCGCTTCCAGTCAAGCACCAGTCCGTGTACCGCCGTTTCGCCCAGCGGAGAGGGCGATTCAACCTGCGACCAATCGGTATAAGTGTGGCTCCAAAAAGCGCTCCAATAAGCCGTGTTCAGCTCTTGCAGATTGTTGTGATACCGTTTTTTGAGCCAATTTCTGAAAGCTTCCTGGCAAAGCGGACAGTGGCATTCGCCGCTGTATTCGTTGGAAACGTGCCAAAGCAAAAGCGCCGGATGATCCTTGTATCGCTCGGCCAGCTTTTCGTTCATCTCGCGCACCTTTTTGCGGTAATAAGGGCTTGTAAAGCAATGATTATGCCGCAGACCGTGCAGTTCTTTTTCGCGGCGGCTGTTGGTTCTTAAAATTTCGGGGTGGGCTTTGCTCATCCAAGCCGGCTTTGCACCGCTCGGCGTGGCCAACACCGCCTTTGCACCAATGCTGTGAAGGCGATCCATAATGCTGTCTAAAAATGAAAAATCATACTTCCCCTCGCTCGGCTCAAGCATGACCCACGAAAAAATATTAATGCTCATGGCGTTGCAGTTTGCCAGTGGGATCATTCGGAAATCTTCATTGATGATCTCCGGCATATCGCGCCACTGATCGGGGTTATAGTCGCCCCCGTGCAATAAATGCGGAAAATCTTGAAACAGCGGTTCATATTCTTTTATCTTCATAGAAAAATCCTCTCGGCAGACAGCGGCAAAACTTTTTTGTCGCAAATTTTTGTTCATTTTACCATGCAGAATTTTGGTTGTCAACAAAAAGTAAACAAAACTTCAAAGTATTGAAAGAACAAAATCCAGCCCTGTTTTTGCAAAAACAACACCCACATTTTTTTAAATGGGACAACGAATCACAGCGCACGCGAACTGACCGTGAGAAAACCGGAGGCTCCCCTGCGCGCCGCCGCCTTCGTCGAAAATCCCTCCAAAAATGCCTTTGTCATTTTTGGAGGGATTTTTTGCGGAGTTTTCCCGTAAAAGGAAAACTCCGCGCGGCGCGCAGGGGAGCCTCCGGTTTTCTCACGGTCAGTTCGCGTGCGCTTTAAAGAATAAAAATGTTTGTATGCAATAAAGGTCGGCGGCGCGGTTGAAGATCAGTCCGACAAACGAAAGCCCCGTCACGCCTGCTTGCTTTCCTATTTCAGCGCCGTGTAGCCCATCAGGAATTCGTCCACTTCGCGCGCGGCGGCTCTGCCTTCTGAGATTGCCCACACCACCAGCGACTGACCGCGGTGCATATCTCCGGCCGTAAACACCTTGTCCTTCGAGGTTTTATAGGTGCCCTCCTTGGTTTTCACGGTTGAACGCGCGGTCGTTTCCACGCCGAAGGCTTCTGCAATATACGGTTTCGGGCCCATGAATCCGGCGGCGATAATCAAAAGCTCTGCCGGGATTTCGCGCTCGGTACCTTTTTGAGGAATCATGGTCGTTCTGCCGGTGTCGGGATTCTTCTCTGGCTTCAGCGAAATAAGCTCCACCGCTCGAAGATGTCCTTTGTCGTCTTTTAAGAGGCGGTTGACCGTGGTAGCGTAGATTCTCGGGTCTTTGCCGAAAACGGCGATGGCCTCCTCCTGACCGTAATCGGTCTTGCACACGCGCGGCCACTGCGGCCAGGGATTGTCCTCGGCTCTGGTATCGGGCAATTTCGGCATCATTTCAATCTGCACCACCGATTTACAGCCCTGCCGAATGCAGGTGCCAACGCAGTCGTTGCCGGTATCGCCGCCGCCCACGATCACCACGTTTTTCCCTTTGGCCGAGGTATATCCGCCTTCGGCGAGCCCGTCCTTTAAAAGCGCTTTGGTAGTTTCGGTCAAAAAGTCCACGGCAAAATGCACGTCGCGGCAGTCCCGACCCTCCGGTTGCAGGTCACGCGGGTTGCCTGCGCCGCAGCAAAGCACCACCGCATCGAATGCTTCGTACAGCTCTTTTGGCGAAACGTCCTTACCGACGTTTTTGCTGCACTGAAACACCACGCCCTCTGCTTTCATCAGCGCCACGCGGCGCTCCACCACCCATTTTTCAAGCTTCATATTCGGAATTCCGTACATCAAAAGGCCGCCGGGGCGATCTTCTTTTTCAAAAACCGTCACGCTGTGGCCGCGGTGATTTAAGGTATCCGCACAGCTGAGCCCTGCAGGACCCGAACCGATGACGGCTACTTTCTTTCCGGTGCGGATTTCGGGAACGCGTGGCGTGACAAGACCGTTTTTAAAGCCGTTTTCAATAATAAACAGCTCGTTTTCTTTCACGGTAACGGGGTCGCCGTAAAGGCCGCAGGTGCAGGCGACCTCGCAAAGTGCCGGACAAACACGGCCGGTAAACTCCGGAAAATTGTTGGTCTTTGTCAGCCGGTCAAGCGCGTGGGAATCATTGCCGCCGTAGACCTCATCGTTCCATTCGGGAATGAGATTGTGAAGCGGACAGCCCGAAACCATGCCGTGCAGCTTCATGGCGGACTGACAAAACGGAACGCCGCAGTTCATGCAGCGGCCGCCCTGACGGCGCCGCTCCTCCTCGCTTAAAAATTCGTGGAATTCATTGTAGTTTTCTATGCGCTTTTGCGGCTTTACAGCCTCGTTTACATGGCGCTCAAAATCTAAAAATCCTGTCGGTTTTCCCATTTTTGTCACCTCGCTTCGTTCTTCTGAACATCGTAAAAGGCTTCCAGCTGAGCTTGCTCGCGGTTTAAGCCTTTTTCCTCGTATTTGCCGATCATGGTCAGCATTTTTTTGTAGTCATTTGGCATAATCTTTTTAAACTGCGGCAGATATTCGTCAAAATGATCGAGTATTTTCTGTCCAAGCTTTGACCCGGTATTTTCAACATGGCGCGAGATAAGACCGCGCAGTTCTTCAATATCGTGCTTTTCGGTCACAGCTGTCATGGTGACCATTTCCTTATTGAGCCGCAAATAAAAATCGTGCTTTTCGTCCAAAACATAAGCCATACCGCCGCTCATACCGGCCGCG
>CADAVL010000101.1 GCA_902791335.1 Oscillospiraceae bacterium
TGCCGACAACCGGCGTGCCGTAAACCTGAATCTCGCTCATAGCATAGCACATCTCATCAAAAGCGGCGGTGACACCACCCTCAACGAAGCTGATGCGCACATAGCGGCTAAGCCGCGGCATCAGTACCTTTTCAATGGCGGAATTGGTGGGCAGACCGTTAAACTCATAGTCCGGCTTTGCCGAAACACTTTCAAGGCTTTCAATGTCAAGGCCGAAATAAATGCGGGTCTTTTTGGGCATATAATCCCAAGCGCGGGTTGCAAAATACAGGTTGAACTGGTTCACGGTTCTGCAGTCGCCTAGGTCGATCACGATGTTTACGCTGTCCTCGCCCGGCTTACCGGCATAAATACCTGCCGCCATGGCTTTTGCGTTATCATGCAGAATGCTGGTTTTTTCAGGTGAGAAATAGTTGATCTTACCGGTTTTCATATTCTGTGTAAAGAACGAGAAGGCGGAATTGCTCAGCGGCTTCGCCATGTTTCTCGACTTGAGCATCTTGTACTTCGGTGCCAGCACTTCCACCTCGGCAAGACTTACATTGTCGGTCTTGTCAAGAATTTCAATGCGGACATAGCGGAAGTTTTTCGACTTTGAAAATGCCTTACCGGTACGTTTTTGCGGATTGCTGTTGTTATAGGTATATTGCAGTGAACCGGAATCCCAAACCGATCCAAGATCGCTTGCGGCATAGATCTTATAGTTTTTAATAAGGCTGCCGTCCGCGCCGGTTACATAAATGCCGGAAACGGCAACATCCTGGCAAAGGTTATATAAGAAATGAACCTTTTTGCCGCCGGCAGTTACCGTTGCGGTGGTGGCGGCGTTGCCGTCGGTCAGGTTTTTGGCTTCTTTTACGGTGAAATTGCTTTCGGAGATCTGCTTCAATGCGCCGGCAGTGTCTTCGGTATAGGCTTCAACCGGCATATTCACAGCAATATTGGAAGGTGTTTTGTCAACCTCAGCCTGTGTGCCGTAGATGCCCAGCTCGTAAATACGCGGATAGATAGAAGAAGTTGCGGTATAAACAGGAGCCAGAACACGAACACCCACATAAGAGCCACGGATCGGTTTATCAAATTTGATGATCTGGCCGCGGCAGTTGACATCAGGAGCTTCCTCGCGAATGGCGTTATATTCAAACGCCATGGAGTCGCTGTCAAACAGGTTGTCGTAATCCTCGCTGATATAAAGTTGCCACCAACCGGTGTGATAAGCGCTTAAACTGTTATTCAAGCCTAAGTAAATGAAGTTTGTAAACTCATAAACGGTTTCGCCGTCGTCATTGAGGTTCCACATCAGGTCTAAGTAGTTTGAACCGTCACTGGTGGTAAAGCCGGGCGTCCTAAAGTCGTAACCCGTTGCAGGGTCACCGTCGGTAAGAAGGCCGGAAGTGGCCTTTTGGGTGTAAAGGCTGACCGGCTGACCGGAAACGGAAGCTTCCGTAGCAGTTCTGCCGTTTAAGAGGTTTTTGCCGTAGGTTTTGTTAAAGAGTGACGCATCAGGTGAGTCCTTAATAGGTGTGAAGGTCTCTTTATAGACGAAGTTGGGGTCAACATAAGCGCCGTACACGGCAATTTCATAAAGACGGGTGTAAATATTGTTATTATTGTCTTTGACACTAACGGCGTCGGAGCTGTTTACGGCGGCCGTCGGGTTTAAAACACGAATCGCAACAAAGCGTCCGACCGTCTTTTTGCCAAGCTCCTTTAAGTTCCACGCATTGCGCTGATAGCCTTTGTTTTCCACGTCGTAAACCAAGTTTTCCTCTTTAAACAGGTCCTCATACTTGGATGCAGCGTAGATCTGATAACGCGTAGTACGCAAAGCTTCGGTGGAATGGTGAATGAGTGCCAGACCGTCAATGTTGACATCGGAATACATATCATAGATAAGATCCAGATATGCGTCGCCGTCGCCGTTGGTGGTGTGATCGATCACGTTGCCGAACTCATTGACCTCGGCAAAGCGGTAGCTGTAACGGCCTTCACTTCTGGCGTTGCCGTCGGTCAAATTGGCAACATCAATACCGGAAGCGCCGGTGCGGTCTTTGCCCTTGGTGAAATATGCCGTCGGCAAAAGGCCCTGGAGCATATCCTTGCCGTAATCCGGCAGAATGCCCTGATTATCGAACACAATGTTCTTGTCTCCGGAGCCGCCGGTGACTTCGCCGTAAACGGCAAGCTCGTTTAAGCGGACGTAAATGTTGTTGGTGCTTTCGTTTACCAGTGTTGCGCCAACGCCCTTAGAATAGGTCGGGTCGAACACACGGATACCGACATAGCGCGCTTCTTTCGGGCTGCCGCCGTTGAGTGCGGTAACATCGAAGATATTGCGGAACGCGCCGTCCTCGTTCTGAACGTCATAGAAAAGATTGCTGTCGTTAAACAGATCGGTAGGAGTGGAAGCATTGGTGAAATAAATCTTATAATGCTTGGTTCTGAGGTTCTTATCAACGTGGTTCAGTAAAGCCAGCGCTGTAACCTTGGCGTTGCCGCCGAGACTTAAGGTAATATCCTCATAGATACTGCCTTCCTCAATTCCCTGGCCGATATATTTGGCGGTGCCGTTTTCAAACTTTGCAAATTTTGTGTTTGAGGTGCGGTATTCGCCGGTGTGAAGGCCGTCGGTCAAGGTGTCGCGCGCCATTACCGGGCAGGCCTCATAGGTCGTGCCGTTCCAGAATTTCTCCTCGGTATGAATGCCTTTGGAGATCAAATCGTCGGCAATGTCGGGCATGGCCATGGTGTCGTCCATGATCACTTTATCGCTAAGACCTGCGCCCTCACCGTAAACAGCGAGTTCATTGATTCTCGGATAAACGTAGTTTTTCTGATCCTGAGGATTATAGGCATTTGCCGCGCCGATACCCTTTCCGAAGGTCGGGTCCGAAATACGCAGGCCGAAATATCTGACCTTTACATCGTCAGATGTTTCCTTTTTAAAAGCGTTGCGGCGGTTTCCGTTTTTGTTTACGAATTCTGCAATCTTGCTTTCAGCATTGAAAAGCTTTTCCGGATCGTTGCTTAAATATACCTCGTAGTGATATGTGCGCAGTTCCTTGCTTGCATGGTTAAACACTTCAAAACCGGTGACGCTCTTGGCCTTGCCGAAATCGAAGGTCATATCGAGATAATATTTGCCCTCGTCAATGCCATCGCCGATATAGCTTGATTTTTCGGTGTTTTTATCGTATTCGGCAAAGAAAGAGGTGGAAGAACGCCAGCCGTCGCTGGCGGGATCGCCGTCGGTCAAAAGTGTGATATTAGAATTGTTGGCATTGGTTTTGTCATTGCCGAAGTTAGAATAATAAACCACCGAAGAAGGCTGAAGACCCTTGATGATATTTTCCTTTCCGAGAGAGGTATCACACTCGGTTTTGTCGTCAGCTATGGTTGAAAACTTGGCTTCCGGTGCCTTTGTACCATAGACTGCAAGTTCAAACAAGCGAACATAGGCATTGGTGGGTGTTGCGCCGGGGCCGGAGGTGTAGTCGGAAATCGGGTCAAGCACACGAAGTCCCACAAACCGTGCAGATATATTCTCAAAACTCAGCACCTGACGGGTCTTTTTGTTGGTGTTTTTGAAATCCAATACCAGGCTCTCATCGTCGTAAAGGGTTTCCTCGGTATCGGACGCATAAATCGCGTAGTGACCGGTGCGAAGCGTCGGCTCCGACAGGTGGTTAACAACCACCATTTTGGAAAGGTCGCTCTTTGCACCGAGGTCATAGGTCAAGGAAGCGGACCAGATTTCACGCTTATAGGTGACCTGACCGTCTTTTTCTTCAAAGAAACGAATATCGCGGCCCATAAACTCGCTGCTGGCGTTTACAACCTCGTCGGTCAGACGGTCAAGCAGATCGAGATCCTGCTTTGCGGCAACATCGCCGCTCCCCTTATTGGAGCAGTATTTTGCCAGTTTGCCTTTAATCAGGTTTTCAATACCGGAATCCTCGGAGAAGGACAGAAGCTCCCTTTTATCATCGCTTTCCACTGTTGCGCGACTGGCCGTGTCCTTCTTTGCGAAAATCGAAAGCTCGTAAAGACGGAGGTAGCACTGATTCACCGGCGCAGTCTTTAAGGGATTGGTGAGGTCGGAATCCAAATGGGTGTGCGTAGGGTCGATCACACGGATACCCACATAGCGGGCGCTCAGTGTGCTGCCCGATTTTGTGCTGATCACCTGGCGACGTGCGTTTTTGGAAGTATTGTCAACGTCGGCAATCAGGTTTGCGTCGGTATATAAGTCGTCCTTAGAATTGGAGGCGTACACCTTGTAGCTGTTGGTACGCAGCTTGGTATCGGAGTGGTTCAGCACCAAAACGCCGGTAACATCGCGAACCTCACCAAGGTCGTAAGCAAGATCCATATAGACTTCTTTGCCGTCCTGATAATAAGTAACGGTATTGTCGTCGTTCACCTTTGCAAACCATGCATCCCAAGAGGCACGGTAATCGGTGTCTGCCTTGCCGTCGGTCAGGTTGCCGAGGGTTGCATTGCTTACAAAGTCTTTCGGATCCTGGCCGTTTTTATAATAAGTAGCAAAGTAAGGCATTTTACCGCTGATTGCATTTTCCGAACCGTAGGCCGCACTGAGCGTCGTTTCGTTATCAAATGTAATCTCGGTTGAATCTGTTTTGTCGCCGCTGCCGGCAAATGCCGGTAAAGCGGACATTACGGTGGACAGTGCAAACACTGCTGAAAATACACCGGTTGCAATTTTCTTGAATAAATTCTTTTTCATCATTCCTGCACGCCCTCCTTATTTATAAATTTGTACGATCACAACGTCGAAAATGTTAGGGTTGGATTTCAAAGACGCACGAATGGCAATCTTATCGCCCTCGGCCGCGTTGGCAGCTGCGGTATATTTGCCGTTGGCGTCCAGAGTTCCGGGGTTGCCGTTTTGGGTAATGCTCTTGGAAATCGACCATACGATCTCATCGCTTGCATCGCAGTCAATGGTTTTTGCAGCGAAGTTCTTCACTTCGCCGGCCTTTGTTACGATACGCACGCTGTCGGTTTCAATCTCAACCTGTTTTACCGGCTTTTTGGTGGTATATACATACATACCGTATTCCTTGCCGATTACGTCGGTGAGCTTGGAAGTAACCGTCATGGTCTTTTCGGCCTGAAGCACGGTGGCGTGCTGATTCTTAGCAGAGCTCACACCAACACCGTCTTTAGCAAGCAATTCGTCGGGATCAAAATGATATTTATAGAACGTTAAGCTCTTCTTATTGTTTTTCAGATTGATGGTGAGGTTGCGCTGAACGGTGTCCTTCACCTCATACTGAGTGCCCTTAGTGGCATTGGCGCTGCCTTTGGCGTCTACCACAATGGTGTAATCGCCCGACGGCAATTTGAATGCCGCGCCGCGGATATCGTTACCGGTCCAGTCAACCATTAAAACGTCGGAACCGCTGTCGATATAGTTGGTGATTAAAGATTCGTCATAGAACGAAACGTTGACACCGTCGATGTGCTGATCGTCGGTGAGAGTCCACCAGGAAGCCTGATAACCGTTAGCCGGGTTGAAGTTCTGCGGATTCGGCAGGCAGTTGCTGGTAAAGCCCCATTTGAGCATGCCGTTTACGCCGGAGTTTGCCGTGGCAATTAAATAGGAAGCGGTGCTGTCGTTCCAATCTCTCCAAACGGTGCGTTCACTCAAACCGTCGGCGGCTTTGTCTAAATTGCCGTATGCACCGGCGTAGTACTCGGTCATGTAGACCGGGTGCTCATTGTAATAATTATGTAACCAGCAGAAGAACGGGAAAGCATAGCCGTAATCGTCCTCCTGCGCATAGGTGCCATAATAGAAATGGCAGGCGTAAAGGTCGATATACTGCGAACCGTTTTTCTTTATATAGTCGGTGAACTCGTGGTGATTCCAGTTCATACTGTTTTCTTCACAGCTCCACACGGTAAGCTCATCGCGGATGCCGAGTTTGGTCAGCTCCTCGTTCACCTTTTTGATCATGATGACCCAGTAAGCCTTATCGGGTACATAGGTGATATAGTCATAGCCCTGACCGGGTTCGTTATAGAAGGTCAGCTGATCAATATTGGTGTAGCCGCGGTTTTTACGCAGTTCATACATTAAAGCGGCGCAGCTCTTGGCGTAAGCGTCCAGATCATAAGGAGCGGAGGCCTGCGGGTCGGAGATACCGGGGAAGCAGAACCACTTCTGAATGACGGTGGAAGCTTTCCAGCCGTAGTTGAGCGCGACCGAGGCGTTGGACGCTTTCCACATATCAAGGAACGGATAGACCGCCTTCATGCGCGTACTGTCAAAATCGTAAACACCGTTGATGTAGTTTTTATAGTCCACATTGTTTTCGTAGTCGTCGCGGGTGGGGTCGGATTCGTCCGTGGTGGTGATCCAGTCCACCTGGAACCACATTCTGAAGGATTTACCGTTCATGGTTCTGAAACGTTTCTGATCCAGCTCCATGTAAACCTCGTTATACTCGGTCTTGGTGAGCGATTCCTCCATTAAACCGGTGGGGAAACAGTTGGTGCCGAGACCGTTGTAGTTTTTGAAAACGGTTTTGTTGACATCAACATTCATCTCGCGTTCGTTGGTGGCTTTTGCCGTACCGGCCATCTGAATGGGTGAAGTTCTCAGCTCGGGGTTATCCGGGTCGTCGGGATCGGTGGGATCGTCCGGAATTTCCGGAAAGTCGTCATTGTCAAAATCGTCATCCTTTAAAACGGAGTGCGTTTCATAATACGATTCCGGCAGGGTGTTGCCGATCTCCGGATTGTCGATGTCACCGGTGTTGTCCCAATCCTGAGGGTCCTCGTCTTCCACGGGTTCCTCATTGTCAGCGCTGTCGTCCGGATTATCCGGCGTTTCGGGATCAGACGGCGCAGGTGCTGCAGAGGAGGTCTGCTTCTTTGAGGAGGTGTTTTCCTGCTTGCTGCCTTTACAAGCAGCCATGGAAAACGCCATTAAGACAGCTAAGACCAGACTGAGCAATCGAGTGAGTTTTTTTGCCATTAGCTTTGAGCTCCTTTCCTTATCGAACGGGCAAACTGCCACTGCCGATATAAACACTTTTAATTCTATTTAAAGGTAACACTTTCTTTTAAAAATGTAAATGTAAATTTTTTCGTTCTTTTCGCAATCCGCCGCAAAATTTTGTGTTTTTTTAACATATTATTAATTTCATGAAAACAGTTTTTAATTATTATCAACAATAGCAGAAGAATTTGCCATGATTTGTTTAGAAAATGCGTGATTTTTTGCATTATTTCGTTGAAAGGATCGTGAAGGAAGAATTTTTCAAAAATCTGATAAAAAGAAAATTCCGCTAAAACGTTTTTGCCTTTTGGTGGGCTTCATTGCTCCGTTTTTTCGTTGTATTCTTTGGTTGCATTTTTTGGGTTGCAGTCTTTTGAATTTCAGTCTATTGGAAGCTTTTTTAAAAGGGCGGCTTT
>CADAVL010000102.1 GCA_902791335.1 Oscillospiraceae bacterium
AATGCGTTTTGCAGTCGTCGCACAGATAGTCAAGCATAATGGGTGCGTCCTCGCAGATCTTCTGACAAACCGGAGATTTGCAGTCGAAAATACGCATGGGATTGCGCTCTAAACGATCGCGGCAGGTTTCGCAAAGCTCGTCTGCTTTTGCTGAAAAATAGCTCTTTAACGCTTTGTGATATTGCTCGCGGCACTCAGGACAACCAATGGAATTCAGCTCCAAAGAAAGTTTTGAGATACCAAGCGTATTTAACACCCTGTTTGCAAGCAGAATAATTTCCGCGTCGGCCGCGGGGTCGGCTGCACCAAAGCACTCCACGCCAAACTGGTGAAACTCGCGCAGTCTGCCGGCCTGGGGCTTTTCGTAGCGGTAGCAAGGGCCAATATAGCAGGTCTTTTGCGGCAGTGCGCCGCAGACGTTGCCGTGCTCGATCATGGAACGAACGGTACCGGCAGTCATTTCGGGGCGCAATGTAATGGAACGGTTGCCCTTGTCCAAAAAGGTGTACATTTCCTTTTGAACCACGTCGGTTGTGTCGCCAACGCTGCGCAAAAAGACCTCCGTGTGTTCAAAAACCGGGGTCCTTACCTCGTGAAAGCCGAATAATCCAGCGGTTTCCAGCATGGTTTTTTCCACATACTGCCATTTATAACTGTTTTCGGGCAGTACGTCCTGCGTACCGCGCGGTGCTTTGTTTTGTTCAGCCATGTTTCATCTTCCGTTTCTGTATATTTGAAAGCACTGCACCCCAAATATAGACTGATCCGGTACAGTGCCAATGTTGCAAAAATTTGCGAAAGCGTTGCTTCCCTAAAATCTCTTTTTGCAACACGAGGGCTTACAGCAAGAAAGGACGGTTTGAGGCGGTGAGCGTGAAACCACATTCAGTATCACTGTCACCTATTCCCGTCCTTAATGACTTTGTATCTAAGCTTTATCTGCTCTTACAATATCGCGCCAGTCAAGATCGCCGCGCTCCAGTCCGTGAATGAGCATTTCCGCGGTTGCAATGTTGGTGGCAACCGGAATATTATGTACATCGCAGAGCCGTAAAATTGAGGTTTCGTCCGGCTCATGCGGCTTCGGGTTCAAAGGATCTCTGAAAAGGAGAACCAGATCAATTTCGTCACAGCCGATACGCGAAGCAATCTGCTGCGCGCCGCCCTGGTTGCCGCTTAAAAATTTAATGACCTCAAGGCCGGTTGCCTCCGCAACCAGCTTACCGGTAGTGCCGGTAGCCAAAAGGTTGTGACGGCTCAAAACGCCGCAATATGCAATACAAAACTGCACCATGAGTTCTTTTTTTGCATCGTGTGCAATTAAAGCAATATTCAAAGTAAATCCCTCCTAAAGGAAATCGGTTGTCACAGAATGAGTTGTCGCTTTTCTTGGAAACAGCTTACAGATTGTTGAGCTTTGGCAGCGGAACATCCTTGGCTTCCAGACGGTCGGCAATGCGGCAAAACGCACGGAATGCTACGCAGTTGCGATCGAAAAGCTTCCCCTCGGCGCTTAAAAGCGGCAAATTGGGGTCATACGGAACAACGCCGCGGATCATTAACCCTGATTTATCAACAATATCGTCCAGTGAAAGGGTGGAATTCCCTTTTAACACAAAATAGTCAAACCGGTTGATCACCAAAAACACATGCTTGATTCCGGCCGCATGAAGCAGCGTTTCCAATGTGGCCGCACTTCTGCAGCCGATCATATCGAGCGGTTCAACGATCAGCACCTCCGAAAAAATGGGCAAGGCGTTGAAAAATTCAACGTCCAGTCCTGCCGGACAGTCCACAATCACGTGGTCGTACCGGTCGGTAACAGAATGCAAAAATTCGCCGAAGCGCTTTTTATCGTAGCCGTTCAGTGTAGCCGGTGCCGCAATCAGGTCAATATTTTCCGTGACGTTTAAAACAACATCATCCAGCGGTTTACTGTAGTTAATAATATCGCCGATGTCGAAAACCAGACGGTCGCTGACGCCGAACATGAGGTCAAGGCACCGAAGACCCTCGTCCACATCAATCAGCAGTACCTTGCGGCCGCGCTTTTGAAACGCGCAGGCAAGGCCGACCGAAAGCGTAGACTTTCCGGTTCCACCCTTTCCGGAGGCGATAACGGTTAAGAAACCCACAAAGAAACCTCCATATAACAGAATAACTAAATACAGTATAGCACACAATCCGTTTATTGTAAAGATTGTTACTTCAAAATTTTATCCTGTGACGGGTCTTTTTCCTTGCCATATTGTTTTAAGAAGTATTCGTCAAAGATCTCCTTCACCACCGTTGCACTGGTATAGCTTTTCAGACCGTGCTCGATGATAACGGAAACTGCGATCTCCGGTGAATCGAACGGTGCAAAAGCAACGAACACGCTGTGATCGCCGTGCGGCGGATTTTCGGCGGTACCGCTCTTACCGCCGACCTTAATCTTATAATGATCGAACACGGCGCTGCCGGTACCCTCGGTGGTCACCGAAAGCATACCTTTTTTCACCACGGAATAGACCGAAGACCCAAACTTGATCTTGTTTAAAACAGTAGGCTTGTATTCATAAACCGTGTCGGTGAGCGAATAGTTCATCACCTTTTTCAAAAGACTTGCTTTGTAACGAACGCCGTTGTTGGCAATCGTTGAGGTATACATGCAAAGCTGAAGCGGTGTGAACATATTGTCGGACTGACCAATCGCCGCCTGCAAGGTCATACCGGCTGACCAGGTGGAGCCGATACTTTCGGAATAATCGGAGCCTGCCAGCACACCGGCGGATTCCGGCACCTCAATGCCGGTTTCGGTTCCAAGGCCATATTGCAGACAGTATTTATTGAGGTCGGTGATGCCGATGCGACGGCCAAGCTCATAAAAATAGCTGTTGCAGGAAACCGACAAGGCCTCCACAATGTTCAGGTTGCCGTGGTAGCCCATACATTTCGGGCGGTAGTCCTTATAATAATCGTATACACCGTGACAGTTCAGCAGCTCATACGGCGTAACCTTGTTGAGATACAGGCCAATGGACGCAACGGCCGGCTTAAAGGCCGAGCCGGGCGGATAAGCACCCTGAAACGCGCGGTTTAAAAGCGGATTGTTTTTATCTTCCAAAAGCTTATTGTAGTTTTTTTTGTATTCCTCCATGGTGTAGCTCGGATAGTTTGCCGCGGCGATAATATTGCCGGTTTTTATATTGCTGACAACCACCGCGCCGCCCGAAACTTCCGGGTTTTTGCGCTGCAATCCCGTAATAACCTTTGCCATGGATTTTTGCGCGACCGATTGCAGGGTCTTATCGAGCGACAGGATCAATGTATTGCCGGGAACGGCTTTTTTGGTAATCTCTGAGGAAACAATATTGCCCGAACTGTCGAGTTTATAAGTGATCTCACCGTCTTGTCCGTGCAGATATTTTTCATAGGCGTATTCAATGCCGCTCACGCCGACCTTATCGTTATAAGAATAGCCCTTTTTCTTGTATTCCTTCCAGTCTTCCGCCTGAATGGGGCCGACTGTGCCGATAATGTGGGGCGCGACGTCACCGCCGGGGTAATCTCTTTGCGGAACGGTATCAATTTCCACGCCTTTTAATTCGCCGGAAAATTCATAAACCGAGGTCATCACCTCTTTGCCGACATCTTCTGCAAAGGTGTACGGCAGCGACACGGAAAAATCCGCCAGCTCCATGGAATACCGCACGCCCATAACACGGCGCTGCAGCATTTCGTCCAAGCCCTCAAGCTCATAGCGCTTTACCATACTGTCAAAGCAGTTTTGCGCCGTGGCATAGCTGTTAAGACCCAATAAATTGATCATTTTCAGCCGGTCGTCCTTGTCCTTTTTAAAGGCGATCGAATTGAGTTTCAGCGGAAGATTATCCACCCATTTCAAATTCCGGTTGTCAAGGTAATTTGTGAGGGTCGTAATCGTGTCGTTCAGCTTGTCCTCATCCAAATAAGCTTTATTAAACACAATATTATAGCCGTCGCGATTTACGGCGATCGGACGGCCGTAGGCGTCCAGAATTTCACCGCGTGCGGCTTTGATCACGGCAACGCGCTTGGAAATGCCGCTGGCCTGCGCCATATAATAGTCGCGATTGGAAACCTGAAGCTGAAACACGCGGCCGGTATAACAGACCATAACCGTCACCAACAAAAGCGACAAAACGATATTTCTTAAATTGGTTTTCTTTTTTTGCTTTGCTTTCATCGTTTTGCCACCTCTCTTTTAAAATGAAAATTTATGTTGAATTCAGTTTTATCTTTTTTAGTTCAACGCTTTAAAAGCCGGTTATCCCCTTTTCATAAGCTGTTTTTTGCGAAGCTTTACCGCAAAATAAAGCAGCGCATAAATCGGCAGTGAAAACAGCACCGTTAAAAACAGCGAGCGGAAGATCTCGGCTTTCAGCCGTACAACATTGAAATGCATGATCGACCAGATACCGAAGTAATAGATCACAGCACTAATAAAAATAAGTAAGATCGCCGAACGAAAATTGTTGTTGATCAGGCGCTGTACGGCAACGCCGCCGAAATATCCGATCAGCATCATCATAATACCGTTGTAGCACAGCGTTTCGGCGCTGACTGCGTCCACAAACGTGCCGAGGAAAAAGCCGAAGATCGCGCCGTATTTATCGCCGAAAAACATACCGCTGAACAGCGACGCGCCAAGCATTAATTGCGGAAACGTGCCGGAACCGGAGCCGGGGATATTGTCCGTATACTGAAAAATATAAAGCAAAAAGAAAATGATTCCGCAAAAAGCCATCAGCGGATAATCACAGCTGCTTCTCCTTTTCATTTTTAAGACCTCCGGTTATTTTTTATCGAGTGTACCTTGCCCCTCAAAGTAGGTCAGAACCATAACATCGCGAATTTCGGAAATATCCGTGCCGGGTTTTAAAACCGCAGTGATCGCCGTTTGACTTTCATCGGAAGAAATGCTTTCGATCGTGCCGATCACTAAGCCTTCCGGAAAGATCTCGCCGCCGACGGTTACAACAATATCATTCAGTGCGACTGAACAGCTTCTCGGCAGATTCTTTAAAACGCACTGGCCTTTTTTCACATATTTTGCATCGCCCGAAACAACGCCGACGTCCGACGTCCGATAATCCAGACCGCCGACATGAATGTTCTCGCTTAAAATGGTGGTGACCTTGGAATAGCTGGGGCCTACCTCGGTTATGTAGCCAACCAGACCGGACGAAGTGATGACGGGATCGCGGGCGGCAACACCGTTTACAGAGCCTTTATTGATGGTAAAGGAAGCGCCGGAAGCGCCGTGATCGCGCGAGATAAGCGTAGCTGACTCAAATTTCCAATCCTTGTGTTTTTCTTTAATTTCAAGAAAGTTCTTCAAAAAATCGTTTTCTTTTTTGAGATCGTTATAATCCACCACCTGAGAGGTCAGCTCGTCCAGCCGTGACTGGAGCTTTTGGTTTTCTTTTAGGAGCTGATCACCGGTGTAATATTTCGTTTTAAAATCATCAATTTTATTGCTGAAATAGGTTGCAACCGACCGAAACGGCTGCGCCACCGCACCGAGAATGCTTGCCTGCGGTGCAATCACGCCGCCGATCAGCCGCAGCACAATGGACAACGCGATAAGACCTGCGGTAATGCCGCAGATGATTTTAAAACGCTTGCTTCTCAAGAAAAAACGCATAGCAAATCTCCGTTCCGGTTCAATGAGTTAAAATCAGAGTTAAAAAAATTAATAGCGACTGCCCTTTCTGCTGGAATAAGACTCAAAAACCGATTCATCGTCCAGCCATTTTGAAGTACCCAAGACCACGCAATCGAGCGGATTTTCCGCAACGGTTACAAAAATGCCGGTCTCCTCGGCAATCAGCTGATCCAAACCTCTGAGCAGCGCGCCGCCGCCTGCCAAAACAATGCCTTTGTCGATGATATCGGCAGCAAGCTCCGGCGGCGTTTTTTCCAAAGTGGAACGAATGGCGTCGATGATCTGCATTACAGGATCGGACAGTGCCTCGCGGACCTCCTCGGAATTTACGGTAATATTCTTCGGCAGACCGTCCAATAGGTTGCGGCCACGCACCTCCATGGACTGCTCGCCTTCGTATTCGAGCGCGGAGCCAATGGCGATTTTGATCTCCTCCGCAGTGCGTTCGCCAATGAGCATATTATGCTTTTTTCTTACAAAGTTGATGATCGCCTCGTCGAGATCGTCGCCGGCAACACGAACCGACTGCGCCGTAACAATACCGCCCAGCGCAATCACTGCCACCTCGGACGTACCGCCGCCGATGTCAACGATCATGCTGCCGCGCGCGTCTTGTACATCAATACCGGCGCCGAGTGCGGCTGCCATAGGTTCTTCAATCAGTTCCGGCTCTGTGGAGCCGGCCATTCTTGCGGCGTCGTATACCGCGCGGCTCTCCACCTCGGTAATACCGGCCGGAATGGTGATCACAATTCTGGCTCTTGAAAAAACAGAGCCTTTTAACGTCTGCTTTACAAAGCGCTTGAGCATGGATTTTGTCACGTCAAAATCGGCAATCACACCGTCTTTCAAAGGACGGACGGCAACAATGGAACCGGGCGTTCTTCCGATCATTTCTTTTGCTTCGTGCCCCACGGCCTTTACCGCGTCGGTGCGAACATCGTAAGCCACGACCGACGGCTCACGCATAATAATTCCCTTCCCCTTAATGCAAACCAGTGTATTTGCAGTGCCAAGATCAATGCCGATATCTCTGACAAACATAACTGCTCCTCCAAAATAACAAAATATCTAAAAATCAAAAAGTCTTTAAAGCTTCGTAGGTTTTCGCGGCAGGCAGACCCATCACAGTGTAAAAATCGCCCTCGATCCGCTCCACAAAACGGCAACCGTACCCCTGAATGCCGTAAGCGCCGGCCTTGTCCATTGGCTCGCCCGTGGCAATATAATCGGCAATTTCCTCTTCGCTGAGTTTCGTAAAATAAACCTTTGCGGCGCTTGTAAAAAGCCGTTTTCGGTCTTTTTTCATCACACAAACGCCGGTATAAACCGTGTGACAATTACCAGAAAGACACAAGAGCATTTCGCGCGCGTCGGCGCAGGACGACGGCTTACCCAAAATTTTACCGCCGATCACCACAGTGGTATCCGCACCGATCACGATATCATTCGGGTGATCTGAAAGCGCAGCCGCAGCCTTTTTGAGTGCCAAATACTCGGAGGCTTTCTCGGCTTCAATGCCGTTTGGCAGTGTTTCGTCCACATCGACA
>CADAVL010000103.1 GCA_902791335.1 Oscillospiraceae bacterium
TTGGGACTGCTTTTGTTGGACATTGTGTGTCATCCTTTCAGTATTTTTTACTTGTCTTTTATTTTATCACACTTGTCCACTTTTTTAGTATACATCCAATGTTTATGCGGTTTTCAAACAAGTACGAGACGGAACGGTTAGGACTGAAAGAGAAAATCGGGGAATACCGCAAACGCTTGGCAGAGGTCGAGGAAATGCAGCTCGGAAAAGAGAAATTCATTGCCGCCGTTCGGAAATTTATGCAGATGGATACGCTGACTGCACCACTACTGCGGGAACTCATTGACCGCATAGATGTATACGAGGTCACAGGCACGGGCAAAAACCGCAAACAGATGATAAAGATACACTATAAGTTTGTAGGGTATCTGGAACTGTCGAGCCTTGGGAGCAGGCGCAACTACCGAGAAGAAACCCGAAAAGGCGTTGCCGTAGAGTATGTTCCAAATGCTTTACCGGCATAACAAAAAAGAGCAGGACGACTCCTGCTCATACAAACAAAGAGACACAAAAAGGCAAAAAGAAATCGAGTGTCCTCATCCAACTCTCAGGTTGGTTAAGAACACTCGATATGGTGCGAGTGACGGGACTTGAACCCGTACGTCGAAGACACACGCCCCTCAAACGTGCCTGTCTGCCTGTTCCAGCACACTCGCGAACAACAATAAGGATTATATCATCTGAATGAGTACTTGTCAATACTTATTTTTTGATTTTTTTAAATTTAAGATATATTTATATTGATTTATTCGCAGCTTTTGTATATAATTATATTGTTATAAATAATGAATCACATAGATTTTAGTAATAGCGGCGGCTTGCTCGTATATTTTGCTGATTTGTGCTGATGGCTTTCTGTGTGTGAATGGAGAATTGTATGGCGAAGGACGGTTACAAGATCAAAAGCCTCCCACCGATGAATATGGTGTCACCCTTTATTATGGTAACTCGGGTCGGAGCGTCCAATATGTTCCGCGACCGAATTGAGATTACGGAGGCTGAAAAGTATATCCGCAAAAAAAGAGCGGAGGGCTTAAAAGGCTTCGGTATTCTGCATTTGTTTATTGCGGCTTATGTGCGAACGGTTTCGCAGCGTCCCGGTATCAACCGCTTTATCCGCGGCCAGCGCGTTTATGCAAGAAATAATATTGAAATTGACATGACGATCAAAAAAGCGTTGAAGCTGAACGCGCCCGAAACCTGCATTAAGGCGGAGTATGACAGAGCCGCCACGGCTGACGAGATTTACACGGCTTTCAACGAACTGGTGGATCAATACAAAAACACTGCCGACGAAAGTGACTTTGACAACACGGCGGGCTTTCTGCGCTGTATACCGGCCTGTCTTTTGAAATTTGTTATTTTCTTTTTGAAGCTGCTTGATTATTTCGGACTTTTGCCGCGCGCACTCACAAAGGTCAGCCCTTTTCACGGCTCTATGTTTATTACCTCCATGGGTTCTTTGGGCATTCCGCCAATCTATCATCACCTTTATGATTTCGGTAATTTGCCGGTGTTTGTTTCCTACGGCGCAAAATATGAGGAAAACACGCTCGAAAGCGATGGCACGGTTACAAAGCACAAATACATAGATTTTACCGTGGTAACCGATGAACGAATTTGTGACGGACATTATTATGCTTCTGCGTTTAAATATTTAAAGAATTTACTGGCGCATCCGGAGGAGCTTGACAATCCGCCCGAAAAAATTGTGGACGATATTCGCTGATCCTTACGGCGTAAAAGAACAGGAGGCGGCTTGAATGGCACAAAAAATGCTGGTTATCATGAACCCGTTTTCCGGATTAAAGCAGGGGAAAAAATATCTTGCGGATATTTTGCAGATTTTTTGCAAAGCCGATTACCAATGCACAGTATATATGACAAGCGGTCGGCTGGACGCTACCAATATTGCGAAAAAATGCGGCGGAAAATACGACAAGGTAATTTGTATCGGCGGTGACGGTACCTTTAATGAAACCGTTTCCGGACTTTTGATGGGCGGTCACGAAACGCCGATCGGATATATTCCGGCCGGCAGTACCAATGATTTTGCAAACAGCTTGAAGCTCCCTAAAAATATGCTGAAATGCGCCGAGTTGATGGTGGAGGGCACGCCGCAGCACCTTGATATCGGGCAGTTTAACGAGCGCTATTTTTCCTATGTGGCCTCCTTCGGCGCTTTTACAAAGGCTTCCTACAGCACGCCGCAGAATGTCAAAAATGCGTTGGGGCACTTAGCTTACATTTTGGAAGGAATTAAGGAGATCGGCAATATTAAACCGCGGCATGTAAAATTCACTGCGGACGGTGAAGCTTTTGAGGATGATTATATCTTCGGCGCAATCAGTAATTCTACTTCTGTGGGTGGTATTTTGACGCTCAGTCCGGATGTTGTGGACATGAACGACGGCCTTTTTGAAATTTTGCTTGTGAAATCGCCAAAGAATCTTTTGGATCTGAACGAGTGCATCGGCGCGTTGACAACGCAGAATTACAAAAGTCGAATGCTTGTTTTTAAAAGTGCTTCGGATATTCTGGTCCAGCCGGACAATGAAACGGAATGGACGCTGGACGGCGAGTATGAAAAAGGAACGCCGACGGTGCAAATTCACAATATTCATGATGCAATCCATTTTATTATGTAATCACGGAATATAAAAATAGACGACGCCTGATTTTCTAATTTTCAGGCGTCGTCTTTTAATTTACGATGAAATTTGAAAGCTTTGTGCGTTCCGGCAGTTTTGCGCGCCGCCGCGCGTTTTTCCCGGAAAGGAAAAACGTTTTTTTGCAAAACCGCCGGTTTTGCAAAAGCCGCCCTTCGGGCGGCGCGGCGGCGCGCGAAACTGCCGGAACACACAAAGCTTCTGCTTTTTTATTCTTATTTGCAAGTGCAAAAAGCCGAGAGAAAAGTGCCTTACGCAGGGTGTTCATTCAAAGCGCCAGTCGATCGGACAAATTTCTAAAAAACGCTGCAACAAAAGGGGAGAAAGCAGCATCTAAACGCCGTCACCGCGCAAGGTGAAGCTTTTTGAGAAGACGATAGATTTTTTCGCCCATGGGCAGCTGGAGGTAATCCTCGTGGCTCAGCGTGCCGAGCGCCAGCAATGTAATAAAATAAACTACAACGCCGCCCAAAATTGCCAAAAGCGTGCTGACGGTGTTTCCGGCATGGCGGATCAACACTTTGTAGATCAGAAACACCAAAGCGCCCATAATTCCTGTAGCGATCATCGGCTTTAAAAACTGTTTTAAAAACTTCAGGCGAACCTTAACATAGCGGTTCAGCACAATGCCTTCCACAGCGGTAACCAGGATCTGATAGATGATCGTGGCCACAGCCGCACCGGTAACACCCATCTTGAATTTGTCAAGGAATAATAGATTTAAAAGAAGCTTTAGCGCGGAGCCGAGCAGTAGGATCACGGCCGCATGCTTTTGTTGGCCGAGTCCGTAAAAAACACCGTTGAATACAAAAGTGATCGCCGCAAAGATCATGGCAACGGTTTGAAGCTGTAAAAGCACAGCACCGTCGGAAACAGCCGGATATAAAAGCTTTAATATGGGGTCTGCCAGCACAATAAATCCCATAGCGCACGGCAGAATGATCACAAGGCTCAAAAACAGCGTATTGCTTAATTTATCGCGCGCACCACGATAGTCCTCGGTTTTGATCATGGCGGAGATCACCGGAACGATGGCGACAAATAAAGTGGCGCTTAAAGACAAAGGCAGGTGGGTAAGCGTTTCGGTCTTTGAAAGCACACCGTAGGCCTCAACATTGCCGGTGTATTGGTTCACAGTGATAGAATCAATGTTACTGCTGAGCGTTGAAACAAGCGAGGCAAAGGCGGCCGGAATGGCAAAGCCTAAAACGGTTTTGATGAGCGGCAGCGTCTTGACGCTTTCTCCCGGTACCTTTTGCAGCATTGCTTCGGAAAGAAGATACCGTCTTCTTAAAAGATAGTGACTGAGCATGTAGCCCACGGAGACAAACGCCGCGACCGAGGTGGAAAGATTGCCGGCGGCGGCCATAATTGCGGTGTCCTTGCCCACAACCATGTAAACGAACAAAACGGACAACAGGCAGTTGAAGGTTTGTTCAATGATTTCGGAGATACTGGTGGATTTTAAACTGCCGAGTCCGGTAAAATAGCCGCGCAGAACTGCGTTTGAAGAAACGAACAGCACCGCCGGAGATAGCGCCTTTAAGGTGTAGGAAACGCCTTTGGCGCCAAACAGCGCCACGGAAATACTGTCAGCAAACAGGTAAAGTCCTGAGGCTAAGAGAAAGCCGATCAGGCTGAACATTCTGAAAATAACGCTGAAAACGCGGTGCGCACCGCGATAATCGCCCACGGCCACTCGTTCGGAAACCATTTTGGAAACAACATTCGGGATTCCAATAGACGAGATCGCAAGCAGGACCATGTAAAGCTGATAACCGGCAGAATAGTAACCGTTTCCGGTGTCGCCGAAGCCGGGAATATTTACAATGATGATTTTATAGATCAGGCCGAGCACTTTTACAACAATTTGCGCTACGGCAAGCATCATTACATTTTTTGCAAAGGAGGTATCTCTTTCCTGACGGATTTTGGCTGTCATTGTGCTGTGCATACCGTTCTCCATTTCTTTATATTCCACAAATATTTGTCTTGAGCGTCCCCTGTAACGCTTTTATAATTTAATAGTATTGTCTGCATTCTTTTTTATCATACCATACTTTTGTGTGATTTACTACCCGAAAGTTCCAAATATGTAAAAAAAGTACAAATGATAGGGGTGGTAAAATCTATAAAAAATCCATTTAAAATTAAAATACAGGGTGATATAATGAAAATACAATAATTTACCGGAAGGTGGATGCTTTATGGAAATAGGCGCTCAACTTTTTACAGTACACGATTTTACAAAGGATTTAAAAAGCTTTGAAGACACATTAAGACGCGTTGCCGAGATCGGATATAAGTACGTTCAGGTTTCGGGAACCTGCGATTACAACGCAAAATGGCTTCGTGACAAGCTGAACCAATACGGCTTAAAATGCATTATCACTCACACAAACCCCGACAAAATTTTAAACGCGCCGGAATATGTGATTGACGAGCACAACACGTTCGACTGCAAATATATCGGTCTTGGCGCCATGCCTTTTTTGTGGGACAAGACCGTTCCGATTGATAAGGTGCTTTCCGATTTTATGGAGAATTATATGCCGGTTGCAAAGAAATTCAAAGATGCCGGTAAGCTTTTGATGTATCACAATCACGATTTGGAATTCGTGAAGGATCCAAAGCTTAACAAAACCTATTATGATCGCCTGATTGACGAAACCGATCCGGAGCTTTTAGGTTTCACGGTCGATACATACTGGGTACAGGCCGGCGGCGCAAGCCCTGCCGACACGATCCGCAAATTAAAGGGTCGCTGCCCGGTAGTTCATTTTAAGGATTATCTTTTGAACCGCGATGAAGAGCCGAAGGTTCGTCTGGCCGCCTGCGGCGACGGCAATATCGACTTTTCAAAGGTGATCGAAGCCTGCCACGACGCCGACGTTCAATACGCAATGGTGGAGCAGGACAATTGTTACGGCGAGGACCCGTTTAAATGTCTTGAAAGAAGCTTTAAACATTTAAACCGTTTGATGAAGTAATTTTCCTAAAACCGGACTTCTCAAGAATTACAATTCTAAAATCCGTTAAAATTAAATATTGCCTTTGTTTATTTAAAGAGCTGTGCGAAAATTTAAGTAGCACGGCTCTTTTTTCACTTTCCTTTTGCCGACTGCATAAAATTTATTGGGTGCAAATATAAAATGTGATGATTAAAAAACGCAGAGTTGGTAAAAATATCATCGGACGTCCAAACCGGTTGCACAGAAAAAACAACATACTAAAACTGCAAGGGCAGAAGCTTTTGCGGCCAATAAGATGAGAGTGAAACAAAATGACAATAAAACGCGGGGAAATTTATTATGCTGATTTAAGTCCGGTCGTCGGCTCGGAACAGGGCGGCGTTCGGCCGGTACTGATCATTCAAAACGATGTTGGTAATCGTTACAGTCCAACCGTGATCGCCGCGGCGATCACCAGCCAGCGCGACAAAACCGATCTGCCGACGCACATTAAGGTAACTGCGGACGGCAGCGGCCTTTCCAAAGACTCAATTGTTCTGCTTGAGCAGGTGCGAACGCTTGACAAGCAGCGTTTAAAGGAAAGAATGGGCCATTTGGACGGCAGCGCTATGAGTAAGGTCGATCAGGCGCTGAATGTCAGCTTTGGCCTGAACTGACGGATAGGCAAAACTGATTCTGATTATTATTCGTTGAAAGGAGCACGCTTCCGGAACGCCGTGTCAGATTTAGGTTCACCGACTTTATCGGTAGAGTATTCTGCCTCGCGAACCCGATATTGCATAATTTATATTGCACTTCAACCGGATTTGTTGTACAATAGAAGCACTAAGACCAAGGGGATTTATAAGCTTTATGACAAATTCGGCAGAAGAATTTATAAAATATCGCAAAGAAATCATTCGTCGGGATTTCGGAAGAATGAACGACCGTCAGTTTGAAGCAATGACCACCGTAAAGGGGCCGGTGCTTATTTTGGCCGGCGCCGGCAGCGGTAAAACTACGGTGCTGGTAAACCGAATTGCCTACATGGTAAAATACGGCGACGCGTATCATTCAACGCTGACGCCGCCGCTAACCGAGGAACTGATGAAGACAGCAAAAAATGCGGTGCAATCGTTTGACGAGGCACCCGATATTTTCAGCGTTGATCCGATTCGTCCGTGGGAGATCCTTGCCATTACCTTTACCAATAAGGCGGCAGGGGAGCTGAAAGAGCGAATTTCAAATATGCTCACGCGTGAATCGGAATACATAAAAGCCGGCACCTTCCACTCCATTTGTTCGAGAATTTTAAGGCGTGACGGCGAACGACTCGGATACGACCGCCATTACACAATCTATGACGCAGACGACCAAAAGCGTGTGATGAAAGAGGTCATGAAAAAGCTGGATATTTCGGACAAAATGATCGGTGTACGCGCCATTCTTTCCGAGATCAGCCACGCAAAGGACCGTTTGATCTCACCGGAGGAATACGCGAAAAACGTGGGCAGCGACCTTCGCATGAAAATGATTGCGCGCGCTTATAAAAAATATAATGAAGATCTGCTTTCGAGCAACGCCATGGATTTTGACGACCTGATCGTGAACACCGTGC
>CADAVL010000104.1 GCA_902791335.1 Oscillospiraceae bacterium
GTTGTCTGCCCTCTTTTAAGAGCTGTTTGAGCGTTTCTGCATCTTCGGCCTTGAGCGCCGCGCTGTACTCCCGCAGCCGATCGGCGGTGCAGTCGATCTCTTCGGCCAGGTTTTCCCTGTTATCCAGGAAAAGCTCTGTCCACATATCCTCGTTGATCCGCGCAATTCTTGTAAGATCGCGGAAAGAGTCGCCGGTGTAATGCACCAGGTTGCTGCTGCCGTTTGCACACATCAGCGAAACGGCAATACAGTGGGTCAGCTGCGACAAAAACGCAATCATTTCATCGTGCTGTTCGGGGCTTAATTCGGAAATATCCGCAAAGCCCAAATGTCTGCCAAGGTCGCGGCAAAGCACAATCGCGCCGGGTGTATTTTTCGCCGTGGGCACAACAATGTAGTTCGCGTTTCTGAAAATGCGGTCGTCGCTGTTCTCCACGCCCGAAACCTCGCGTCCGGCCATGGGGTGCGCGGCAATAAATTCCACGTCCGACCGCAGCATTTCCTGGATTTTATAAACCACGCTGCACTTTACACCGGTAACATCGGTTAAAATTGCGCCGGATTTCAAATACTGCTGATTTTGCTCGATCCATTCAATGAAAATTTCCGGATATAACGCAAAGATCACAAGATCTGCCTCACCGATCATCTCTTTGTCGATCTCGGTCGTGCCGGCGTCGATCAGTCCTTTTGAAAGGGCGTAATCAATGGAGGATTGCTCCTTTGTGATGGCTTTGATGCGGTAGCCCTTCTTTTTTAAGGCCATAGCATAGCTGCCGCCGAGCAGTCCAAGACCCACAATTAAAATTTTCATATCCTTTTGAAGCTTCACAATTCTTCAACCTCAATTCCTAAATCGGTAATTCTTTTAAAATAATCCGGCAGGCTTTTGGCCACAGCCTCCGCCCCCTCGATCGTGCCGCCCACAAGGCTTAAAAGAAAGCTTAATGCCATCACAATGCGGTGGTCGTTGTGACCCGAAAGCTTTTCGGTTGGTGCTTTAAGGCGTCCTTTCGGCACAAAAATCGTATCTTCCGAAACCGTTATCTCAACGCCAAACTTTTTTAGTTCTTCCGCCATGGCGGCGCCGCGGTCGCTTTCTTTGATTTTGAGCCGGCGCGTGCCCGTGAGCGTGCCGCCGTGATTGGCTGCCATAACAGCAATTAAGATGGGGCCTAAATCAGGGCAATCGTCGATCGGCACGGTGGCGTTTTTTTCTGCAAGCTTTGAGAACAGCGCTTTATAAACCGCGTCGCCCTGCAAGGTATCCTTTGAAAGGCCGGTCACGGTCACATTGCCGCCCACGGTGTTGAACGCATCGAAAAAGGCGGCGTTGGAATAATCGCCCTCCACGATACATGAAGCGGCCTTAAACTCGGTGTTCCCTTTCACAGAAAACTGACGGTCGTTCTTTGAAAAGATTTCTGCGCCGAAGCTTTTAAGCGCCGCCAACGTCATATCCACATACGGCCGACTGCTCAGCGGTGTTGTTAAGGTGATCGTACTGTCGCCCGAAAGCTGAGGCAGTGTAAACAAAAGGCCGCTGACAAACTGCGAGCTGACATTGCCGGGAATCTCATAGTCGCCGCTTTTAAGTGCGCCGCACAGATGAATGCACTCTTTCGTTGCTTCGTAGGTAATATTTTGGGCTTTGCAAAGATCCTCATAAATCTTCTGCGGCCGCTCCAGCAGCCTTTTTGCGGCGTATAAATAAGCGTCCCCGGGCTCTGTTAAGCACATCGGCAGCAAAAAGCGCAGGGTGCTGCCGCTTTCCATGCAATCAAACCGAACGGTTTTCGGCCGCGCGCCCTTTTTCAGCGTGACGGTATCGCCGCTCACCTTAATTTCTGCGCCGAGCGCGCGAAGCCCTAAAAGAGTCGCTTCAATGTCCTTTGAAAAAGCGACGCCCGAAACGGAGGCCGGTTCTTTGCAAAGCGCGCCCGAGATCAAAAGCCGATGCGCCTGGCTTTTGGAGGGCGGCGCTTTCATTGTGCCCACCGCACGTGAGGGCTTTATGGTAACCGTCATAAGTTTTCTCCTTTAAAGGCCGCCAAAACGCGGCGCGTGTTTTCTATTGGGTCATCGCCCAAATTCAAATGAATATCGGCAGCGTCCTTATAAATCGGGTACCGCTCGGAATAAAGCTTTTCCACTGCCGCGCGCGTAGAAGAAAGCGGACGATCCTTTGTGGCGGCCAGGGCGTCAAGCTTTCGGTCAAGAAAGACCAGCACACCGTTTTTTTGAAGTTCAAAAATATTTTGAGGGTTCAGTACCGCGCCGCCGCCGGTGGCAATGACCGCGCCGGAAAGCGGGGCAACCTCCGTTTTGATCACGTCGCGTTCCAAGGCTCTGAAATGCGTTTCACCTTCTGCCGCAAAGATTTCCGGAATGGGTTTTTGCGCCCTTTTCTCAATCAGCTTGTCCGTGTCGTAAAACGGACGATCGAGCTTTTCTGCCAACAGATTGCCAATGGTCGTCTTGCCGCAGCCGGGCATACCGATCAGCACAAGATTCTGCTTTTGTCTTAAAATGTCCGCGTATACCGCCTTGATTTTATCTTTTTCGATTTTTATATTAATGAATTTTTCCACTGCAAACGCCGCCTGCGCCACCAGCATATAAAGGCCGCAGACCGCCTTGACACCGCAGCTTTGTGCGTTCAGCGAAAGGGTGGTTTTTAATGGATTATACACCGCGTCCACCACCGCTTGAAGCTCCGTGAACCTCGCAGGGTCGATGGCCTCGGCATCTATCTTCGGAAACATTCCGGCAGGGGTCGTATTAATGATCACCGCGGCGTCATCGTGCAAGCGGTAAGCCTCGTCATAAGACACCGTGCCGTCTTTTTCGGAGCGCGAAACAGTGATGATCTCCCGCGCGCCCAGATCCTCTGCCACGGCGTGCGCGGTCTTTGACGTGCCGCCGGTGCCTAAGATCAGCACCTTTTTGTTTTTTAAGGAAATCCCGTTTTCGGTGATCAGCGATCGCATACCGAAAAAGTCGGTATTATAGCCGTAAAGTCTGCCGCCGCGGTTTACAATGGTATTCACAGCGCCGATCTTTTTGGCCGTTTCTGATATTTCGTCAAGGTACGGAATTACCGCCGTTTTATAAGGAATGGTGACATTAATGGCGCGAAAATCTTTTTTTTGCATAAACTTTGAAAGTTCGTCCTTTGGAATTTCGCAAAGCTCATAAGAATAATCGGCCAGTCTTGCATGAATTTCTTTGGAAAAGCTGTGCTGAAGCTTCTCACCAATGCAGCCGTACTCCATTATTTCGCCCCCAGATAATCCGTGCCGAAGCGGCCGGTCAAAAGGTCGCACAGCGTCAGCGCGGTAATGCTTTCCACCACCGGACGCGCGCGGTGAACAATGCAGGGATCGTGACGACCGCCGACGGACAGCACGGTGTTTTCGTTCTTTTTGAAATCGACCGTTTCCTGCGGCAGACTGATGGATGGCGTCGGCTTTACGGCGCATTGAAACAAAATGGGGCAGCCGTTGGTAATACCGCCGTTAATGCCGCCGTTGTGGTTGGTTTTGGTGGTGATATTGCCGTCCTTTACGGTAAAGCTGTCGTTCGCTTCGGAACCCATTGCGTCGGCAAAGCCGAAGCCCAGGCCGAATGAAACGCCCTTGACGGCAGGAATGCCGAACAGCGCGTGGGAAAGCAAGCTTTCCACCGTGTCGAACCACGGCTCGCCCACGCCGGCCGGAACACCCAAAACCGCCGTTTCCAAAATGCCGCCCACACTGTCGCCGTTTTTGCGCGCGGCCAATATTTTTTCGGTCATCGAATCGGCAACCGTTTCGTCCAAAACGCCGAACTCACGGTTTTTCAAAAGGTCGAGATCGCCCTTCAAATCGCCGAACGGACGATCATTAATGCCGGCAAGACGGGCAATGTGCGTGCCAACCGAAATTCCAACGCCCGAAAGCGCTGAAAGCGCAATGGCTCCGGCCGCCACCACCGCGGCCGTAATTCTGCCGCTGAAATGGCCGCCGCCGCGCGGATCCTCAAAGCCGTGATATTTGCAGTAAGCGGTGTAATCCGCATGGCCGGGGCGCGCTTTGCCGTAGAGTTCCTTATAATCGCTGCTTTTTTGCACCATGTTGGGAATTACAATGCAAATAGGCGTTCCCGTCGTAAAGCCATGAAATACGCCGCTGACAATTTTAAAAGGATCAGGTTCGCTGCGGCCCGTCGAGATCGCCGACATCGGCCGTCTTAAAGAAAGGCGCGCTTTTATAAATTCCTCGTCTACCGGCACGCCGGGCGCCATGCCGTCCAGTACCGCGCCGATCGCCTCGCCGTGGCTTTCGCCAAAGAGCGTAATCGAAACGGAAGTTCCAAAGGTGTTTTTCATTGTGGGAAAACCTCTTTCATGCTTTTTTTCAGTTCCTCAAAGGGCATGGTTTTCAGATCAAACTGTCCGATCTTCGGCACATAAACCACCGTAATTTCATTGCCGGACATCTTTTTGTCGTGCCGCATGGCTTCAATCAGCTTTTCATAATCCACCGGCACCTCGGTGGGAAGATCTAAGCTTTTGAGGATTTTTAATAGCTTTTCACGCAGCTCGCCGGAACACATAGAGAGCATTCCGAGCGCGACGCATTCGCCGTGATATAGTGCCAAAAAGCCGTATTCACTTTCAATGGCGTGCGCCACCGTGTGGCCGAAATTAAAAATCTTGCGAAGTCCTTTCTCTTTTTCGTCCTGCTCCACCACGGATTTTTTAATTCTAAGACTTCGTTCAATCACGGTGTCAATCTTTTTGAATGCTTCGCCCTGCTCAAAAATGCGGAACAGTTCGGGGTCGCTGGTCATAGACATTTTGAGCGCCTCGGCCATGCCGTTGGAAACCTGTCTTTTCGGCAGGGTGGACAGCACATCGGGGTCCACGATCACGGCCTTGGGCTGATAAAACGCGCCCACAATATTTTTATAACCCTCAAAATCAATGGCAACCTTGCCGCCGATTGAGGAATCCACCTGCGACAAAAGCGTGGTGGGGATATTATAAAAGTCAATGCCGCGCATATAAGACGCCGCAACGAAGCCGGAAAGATCACCCACAACGCCGCCGCCCACGGCGACCACCGCGTCGTCTCTTGTAAAGCCCTTTTCGGTGAGCACACACAAAAGCTTTTCGTATTCTTTCATGCACTTGGAGGCTTCCCCCTCTTGAATCGTTACCACCGTCGGTTCTTTGGCGGCCGCGGCCACACTTGCGGCATATTCCGCCGGAACGCCGGAATCAGTGACGATCAGCACCCGTCTTTGAAGTTTGAAATATTCCGCCGCGCGCTTTAATGCGCCGCGTTCTATATAGATCGGGTAGCTATCGTGAGAAAGCGCCATGTTAAGAATCATTTTCTGTTTGCTCCTTTTAGACTTTTGCGTATTTTCGTATTTTGCGGTGTTTCATATTTACAGTGTTTTCGCGGTTTTTGTATTAGTCGGATCATTTTGTTTTTGCGGTTTCTGTGGTTTTCGGTGCTTTGGCGCGGCGCTGTTCGGCCGCCGCTGAGGGAGTTCGGTCGATGCCGCGTTTGCCTTTTTTTGCAAACCGCGTGTCTTTTTTGCTTTATTTGAGCATAATTTCCTTTTGATAGCTGCCGATCACCTTTAAACTGCTGCACTGTTCTTTAAGCTCTTTGATAATTTGACGGCCGTTGTCGCCGGTGAGATTTCCGTCGCCCTCGGCAAAGAAGTAATACTCCCAGCTAAGACTTTTGGTGGGGCGGCTTTTTAAGGCGCGCAGATTCAAACCGTGTTTACCGAGCACGGAAATAGCGGCGCCCAAAGAACCGGCCGTATTGTTCACCGTGAAGAACATAATAAAACGGCGGTCCTTTTCCGACTCGTTTTTAATTCTTGAAAACACGGCAAATCTTGTGGTGTTATTGGCGCTTTGATTAATGGCACGCTCCAGCACCTGCAAATTATAAAGCTTTGCGGTTTCTTCGCTTGCAATGGCGGCAACCGATTTATCCCCCTTTTGTGCAACCGCCAGTGCAGCGGCAGCCGTGTTGGAGGCCTCGGTCTTTACAAATCCGTGTGCGCGGATATATTCGTCGCACTGACCGAGCGCCTGCGGATGGCTGATGACCTCGGTAACATCGCGCACCGAAGCGTCGGGCAGACCGATAAGGTTTTGCATGATTTCAAGATCGTAAACGCCGTTGATAAACAAGGTGCCGAAAAAACTCAGATCCATGACCTGCGTAACGTCGCCGGCAAAGCTGTTTTCGATCGGTAGTACCGCGCAGTCGCATTCGCCGCTTTCCACGGCGTTGTAAGCTGCACGAAAGCCGTCGTAGGCCACGGGAATACCGTCGGGGAAAATTCTTTTGGCCGCAATATTGGCAAAAGCGCCCGGCACGCCGCTGTATGCTACCCGAACGCCCTTTAAAAGGCGGTGCTGATAACTTTTGGAAAGATCCATGGTGTATTTTAAAAAGTTGATGTAATAAGAACGCAGCTCCGGCGATTCCACGTATTTTGTATTGCGCTTAATCACCTCGTCCTCCCGTTTAAGGTTGAGAACGGGCAGACCCAGTGCCTGCTTGCTTTCGGCCACCTGCTTTACCGCGTCCATGCGGCGGCAGAAAAGCTCCGCCATGGATTTGTCTATTTCGTTTATTTTCTGTCGTGCTTCTTCTAATTTATCCATTCTTTTTTGTTTCCTTTAGCCTTTATATTCTTCGTACAGTGCTTTGAACGCCGGCAACGAGCGCTCTACCTGTTCGGTGGTGACGCAATAAGCAATGCGGACATAACCGGAAAAGCCAAAATCATCACTTGGTACAAGCAGCAGCTCGTATTTCTTCGCGCGCTCGCAAAAACTTTTTGCGTCCGGCTCCAGTGCTTTCATAAAGAGGTAAAACGCACCGTCGGGCGCGGCCATGGAGTAGCCGATATCCGAAAGGCCTTCGAGCAACAGCGCGCGCAGCAGGCAGCCTACGACAAGATGCAGCGGCAGTTCGAAGACAGCGAAAGAGCCCGGCAAGATGCATTGAAGGAAGCTAGTGCCTTACAGCAGGAATTGGAACAGTTAAGAAAGCTGCAGGGCGGCAAGTGATACAATCAAATATTGTATGACGCAGAGGGGCTGTCGCATATTATGTGCGATAGCCCCTCTGATGGTGCTAAAACGATAATGTTTTATTTTGTGGCATAACCTTTAAATATTGGTTAT
>CADAVL010000105.1 GCA_902791335.1 Oscillospiraceae bacterium
TAACTGGGGGGAATATATTTCAGACGGCAAGGACGACTCTTTGGATGTCAACGGCGAATTCGAGAAGATTACCGGTATTAAGGTGAATTACACGAACTTCGAGTCCAACGAGTCGATGTATTCCAAAATTCGCGGCGGCGGTGTGTCCTACGATATTATTATTCCGTCCGATTACATGATCGAGCGCATGAAAAAAGAGGGCCTGCTTTTAAAGGTAGACACCTCAAAGCTTTCCAACTATCGCTATATTGATTCGCAGTATAAAAATATTTATTTCGATGAAAATAACGAATATTCCGTGCCGTATTCTGTTGGCATGGTCGGCATTATTTACGATAAAACGATTGTGTCGGAAAGTGACGCGCAAAGCTGGAATGTGATGTGGAACGAAAAATACAAGCAGGCCGGTATTTTGAATTTCAATAACCCACGCGACGCCTTTGCTACGGCGCAGCTGAAATGCGGCATTGACCTCAATACCGACAAAAAATCGGATTACGACCGTGCGGCCGAGGAATTGAAAAAGCAAAAGGCTGTGTTGCAGTCCTATGTAATGGACGAGGTTTTCAATAAAATGGAATCCGGTGAAGCGGCCATTGCACCTTACTACGCCGGCGACTATCTCACCATGGCCGAAAACAACGAAAAGCTTGCGTTTTTTTATCCGAAAGAGGGAACCAACATCTTTATGGATTCCGTTTGTATTCCCAAAACCGCGCAGAATTATGAGGCGGCACTGCTTTATATGAACTTCCTCATGGAGCCGCAAGTAGCACTGGCAAATGCGGAGTATATCTGCTATGCGTCTCCGAATACTGCCGTGGTGAACATGAAGGAATACAGCTTTTACGGCAACAAAATTTTGTATCCCGACGCGGCCGACCGCCCCAAAGTGAGCTATTACCATGACATGAAGAATGAAACCCGTCAGTATATGGACCGCCTTTGGGAAGAAGTAAAGCTTGCAAAATAATCGCGCCCTTTAAAATCAGTAGCTGCCGTAAAATGGCAAGCGCTCTTTAAAAAACAAAATTACGCAAAACCGCCGCCGGAGCTTTTCGTCCCGACGGCGGTTTTCTGCGCTGAGAAATGACAGCAATCGTGGTTTTCTCGACCAAATGTAACAAAATTTTCATCCTTTATGACAGTATTGTTACTACCAATTGACAAAATGCGGTATTATAATATTTTTGAAAAGGGGGATTATGCATGAAAAAAAGATGTTTTCTGCCAATTCTCAGCGGCGTTTTTGCGGCCGTCATTTTGATTCTCGGCGGCTGTGGACTGTTCGTGAACAAAAATTCCAATACGAATGTTACCACCTCGGCGAATTCGATGCTTGACAGCAGAATAGAAAGCGCGGCGTCTGAAACGGTATCGTCCGCACCCGAATACAAACCGGCAAAAGCTACGATCGGCAGTACGGGCGATATTTTGATACATTCGCCCATTTTAGACGCTTATAATTTTAACGGAAGATACGATTTTCACGAAATGTTTCGCTATGTAAAATCCTATTATCAATCTTATGATTACATGGTTGCAAATTTGGAGCTGACTCTGGGCGGCACGAGCAGACCGTACTCCGGCTATCCGACCTTTAACTGTCCGGACAGCATCCTGGACGCGTTATCCGACAGCGGCGTGGACATGATGACAGCGGCCAACAACCATTGCTTTGACCTTGGCGAAGATGCCTTTTTCAGAACAGTCAAAACGCTGAAAAAAAGTCGGCTCGACTTCATCGGCACGCGCCAAAATATGGAGGACAAGCCCTATATTGTCAAGGAGATCAACGGTATTAAGATCGGCATGATCAACTACACCTATCAGACCCCCACGTCCGACGGCTCAAAGGCTTTGAACGGAATTCCGGTGAGCAAGGCTGCCGCACCGCTGATCAATTCCTTTGATTACGACCGCCTTAATGATTTTTACAAGGAGCTGTCAAAAAGAATTTCCGAGATGTATCAAGACGGCGCCGAGGCGATTATGGTCTATATGCACTGGGGCAATGAATACTGGTTGGAGCCCAGCACTTATCAGCAGAAGATCGGGCAGAAGCTTTGCGACCTCGGCGTGGACGTCATTGTCGGCGGTCATCCGCACGTGGTTGAACCGGTGGAGCTGTTTCAATCCGATATTTCCCATAAACAGACGATCTGTCTTTATTCCATGGGCAACGAGGTTTCCAATCAGCGAAAAGATCGCATGGATATGACCACCGGTCACACCGAGGACGGATTGATCTTTGAAACCACGTTTGAGCGCAAAAAGGACGGCTCGGTGACGCTGAGCGACGTCAATATTCTGCCGACCTGGGTCAATTTATATTATGGCTCCGAGGGGCGCCGTCATTATGAAATCATTCCGCTGGATAAATCGCAAAATTGGTCAAACTTCGGACTTTCCGGCACGGCCGACGCTGAGGCTTCCTACGAAAGAACCGACAAGTTGGTAGCAAAGGGAATCCGCAAGTTCAAAACGCAGTATCAAAAGGTTGATCTAAGACCGGAAGCTACCAAAAACGGTGGAAGTAAAACGGTGATCACCGACGGCGCGAGTATCACTTTCGGCACGAATACGAGCAACGCCGCCGACACCGACGTGAGCGGTACTTCCGATGCCGGCACCAATACTAAAGCTTCACTCGCAGTTGCCGGTTGACGGTAGGCGAACGGGCCAAAGAACCGACCGCAATAAAACCGGAAGCGCCCCGGCGCGCCGCCGCCTTCGGCGAAAAGCCCACCCAAAACGCCCAAGGCGTTTTGGGTGGGCTTTCAGCGGTGTTCCCCTTGAGGGGAACACCGCACGGCGCGCTGGGGCGCTTCCGGTTTTATCGCGGTCGGTACTTGAGTTCTTGCGGCAATTTTTCGTCAGGCGTGACGTTTTTTCTCGCCAGCTTAAAAAACACGAATTACAATCAAAAAGCTGTAGCTGCTTTTTTGCAGTAGCTACAGCTTTTTTGAATGCTTTTTCGCGACGAATCGCGGAAATATCACGGTGTTAGATCGGTTGGTTCTTCAAGATTCAATTCGTTTGTTCGCGCATAATTAAAAATGTACTGCTGAATGATGCCGCCCGAAGGGACGAGTGCTGCCGGCAACCCTTGCGGCAACAATTTCGGCACAGCGCGCTTAATCCATACATCTTTTGGAAATGCCTCGGCAAATCCGAGTCCGAAAAGCAGGGTGCAGTCGGCCACCTTTTGCCCAACGCCGTAAATTTGCATTAAGGCTTCTGCCGCCTTCTCAATGGACATTTTCTGTATCTTTTCAAAGTCTATCGCGCCGGAATTTACTTTTTCTGCCGCGTCGATCAAATACTTTGCGCGAAATCCCGCGCGCAGGGGCGTAAGCTCCTGCGGTTTGACGCCTTTCAAGGCCTCCGGTTTTGGAAAAGTGTAAAAGCCGCCGCCAAGCGGTTCGCCGAATTGCTCGCAAAACCTTTCCACAATGCCTTTGATCCTTTTGATGTTGTTGTTTTGCGAAAGAATAAAGGAGCAAAGCGTTTCAAACGGTTCCTGATTCAGTACGCGGATCCCCCGACCCGACCGGCAGATTTTTTGAAGCGTTGGATCACTTTGACACATTTGATCAATTGTCTTGTAGTCGCGTTCGAGGTCAAAATAATGCCGCCAGATTTTATGGTATTCTTCTTTTGTGCAGTCGTAAAACGTCAGCCTGCTGCCGCAAAGCGAAACCGTTATGATCCGCCCATGGGCAACGCCCTGCCAGCGTCCGTCGGAAAGCGCACGCCAGCGAAAGGCCTGACCACAGTCAAGGGTGTCCTTTAAATTCAAATGATTTACAATAGCGGTATAATCCAGCTTTTAGCGCTCCTTTCAAAATCGGTTTTTCATTATAGCCGGAAAATTTTCAATAAATTTGTATATTTTCAAAACGCCGCGTCGAAACTATTCTTAGACTTTTACGGATTGTTTTGTTTATGGATGAAAGGATAAAGGATCGGTGATCTATGTTACTGCGCGGTGTAAACAGGCAAATTATTGAGATCAATGAAACGGACGATATTTATTTTGAAAAAGCGGTGCTTTACGTTCGTCCCGAATATGCCGACGGTCAAACGGCCGAGCTTCAGGAAAGCGCCCACGATTTTTTAAAGAATCTGGATTTGTCCGGTGATGCAGGTCTTCCGTGGGAAAGCGGATCGGGCATAAAAATGGCAAAAAGCACCGACGCTTAAAAAAACGGATCATCGGATCGGTGGCCTTATCCGTGGCCATTGTGGCCGGGATTGCCATAATTCTTTGGGTGGTTTTATAAAAAACTCAGGAGGCCTCCACCTGAAGCGCTAAGCTGAGAACAAGGGTATCACCGTAATAGATCCTTACGGGATAGGTGTCGGGTTTTGTGTTATGCCCGATCCGCCAAAGCCACGCAACGTAGCCCTTCAAGTCGCTCTTTTTGGGTTGAAGCTGCTTTGATGTGCTGACACCGCTGGAATATTCCACCTCAATACGGTATTCGGTCTGCGGTTTTGCCTTGATCGCTAAGGTTGCAATTTTGCCTGCCTTTTGCGTGTCGGTAAACAGCACGATTTCGGCGTCTGTGGGCGAAACCTCGGATACGGTACTTGTAATTTCCGAGCGATAGCTGTAGGTGACGCGGTAATCGACAGACGTATTGCAGCCGCAAAGGCTCAAAGATGATAATATTGCTGTGAAAACAGCCGCAAAAGCTTTTGCCTTCATTAAAAATCACCTCAAAACCGCCTGACAAAAAATAATACCGCTTGAAAAACTACTTAAAAAGAGAAAGGCCAAACCCGAATGGGTCAGGCCTTTTTGTCATTATATCATAAAACAAGGCGGCGGTCAAATTTTGCTTGTCAAAGAGTGTTGGAGCAAAAGTCACGATTCATTCCGAAAGATAGATGCTTTTTAAAAGACGAATGCCGGTGTCGGTTGAAAAAACACGCTGTCGCGCACTTTCTATGGCGGCTTTTGAATAGCCGCTTTCATCGGCATTGACGATAAAGTCCGCCTCCAGTAAGATCCGATGGTCTAAGCCGTCAATATTCGTATAGGTATGGTGATGCGCCACAAGCCATGAAATGCGCGCAATATCCCTTTCGCTTACAGGCAGATCTTTAAAAAACGCAAAAACCAGTTCAGGACTTTCCGCTTCCTGATTTTTGCCATTCGTGTTGCCGTATTTTTCCCGACAGAGCGGGCAGGCAATGTCATGCACTACAGCCGCAAGTTCCAGGATTTCAAGGGTGTGTGGATCCTTTATTTCCTGCGCGCCAATGGTTTTTGCAAAGGCCCATACCTTTAAAAAGTGGTTGATATCGTGGGTGTTGCCACGGTAAAATTCAATCATTTTCTGTGCGGCAAGCGCAACGATCATTCTATTTCCTCCTTTGGCTGAATTGAGAAAAGGAACCGTTTTTCCTTATTAACGTTTATCTTTCGGTTTATAATCCTTCATTTCCGGGATTGCGCCGCCTGACACGGCCCACAAGTATAGGCTTGCAACACTGCAATAAGGGCTGAAGCGTCGGCGATATTTTAAAAACAGCTTGCGGTCGGTCTTTCTGTGATGATAGACCATTCTTAATCCACGCTGAATGGCAAGATCGTCATAGCTGAAAATGTCCGGACGTTCTAAACAAAAGAGCAATATCATCTCGGCCGTCCAGACGCCAATCCCTTTAAGACTGCTCAGCGCACGAATCGCGTCCTCGTCATTCATTTGTTTTATGGCGTCAAGGTCGAATTCGCCGGTATCTACCTTTTTGGCAAAATCCAAAATATATTCGGCTTTTCTAAAGGTCATTCCAAGCGACTGCAATTTTGAAGCACCGGCTGAAAGAATGGTTTCGGCATTCACCGTGCCGAGTGCGTCCTGCATTCGCTGCCAAATGGTGGCTTGCGCCTTTGTGGAGATCTGTTGCCCGATAATATGATGAACGACCGACGAGAACAAATCGGGGTCCACTGCGCGGTCAATGTGGCCGATGCGGTCAATCACTTTGCAAAGTCGTTCGTCCTTTTGCCGCAGATAGGAAAGCTCTTTTTCGCCGTATTCAAAATACACAGAATTTCACCCCCTAATTGAAAGCCGCAATGATCTTATACTTATATTATTATAACATGGTTAGCGGCAATTATCTACCTGTAAAAATATGATCATTGTCGAAAATAGAAGCACAAAAGGAACCACGAAAGGAACCACGCCGAATTTTCGGCAGGAATTTTTGGTGACGATTTCGGACGATTTTTTCAAGAAAGAAATGCCTTAAAAACCCAGTGTTTATGCAGATTTACGCAAAAAATCACCCACGGTCATTTTTGACCGTGGGTGATTTTTAAAAATGGTGCGGGTGTTCTTAACCAACCTAAATATCACACTTAAAATCCGGCTGATGGCACACATATTTCCCCGTACATTTGCTTGCATTGTAACTATTTGATATGATTGTAGCACAAGATTTTAGGAGGTCAATATTTTATGGAAAAGTACAAATACGACGAAAACAATGGGCTATGGTATGAGCTGCAAGGCGATTATTATTTGCCGTGCCTGAAACTACCGGTGGAAGAACAGGTGCATATCGGTATATGGGGGCAGCGGCACTTGAATTATCTGCGAGAAAACAAGCGGGTTCTTCTCTCCAGCTTGCAATTCATCGGTAAATTGAATGGCTATCTTGCCGATATTGACAGTCAGGCTGATAAAATGTTTAAACAGCTTGTAAAGCAGATTGCAGAGCGTGAGGGCATAACCGAGCAACTCAAATCGGCTGAACAAATCGCATGGGTTTGCCGAATGAATAACATCCGTAATCGGGCAATGGAAATCGTTAATACAGAAATTATATACAAATAACCCATCAAGCCTCTGCAAGCAAAAATCCGCAGAGGCTTTAGTTGTTTCGCTCCATGCCAACGGTCGGGAAGACAGTCTTGCGGCTAAAACGAGACCGCCGAAAATTTTGTGTAAAAGCTGAATAAGAGAAAGCCTTTCAGATAAGAATTAAGATATAAAAAATTCAAAATCTGAAAGGAAGAACAGCAATGGAAAAAGTACCGGCAGAGTTAATGAAGGAGTATGTTAACTCGCAGAAATTCACCAGCACAACCGAAATTATGGAGGCAATGAAAGCCATGTTCGGTGATGTGCTC
>CADAVL010000106.1 GCA_902791335.1 Oscillospiraceae bacterium
CATTGCGGCGCTCTCTGTAAGGCCGCGCGAGAGCGCGGCCTTACAGAGAGCGCCGCTGGGCCCTTCGGGCCCGCGGCGCGCGAAGACGACTGCCGTTTTTTGATTTTTTCCGCAACAGAAGATAAATGCCGCGGTTTTATTTTAAAGCAAAAAATGCTTTCCGGGAGGAATCTCTCGGAAAGCATTTTTATCATTCTGTTTTGTTTTTTTGAAAGTCTGCCTTAAAAACTCAATATTTCTCGGCAACCTCAAAAATGTGCTGGGGCAGCTCCGACTCATCGCAGGACACGGTGAATACGAAGTTTGTATTGGTCTCCTCGCTGAGGGCAGAAACGCGATCGAAGAAATCGGCCAGATGGTCGAAATCCTTTCCGACGATCTTTAACGTCGCGTCTGAGAAAATATCGGTCACGTCATAGTTGCCGGCGCAAACGCCGCAAAGCATGCCGTAAAAAGCGTCAAATCCGCTGATTCCGTAGGTTTCTGTATTAATCAAGCGCGCTTTATGCGTTACGCTGAAATTCAGAGTATCACCTTTTTCAATGCAAACAACATTGCCATGGGACTGCTCGGTAGTAGCATTTACAGCGTCTACCAACTTTTTGGTCTTGCCTGTACCCTTGTTTCCAATGATAAGTTTGATCATGTTTACCAACTCCTGTTTTATTTACTCCGCTTAAAAGAATCGGTCGGTGGCTTTTTTGAATAAAAGGAACCCTTACAAAGGATTGCCTTTCTTTAAAAAAAGCTTTGCCTTTCTTTTAATTTTTGCGGGAATCTATACCTTTGTTTTTTGTGGGGGGCGAAGCGCGGCCGCGTTTTAAGCCTTTAAGCGCGCTTCCAAAGCAGCCTTTTCGTCCTCGTATCCCGGCTTTCCAAGCAGGGCAAACATATTTTTCTTGTAGCTTTCCACACCGGGCTGATCAAAGGGATTTACCCCCAAAAGATAGCCGGAAACGGCGCAGGCCTTTTCAAAGAAATAAACCAGTCTGCCGAGGTTTTCCTCGTCGGTATTGTCCACAGAGATTACAAGGTTCGGCACGCCGCCGTCGGTATGCGCGAGCACAGTGCCTTCAAAAGCCTTTTCATTTACATAAGACATGGGTTTGCCTGCAAGGAAATTCAAGCCGTCGGCATTGGAGGCTTCTTCTTTGATTACAAGATCCTCACCGGCGTTTTTAAGGCTGATCACCGTCTCAAACAGACTGCGTCTGCCGTCCTGAATGTACTGTCCCATGGAATGCAGGTCGGTGGAGAAGATCACCGATGCCGGGAACAGACCCTTTTGATCCTTGCCCTCGCTTTCGCCGAAGAGCTGCTTTAACCACTCATTCATCATGGCAAAGCGCGGTTCGTAGCTGACAAACAGCTCGATCTCCTTACCCTTGCGATAAAGCGCGTTTCGCACAGCGGCGTATTGATAACAGCTGTTCTCGGAAAATACGGGATTGCTGTATTCCTCGCGCGCGGCGGCGGCGCCGGCCATTAATTTGTCAATATCCGCACCGCTTGCGGCAATGGGCAAAAGGCCCACCGCGGTAAGCACGGAAAAACGACCGCCGACGTCATCCGGAATCACAAAGCATTCATAGCCTTTTTCGTCGGCCAGCTGCTTTAAGGTGCCGCGTGCTTTATCGGTAGTGCAATAAATACGCTCGGCCGCCTCCTTTTCGCCGTACTGCTTTTCAAGGTACTCTCTGAATACGCGGAAAGCCACAGCCGGTTCGGTGGTGGTGCCGGATTTTGAAATAATGTTGACCGATACTCTTTTGCCCTCGCAGAGCTTTAAAATATCGGAAAGATAAGAACCGCTGATGCTGTTACCGGCGAAATAAATCTCCGGTGCGTCTTTTTTCAGCGCGTTATAATAAGGAGAATGCAAAAACTCAATTGCTGCGCGAGCGCCGAGATACGAGCCGCCGATGCCGATGACCACCAGCACGTCGGTATCCTTTCGGATTTTCTCAGCCGCCGCTTTAATGCGTGCAAACTCCGCCTTGTCGTAATTCACGGGAAGATCGACCCAACCGAGAAAATCGCTGCCGAGGCCGCTTTTTTTGTGGATCATTTTGTGGCTTGCTTCCACTGCTGTTTTAAGACCGGTTAAATCATTTTCACGAAGAAAATCGGCCGCAAAATCTTTAGAAAATTTTAATGCCATTTTAAAAATTCACCTTGTGTTTCCTATCATTGCAAAGAGGACTTAAAAAGCCTTTATTCTTTGTAATATTAGTATAACATAAATCCCACCGCGTCGCAAGTCCATTTATTCAGGATTTCAAAAGTTCATATTTTCACAATATTTGCCACAAAAAGCTTGGCTCTTGCCGCGTTTTGTCATTCTGTTTTGTCCTTTTGTCGCAATCGTTTCCCACCGTCTCTTTTATTCTTCCGATACGGCCCTGCAAGCCCTATCGGCCTACAGCGTGCAAAGCGCCGTGATCACGCGGTGCAGTGCGTGACGAAAGTCCAGCCGCTCCACCGACTGTGCCGCCAACAGGTCAATGGACCCGATCTGCTTTTTGCCGATATACACTGCCGCCGTGCCGATCTTCTGCCCTTTTACAACCGGCGCGACCACGGTATCGGGCAGGGATACCTTTACTGTCGGCGATTCCTCGGTTCCGCTTCCAAGCAGGTATTTGCCGCTGCCGGCCGCAGTCACGGTCAGCGTTGTGTTACAGCCCTTTTGAACCTTTACGGGCACAAGATCTTTTTTTGGAACGGTCACGGTTTTCAGCGTCCAGTTTGCAAAGCCGTAATTTAAAAGCTTTTTGGCGCCGGAAAAGCGTCCGTCGTTATTCTGAGCGCCCAAGATCACAGCGCAAAGCTCCATGCCGTTTTTCTCGGCCGTGGCGCTGACACAAAAGCCTGCCGTGGAGGTCGTACCGGTTTTAAGTCCGGTGGTACCCTTGTAAAAACGCACAAGCTTATTGGTATTCACAAGCTGGGATTGCCCGTTTCTTAAAGAATCCATCCAAACGCCGGTATATTTTTTTATCAGGCTGTGCTTTAAAAGCTCGGTAGACATCACGGCGATATCGTACGCCGAGCTTACATGCCCTTTTGCGTCAAGACCCGAGGCGTTTTCAAAGTGTGTGTCATTCATGGAAAGCGCCTTCGCCTTGGCGTTCATTTTGTCCACGAATGCCTCCTCGCTGCCGGCTACCGCCTCCGCCAAAGCCACTGTCGCGTCGTTTGCCGAAGCAATGACCGCGGCACGCAGTAATTCGTCCACGGTCATGGTTTCGCTCGGCTCCAGCCATATTTGAGAGCCGCCCATGGAGCAGGCATGCTCCGACGCACTGATTTTGGATTTTAAGGTTAGTTTTCCGGAATCAATCGCCTCCATTACCAATAGCAGTGACATCACCTTGGTGATCGACGCCGGCGCGCGCTTTTCGTGCGCGTTCATCTCATACAACACCTGCCCGGAGTCACGCTCCATTAAAACCGCCGCCTTGGCATCGACCATTGGCTTGGCGCTTGCCGGTAAAACACTGTCCGAATCGGCCGTAGCGCTGAGATTGTCGGTCAGATCTGCGGAATAATACTCCGTTGCGATCTTTCCGGCGTGCGCTGTCATCGGTGCGGCCGCACTCACCGCCAGAAAAAGTGAAAGACACAAAGAAATCAGTTTTTTCATTTTTTGTCCACCTCATCACCATAAATTGCGTAAAAAATCCTCGTGTTGCACCTAACTAAGGGGTGGAACACTTGTATCATAATTATGCCGAAATCGGGCCGAACATGCCACTTTTCGGGAAAACAGCGGAGACCTAAAAAAATACGTCACGCCGTAAAAGCATTCGGGAAAAGCCGAAAACCTTATAAAAACTGTTTGAATTATTTGGAAAATGTCCAAAATGTCATTGACAAGTACCAAAAAACGCGCTACAATATGAGAGTAATTCTCATATTGCGTTTTGCGGCAAAACAAGTGCCGCTTTGCAACAAAGCATTTTACTTTTAAAAACCGTCTTAAAATCAAAGTGAAAAAGGAGGCCGCCTTTTTGAAAAACGAATACAACACCCAGCAAAAGCTTTTGCTAACGGATTATTTAAAGCGTCACTCCGGCCGCCAGCTTTCCGCCAATGATATTTTTGAAGGGATCAAGTCCTGCGGCGTTGGAAAAAGCACCGTGTATCGGCAGATCGGTCACCTTTGCGACGAGGGACTTTTAAAACGCTTTCGCGGCGAAAACGGCAAGAGCGTGCTTTATCAGTTTGTGGATGCCGATCGCCACTGCAACAGCCACTTTCACTTAAAATGCAAAAGCTGCGGCGTGCTCATTCATTTGGACTGCAAAAAAACGGACGAGCTGCGCCGCCACATTGAAAAAGAACACAGCTTTACCATTAACATGGCCGACACCGTGCTTTACGGTGTTTGTGCCGACTGCCGCAAAAAAGGAGCAAGTTTATGAAAAAATTTTTATGCCTTTTATTGTGCCTTCTGACATTGCTCTCATTTTCGGCCTGCAAATCAAGCAGCGCCGGTTCGCGCGGTAGCTTGGTCGGTGGCGAAAGCGGCGCTTCGGCAGCCGACAGCGATAAAAAAGTCAAAATTGTCACCACCATTTTCCCGCCCTATGATTTTGCGCGCCAAATTGCAAAAGATCGTGTCGAGATCACCATGCTGATCAAGCCCGGCAGTGAAAGCCACACCTACGAGCCAACGCTTTCGGATATCGCCGCCATACAAAACTGCGATCTTTTTATTTATGTGGGCGGACAGACCGACGCCTGGGTACAAAAAATTCTTTCTGGAAATAAAAATAAAAACCGCCGCGAGATCTCGCTTTTATCGGTGGTAAAAACCTACAAGGAAGAAATTCGGGAGGGCATGACCGCCGAACACCACGATGATGATTCAAACAAGCCCGAAACCGACGAGCACGTTTGGACATCGCCTTTCAATGCCATGGAAATTACAAAAGTAATCTCGGAAACACTGTGCGACAAGGACAGCAAAAACACCGCTTTTTACACCGAAAATAAAGATCGGTTTCTTGAAAAGCTTCAGCTTTTGAACAAGGATTTTGAAAGTGCGGTAAAATCGGCAAAGCGCAAGACCTTAGTCTTCGCCGACCGCTTTCCGTTCCGATATTTCACCGAGCAATACGGCTTGAAATATTACGCTGCCCTGCCCGGCTGTTCCTCCGACACGGAGCCCACGCTAAACTCGGTGCAGTACCTCCTGAACGTGGTAAAAAGTGAAAAAATTCCGGTGGTGCTTTACATTGAGTTTTCAAAAGCCACGGTGGCCGATAAAATTTCAAGCATCACAGGAGCAAAAAAGCGGCAGTTTCACTCCTGCCACAACGTGTCGCCCGAAGATTTTTCGGACGGCGTGACCTATATCGACTTAATGCGGCAAAACTTAGCCGTTTTAAAGGAGGCGTTAAACTGAAAAATGGCACAGCTTATTTTAAATAATGTCACCCTGGCTTATAACAATCAGCCGGTGATCAAGGGTTTGAGCTTTCAAGTTGACAGCGGAGATTATCTTGCCGTGATCGGTGAAAACGGCGCCGGAAAATCCACCCTGATCAAAGGTGTTTTGGGACTTTTGCCGATCCTTGGCGGTTCGGTGGAATTCTCAGACGGCATTACAAGAAAGGACGTCGGCTATCTGCCGCAAAGCACCGCCGTGCAAAAGAATTTTCCTGCCGGCGTTTCGGAAATCGTGCTGTCCGGCTTTTTGAACCGCAAAGGGATTTTCGGGTTTTATACCGCAGAAGAACGCCGACAGCAAGACGAAGTTTTGAAAAGACTTGGTATTTTAAACCTTAAAAATCGTTCTTTCCGCGAGCTTTCCGGCGGTCAGCAGCAGCGCGTGCTTTTGGCAAGGGCTTTGTGCGCCGCAAATAAGCTATTAATCTTAGATGAGCCGGTCGCCTCTCTGGACCCTTTGGCGGCAGAAGAATTTTATGCGCTGATAAAGTCGTTGAACCGGCAGGAAAAGCTGACGGTGATCATGGTATCGCACGATGTTGACACGGTGCTTCGCGAGGCCGATCACGTACTGCATTTAAAAAAGGACGGTTATTTTTTCGGCACGACGGACGAATACATAAACGGTGACGCCGCAGCTTTTATCGACACTTCGGATAAAAAGGAGGGAAACGAATGCTAAACTCCTTTTTTGAATTACTTCAAAACCCTGATATTTTAAAGATTGTCGTCATGGCGGTGGTGGTAGGCCTGCTCGTATCGCTTTGTGCGGCACTGCTTGGCGTCAGTCTTGTGTTAAAGCGCTGCTCTATGATCGGCGACGGACTTTCCCACGTTGGCTACGGCGCTTTAGCCATTGCCACGGCATTAAAACTCAGCGGTGATTATACCCTGGAGGTTTCCATTCCGCTGGTGATTGCGGCGGCGTTTTTGCTGCTTCGTATTTCCAACAAAAGCGGCATCAATCGCGACGCGGCCATTGCCATGGTTTCCACCGGCGCAATGGCGATCGGCACCATTATCTTCAATGTCAGCGGCGGCACGGCAGGCGACGCCTGCAACAGTCTGTTCGGCTCGGCCTCGCTTATTACGATCACTCTGAAAGACATGGTTTTAAGCATTGTACTTTCCTTAGTGGTGATCACGGCGTTTATTCTGCTTTACAACAAAATTTTTGCCGTGACCTTTGACGAAACCTTCGCCAAAGCCACCGGTATTCGTGCCGACAGCTACAATATGCTTTTGGCCCTGCTCACGGCGGTGACCATTGTGCTTGGTATGCAGCTCATGGGCGCAGTCTTAATCTCCGGATTGATTATTTTCCCGGCGCTCTCCGCCATGAGAATTTGCAAAACCTTCCGCGGCGTTCAGATCGCGGCGGCTGTTCTTTCGGTGGTCTGCTTTTTGGTCGGATTTCTTGCCGCCTGCATTTTCAATCTGCAAACCGGCCCTGCGGTGATTGTGGCAAACCTGATCGCGTTCTTTCTTTTGTCGGCCGCAGCACGGCTGAACGCCAAAAAAGGCGCCCTATAATCATAGCACGCCCACTCAAATATCATAATCCAAAAAAAGAGAAACCCGACGACAACCCCCTTTAAAGGAGAAACGTGCCGTCAAACGCATTGAAGGAGGAACTTTTTAATGACAACTGCAAAA
>CADAVL010000107.1 GCA_902791335.1 Oscillospiraceae bacterium
ATATTTTAAATATTCAAAACTTAACGTTTTTGATGTCGTGTAGTCTAATATCAGCGAATTGTTTGTAATGAATGAATTTTTTGTTGAAATATTTACCTTTCCTGAGGCTGCGCCACGACATGAAACCAAAACTTGCGGTGATTTAAACATATACTCGGAGTAAAATCCTATCTGTCCATTTGCACCATAAACGGGATATCCACTAATTTTTAGTTTCGTTTGTGGTAAATTTTTCCCATAACGAATGTTTAATATCTGTCCAAGTTTCTCAACTCGCCAGCCTTCAGGTATTTTTCCAAGTTCTGAATCAATAAACTTGCCATTTTTGAATGGTTCGAAGTCAACAAACCAAGACTTAAAAATAGCCTGAGCTTGCGCTTCTAAATTTTGATTTATCTTATTAGAAGCACTGATTTTTTCGTCTATGGCATCTAATATGTGTGCCATTTTTACTTGTTCGGGAAAAGGAGGTAAATATAGCGGAAAGTTCATTATTTGTGTTTTATCACCTCTTGGCATTTTTGTTCCTTTTGCACCTGACATAACGTAGTCAAAGAAAGCGTCTTGTGATAACAAATAATAAAGCCATTTCTCGGAAACTCCTTCTTTTGCGATAAATGCTAGTACATCATTTGAACACCCACCGTAACTATCGGAAAAGTAGATTTTTCTAAAATAAGGTCTGATGTTAGACACCAAGGTCATTTTTGGCGAAAATGCAACAACTTGCCCAGCTGACGGTAAAGCAGAAGCGTCAACTTTTCCTCCTTTGTTTTGCAATAGATTTTCAGTAGATATATAGTTTTTAACACTCAATTTATTAATATTTATTCTATCTGACGAAAGTTTACATACATCAGATAAAATTTTTCTTTTCCAATTCTTCATGCTACAAATCTCCTGTGTGACATCTTCACGTTGCTTTGATTTACTAATGCATAATGCATTGTTGTATCTATTTTTACATGTCCTAAAAGTTTTTGAACTTGTTCTATGGGCATGCCTTTATCTATTGCTCTTGTTGCAAGCGTTCGGCGGAATCGGTGCGGGTGCACGTTTTCTATTGCCGCAGCTTTGCCAAGCTTTCTTAAAAAAGCAATGCAAAAGCCGCAACCGCCACGCGAATTTATATTTTTCTAAGCTTTTATTGAAACATTTTCAGGCGTTCATTCGCCGCCGCAGGGGGCTGACGGTTTGAATTTGCGCGCTGTCGTGCTTGATATTTTATTGCTGCGTTTTAAATCACGCTGTAAATGATCGGCGGCAGCTTCGGCTTTTCGTCGCTGAACTTAAAGGCTCGTGAAAGCATTTTCAATGCGTCACGGAAGTCTTTCACCGTGCCGGACTGCAATTCGGCCAGTGCATCGCCTTTTTTTACATCGTCGCCGGGCTTTTTGAAAAGCCTGATACCGGCCGTCAGATCCACCTCGTCTTCAATGCGTGCGCGTCCGGCACCCAGAAGCGCCGAAACATGGCCGACGGTAAGCGCATCCAGACGTTCGATATATCCGTCGCGATCGGCACAGAGCCTTGCGCTGTATTTGGCCTTTGTAAAGCTTTCAAGGTCGTTAAAAACCGAAATGTCGCCGCCTTGCGCCGCGATCCATTCTAAAAATTTATTGTATGCGCGGCCGCCACATAAAGCGTCGGCACAAAGCGCCTTTGCACGGTCGCGGGGAATACCCAGAGAAAGCGATGCCATGCCGGCGGCAAGCGACAAAGAAAGCACTTTCAGATCCGGCACATTTTTGCCCTTCAGCACTTCCGCCGCCTCGGCCACCTCTAAAGTGTTGCCCACACAGAACCCCAACGGCGCGTCCATATTTGTGATATAGGCCGTGGTCTTTCTGCCGCAGGCGTTGCCGATCTTCACCATGATCTCAGCCAGTGCTTCGGCTTTCTTGCGGTCGTGCATAAAAGCGCCGGAACCATATTTTACGTCCAATACAACGCTTTTTGCACCGGCCGCCAGCTTTTTGCTCATAATGCTTGAAGCGATCAGCGGCAGGCTTTCCACCGTGGCGGTCACATCGCGCAGGGCGTAAAGCTTTTTATCCGCCGGTGCAAAATTGCCGGTTTGCCCCACCACCGAAAGGCCGGTCTTTTGAACGATCTTTATAAATTCTTTGGGGTTTAGGCGAACCTTGTAGTTTGGGATCGACTGCAGTTTGTCCACCGTTCCGCCGGTAAAGCCCAGACCGCGGCCGGACATTTTTGCAATTTTCACCCCGACCGCCGCCGCGATCGGCGCCGCAATCAGGGTGGTTTTATCGCCCACACCGCCGGTGGAGTGCTTGTCAGCCGTCTGAGGGCCCAGTGCGTCGAGATCGGCGCATTCGCCCGAGCGGCTCATCAATTTTGTTAAGGCGATCGTTTCCTCCTCGGTCATGCCGCGAAAATAAATCGCCATTAAAAGCGCCGAAATCTGATAATCGGGCAGACTGCCGTCGGTCACGCCGGAAACAAAGTAGTCCAGCTCGTCGTTTGTCAGCGCCTCACCGTTTCGCTTTTTTTCAATGATATCAACCATTCGCATTCTTTGTGTCACCTGCCGTTTTTTATAATTTTTTCAAGAAATTGCGCCGTCAGCCCAATTGATCTGGGCCGAAGCTGAGTGGTAACAGCTCGCCCAAAGTGAACACCCGAACGCCGCAGGAATCTTTTAAAACAATCTTAAAATCCGCTTTGCAAAATTCCCGCATCACCTGTCGGCAAACGCCGCAGGGCGGGCAAAGGTTTTGAACTTCTCCGTTTTTGCCGCCCACGATCGCGATCGCTTCAAAAAGGCGCTCGCCCTCGCTGATCGCTTTAAAAAAAGCGGTTCGTTCGGCGCAGTTTGTGGGGGTAAAGGCGGCGTTTTCAATATTACAGCCGGTGTAAACGCGGCCGTTTTTCGCTTTCAGCGCCGCGCCCACACAAAAGCCGGAGTAAGGCGCATAGGCGTTTTCCATTGCTTCCTCGGCGGCTTTTACCAGCGTTTCATATTCTGAATTCACGTCGTTTTCGCTCCTTTTTTGTCCTTGCAGTTTTGGGACTTTTGCAAAGTGCTTTTTTAAAAGCGGCGGCAGCTTCGTCAAAGTCGGGTCGCCACATTGAGCGCAAGCTCCATCATTTCGTGAAAAGACTCCTGCCGCTCTTTGGAAGTAGTGGCCTCACCGGTGATCAGGTGGTCGGAAACGGTGCAGATCGCAAGCGCGTTCTTACCGCTTCGCGCCGCATTCATATAAAGCGCGGCGGCCTCCATTTCAACCGCCAAAACGCCCATTTTCTGCCAAAGGTGCAGGTCGGTTTCATAAACCGGCAGCCCCTCCTCGTCCTTATAAAAAAGGTCGGAGGATAATAGATTTCCCACTTTGTAGCAAAGCCCTGCGCTTGCCGCCAGCTCCTCGGCCGCTTTTAAAAGCGGATAGCTCGCGATCGGTGCAAAGGTACCGGGAAGCTTAAAAGCGTGGGCAAAGTTCGAGTCGGTGCAGGCGCCCTGTCCCAGTACAATGTCGCGAAGTTTTACGTCGTTCGTCATGCCGCCGGCCGAGCCGACGCGAATGATATTTTCCACATTGTAAAAATTAAAAAGCTCATAGCTATAAATGCCAATGGAGGGCATACCCATGCCGCTGGCCATTACGCTGACGGGCGTTCCTTTATAAGTGCCGGTGTAGCCGTACGCCGCGCGCACGGTGTTGACACAGCGGAAGTTTTCAAGATAATTTTCGGCAATATATTTTGCTCTGAGCGGATCGCCCGGCATTAAAACCGTTTTAGCAAAGTCGTTTTGTGCCGCTTCATTGTGCGGCGTGGGGCAGGGGGATTTTGTCATAATTTTGCCTCTCTTTCTTCTTTTACAAGCGCTACGATCCGGCTGGTGCCAAGCCTTGAAGCACCGGCTTTCAAAAGCATTTCGGCGTCATGAAGCGTTTTGATGCCGCCGGCCGCCTTGATCTTCGTGTTGCCGAAAATATGTCGGGAAAACAGCTCAATATCCTCAACTGTGGCGCCGCCGTTTGAAAATCCGGTGGAGGTTTTGATATAATCCGCGCCGGAGAGGGAAACAATTTCGCAAAGCTTGATCTTTTCCGCTTCGGTCAGCTTGCAGGTTTCCACGATCACCTTTAAAATGTGGCAACCGACCGTTTCTTTGATTTTATTGATCTCCTCTAAAATATCGCTGTATTTTTTATCCTTTACGTCGCAAATCGGAATCACCATGTCAATTTCGTCCGCGCCGTTTTTTAAAGCGTCCTCCGCCTCAAAGCATTTTGAGGCCGTCGTATTGTAGCCGTTTGGAAAACCGATCACGGTGCAAATTTCAAGCGCGCCGGATAAGTATTCCTTTGCGCTTTTTACAAAGCGCGGCGGCAGGCAAACACTGGCGCAGTGATATTCTAAGCCCTCGTCGCACAGCTTTTTCATATCGTCAAGCGTCATATCCACACAAAGATTTGTGTGGTCACAGCAGCGTAAAATTTCTTTTGGGTTCATTTTCGTTCACCTCATTTTCAGTATAGCACGAACAGAGGGCAAATAAAAGGGGATTTTTAAAATTTGAGCCGACAGCGCATAATTTCGGCGCACGCGTGTAATCTTCGATTTAAAATACAAAATTTGTACAAAAACAGGGCAAAAATAATCCAAAAAAAGTGCATTGACACCCGTTTGGCCAATGCTATAATTAAGGTTGGAAAATGTGGTAGTGTGGCCTTTTTTGGGGCTGACAAGTGTTGCGAAGCAAAGCTTTCAAAAATGAACAATCGGCTTTGCAGGATACAAATGAACGGGAGGCTCGTTTTTTATGAACAAAATTTTGGAAGATGTCAGAGCAGTCGGCTTAATGCCGGTAATCAAGCTCACCGACCCCGGTAAGGCTGTGGATCTTAGCCGTGCATTGATTGCCGGCGGCATTCCGGTGGCAGAGGTTACATTCCGCGCCGCCGGTGCGGAAAAAGCCATTCGCGCCATTGCCGATGCGCTGCCCGAAATGCTGGTGGGTGCCGGCACGGTCATCAATGTGGAACAGGCCAAATTGGCGCTTGACGCCGGTGCAAAATACATTGTTTCTCCGGGCTTTGTGCCGGAGGTCGTGCAGTTTTGTATTGATCACGATCTGCCGGTGATCCCCGGCTGTGCCAACGCGAGCGAGGTCAGCGTTGCTTGCAACATGGGGCTGGAGGTTGTAAAATTCTTTCCGGCGGAGGCCATGGGCGGCTTAAAGGTGTTAAAAGCGCTTGCAGGCCCGTTTGGCAACATGAAATTTATTCCTACCGGCGGCATCAATCCAAACAATTTAAAGGAATATCTTGCTTTCAATAAAATCATTGCCTGCGGCGGCAGCTGGATGGTGCCGGCAAATCTTGTGGACAATTGCGATTGGGGCGGCATTACCGCCCTTGCAAGAGAAGCGGTCACCGCCATGCTGGACGTTACGGTTCAGCACATCGGCATTAATTCCAAAAATATAGAAGAAGCAAAGACGACTGCCAAGCTTTTTGAAGCACTGTTCGGTCTTAAACGCCGCGAATGCTCCGCTTCTTGCTTTGTGAGCGATCAGGTTGAGATCATGAACGGGCAGGGCAGGGGTGAAAACGGTCACATTGCTTTGGGCGTTACCGACGTAGAGCGCGCTATGCGGTATTATGGGTCGCAGGGCATGGAATTCGATTTGGATACCGTGAAGAAAAACGATCAGGGCCGTGTGAAATTTGTGTATTTCAAAGGCTCGTTCGGCGGTTTCCATGTACATCTTGTGGAGAAATAAAAAGGGGTAGAAAATAATGGCTAAGGTAATTACATTCGGCGAAATTATGTTGAGACTGGCACCGGAGGGCTACAAGCGCTTTTTGCAGGCCGACCGGTTTGAGGCGGTGTTTGGCGGCGGCGAAGCGAATGTTGCCGTATCACTGGCAAATTACGGCGTAGACGCCTCCTTTGTCACCAAGCTGCCTGACAACGACATTGCACAAATGGCGATCGGCACGCTGAGAAAATACGGCGTTCACACCGAGAACATCGTTCGCGGCGGCGACCGTGTGGGTATTTATTTCTGCGAAAAGGGTGCGTCACAGCGCCCGTCCAAGGTGGTTTACGATCGCGCCGGTTCTTCCATTTCCAAAGCAACGACTGCCGATTTTAACTGGGATCAGATTTTTGAGGGGGCCGATTGGTTCCATTTCACCGGTATTACACCGGCTTTGGGCGACAATGTTGCCGACATCTGCTTTGAGGCGGTCAAGGCCGCCAAGGAGCGCAATATTCGCGTCAGCTGCGACCTAAACTATCGCAAAAAGCTTTGGAGCCGTGAAAAGGCCGGAGAAGTCATGGCAAAGCTGATGCCGTATGTGGACGTTTGCATTGCCAACGAGGAGGACGCCTCCGATGTATTTGGCATTAAGGCAGAAAATACCGATTTGCTGGCCGGAAAGGTCAACCACGACGGTTATAAAGAGGTTGCCAAAAAGCTTGCGGACCGTTTCCAATTTAAAGCGGTTGCCATTACGCTGAGAAGCTCGATCTCGGCCAACGATAACGACTGGGCGGCCATGCTTTACGACGGCAACGATTACCACTTCAGCAAGACATATCACATGCACATTGTGGACCGCGTGGGCGGCGGCGACAGCTTTGGCGGCGGACTCATTTATTCCATGCTTCAAGGCTACGACGCACAGCGTGCCATCGAATTCGCCGTTGCGGCCTCTTGCTTAAAGCATTCCATTGAGGGGGATTACAACCTCGTGTCGGTCAAAGAGGTGGAAAACCTCGCCGGCGGCGACGGCTCCGGCCGTGTTCAACGGTAATTTTTGCAATGCGTCAAAACAGTACAAAACGCGCGGTTTTGGCCGATTGTAATAAAAATGCGTAAATACACAAAAAGTGCGCTTTTAGGTTTTAAAAGGCCGCTGAGGGAAAGGCAGAAAGGATATTCGGCTTTGATCCTCAGCGGTTTTTTATTGTCAAATTGAAATGTAAAATAATAGCGCCTTTTTCTCTTCGAAAACTTGAAACCAGCCGCGATAAAACCGGAAGTTTCCCTGCGCGCCGCCGCCTTCGGCGAAAAGCCCCCCCAAAAAACGCCTTTGGCGTTTTTGGGGGGCTTTCAGCGGTGTTTCCCA
>CADAVL010000108.1 GCA_902791335.1 Oscillospiraceae bacterium
TTTTCGGGCAATTTTACACCTTTGCGGATCGTCGTATTTTTGTTTTAACTTCGACTGATGAGGAAAAGAACCGACTGCAATAAACTCGGCGACTGCCTTTCGCGCGCCGCCGCCTTCGGCGAAAGCCGGGACGCTTAAAGCGTCCCGGCTTTAAGCGGTGTTTTCCTGCGTGGAAAACACCGCGCGGCGCGCGAAAGGCAGCCGCCGAGTTTATCCCAGTCGGTTCTTTTGCTGTTAGGCTGACAATTTCCAAACCATAACGAACAGGATTCTTTCGCTCATCAGCCTGCGACAATCAGCTCGTCAGCCCAAGATAGAACAACCGCTTTTGCTCGTTGTCTTTGTCGATTGCGTTGTTGAACTGTATCCGTTTATAATTTTGCAAAAGCTCGGAATAGGCAGATTTCTGTCCGTTTTCGTAGTGCTTGCCGGTGCTGTCGATATACCCGTTTGTGTTGATCACCGGCAGTTTTTTTGAAACCGACAGTAAATAGCGGTTGTAGTCGGTCATATCTAAACCGGCAATTTTTAAAAGATACGACGAAAGATAGTTTGCGCTGAGCATCTCAACCTCGCTTTCTTCGATATCATAGTTCGCGTATATATAAAACGGGGTGGTATATCGCTTTTGACGGTCGGCAAGGGATAAAGAATCCAGACTTTTGACCCCCATAATTTCCTTGTAAAAATCCTCCTCAATGCTTGGTTGGTGGTCGCCGAACAGACAGAGAATCGTCGGCTCATCCACCGTGTTGAAATAATCCACGAGATCCTCAAAGGCTTCATCGGATTTCTTTACCAGCGATAAATACTGCTCGGCGAGTGGATAGCTTTTCTTTGTGGAGGTGATCTTTACATCGCTTTCAAAGTTTGTGCTGACCGAGGAATAACCGCCGTGGTTTTGCATGGTCACATTAAATAGAAAAAACGGCTTATCGGGGTCGCGGTCCTCATAATATTGAATCACCTTGTCATAATTGTATTCGTCGCTGACATATTGCCGCAGCAGCACGTTTTGACCCGGATAATATTCCTCGCACAGTTGATTAAAATAGGCATTATTATAGCCGCTGTTGATATAATCCGCCAAAATGGACGGACGAATGGCCGAGGTGATACTGAAAAACCGCTCAAAGCCAAAGAAATTATAAACGTTGGTGCGGTTCCAGCCGCCGGAATAATAGGGGTGAAAGGCAAAAGAGGAATACCCCTGCGCGGCCAGCGTAGATACCAGAGAGGAGGTATTGTGATTGACGTACAGCATATAAGCGTTACTGCCGGCAGGAAAGAACGACGTGGAGTTGCCGGTCAAAAACTCATATTCGGTATTGCTCGTGCCGGAACCGTGTACCGGAACATATAAATTGCCGCGGACGGTGTTGGTTTTTAAAGAGCGTAAAAACGGCATATAATCCACGTTGGTGGTAAAATCACCGCAGACGGAAAGGTCCGAAAGCGATTCGTTCATAATACAGATAATATTCGGCTTTGTTTTTGTGCCACTCACACCACTTGTGCTATTGTCATTTTTATCAATGCTTTTGTCGTCCTTTGTGTCGGAGATACCGCCGGCACCCGAGCTGTTGCTTTTTGAACTGTCCGTTTTTGAATCTGTGTCGGTTTGGGTGTTTGCGGCCGTTTGTGTTTGATCGGAAAGCTCGTCGTAAAGTAGGGTCGCGACCTCGCCTTTATCGTAGCCGGACGGTTTGTTCAAATGAATGTATTTGGTGTTTAAGCAAAAATTCAGCAAAAAGCCGGAATTGTGATATCCGCGTGTTTGATTCCAAAAATCCGGTTCCAGGCCGCAGTGGGCGAACAGATCGCTGAAAAAGAAGCTAAACACCACCGCGAGCATGGCAATTACCGGTGTGATGCGGCTTAAAATTTTGGTTCCCTTGTGCATTCGGGGTGTTTTCAGTTTAAAGCCCAGCACCATAATTGCCGCAAGCAGAACAATACTGACCGCCACCTGATAGTTCGGCGCGTAATTATACGTGAGCGCAACCTCCTTGGCTGTACCGATGCTCATAAAATCCATGGGCACAAGCGGTGAGCCTTTGAAGGTGAAAACATAGTAATTCGCCAACGCGAAGAGAAACAAAACGGGGTTGATGATCATGACAGTCAGCCGATAGCTGCCGCAAATGGCGAAAACGACCCCGTAAAAAAGCAGATACAAAATATAATTATTAAGGAAGTCAATACAGTAAAAGTTATATACAAAAACGCTGTTCAGGCATTCTACCATGGTAATGGAAACCGCCGGCAATAAAAAAAGCAGTACAGTGTTTACAATGTTTCCGGTATGCTCCCTGAAGTGAAGCTCCGAAAGAGAAATCAGACCGATTAAAAGAACGGTGAGAATGCTGAGCACAAAAAGCAGGGGACCGAAGGTTAAATTTTTATTTAGAAATTCGCCGCGAAAAACCACCAAAAAGCTCAAGAGAGCCACGGTCAGCACAGATGAAAAGACGGTTCTTTTTTTCGTAAAGGTAATGTTCATGGCAGGGCTTTGCTCCTAACTTGTTTTAAACGTCCGCTGATTACAGAATAACGCATTTTTATATTATATCATTAATACTGCAAAAATGAAATGATTTTGTAAAAAAAGTGTGAATACGGTCGGGCGTTGTAAAAAAAGAAAAGGCCAAACTCGCGTGATCTCGCAAGTTCGGTCTTTTCTGCTTATTTGGAATCGGTTTTTTATAGAATTATGCAGATCAGTCCGCTGCAGCCCTCGTTAATGACCCGTTCCAAGGTTTGTTGCAGGCGAATTCTTGCGTCGTCGGGCATTCTTGAAAGCTTGGTGTGCAGTCCCTCGTTTACAAGCTCATTCAGCGATTTTCCAAAGATGTTGGAATCCCAAATCTTGATGGGATCCTCCTCAAATTCCTTTAAAAGATACATTACAAGGTCTTCCGATTGCTTTTCCGAGCCGACAATGGGGTTGACCTCAGTGTTGATATTGGCTTTCATCATGTGAATGGAGGGCGCGCTTGCTTTCAGACGAACGCCGTAGCGGCCGCCCTGCTTCATGATTTCCGGCTCCTCGAGCGTCAGCTCCTCCAGGGTGGGCATTACAATGCCGTAGCCGGTTGCCTCCACCTCGTCAATGGCGTGGCGGAATCGCTCGTATTTCTTTTTGACCCCTGCAAGCTCCTTTACAGAGCGCATCAGCTCCTCGTCGTTGTGAATTTCCAGGCCGCTTTCTTCCGTGATGATCTTATAAAACAGTGTGGCGTCGAGCGTTACCCGAATTTCGGCGGAACCGGAGCCGAGTTCTACCTCGCTGACCTTTGATTCCCCGACATTCTCGTCTTGACAAAGCGCTTCCGGCAGTGCATAAATATCCCGAATGCGTTCCAGTTTGCCGCAGGCTTCTTTTACGCAGGTGCAAAGGTCGCTTTTCAGCCAATGATCCGCCGAAAGGGAAGAAAACCACGAAGGCAGATCAATGGCGATCTCGCGCAGCGGAAACTCATAAAGAATTTTTGAAATAATGGATTTGATCTCTGCTTCGTCAAGGTCGATGCAGTTGACCGGCAGAACCGGAATACCGTATTTTTCCGTCAGTGAATCGGCCAAAGCTACGGTGTCCTCGGCCTTTGGATCCACACAGTTTAAGATGATCACAAACGGCTTGTGAATGCTTTTTAATTCCGATACCACGCGCTCCTCGGCTTCGGCGTATTCCTCTCGCGGGATATCGCTGATACTGCCGTCGGTCGTCACCACAAGCCCCACGGTGGAATGCTCGTTGATCACCTTTTGTGTGCCCAGTTCCGCAGCCATGTTAAAGGGGATCGGTTCATCGTACCACGGCGTCATGACCATGCGCGGCTGTTCGTCCTCAATGTAACCGATCGAGCTAGGCACAATGTAGCCCACGCAGTCGATCATTCTCACGCGAAAACCGGAGGCTTCGTCCAGCTTAATGTCAATGCCGTTTTCCGGAATAAATTTCGGTTCGGTCGTCATGATCGTTCGTCCGGCGGCCGACTGCGGCAGCTCGTCATTGGCGCGCGCACGCTCATAATCGCTTTCAATGTTCGGTAACACCAGTGTTTCCATAAACCGCTTGATCAGGGTGGATTTACCCGTTCGCACCGGTCCTACAACGCCGATATAAATATCGCCGCCGGTGCGGGTGGCAATATCGTTATAAATGCTCTTGCTTGTCATGCCTGATACCTCCTGTGCTGTTCGGTCTTTGTGCTGCAAATGATTTTTTTGGACAATTTCGGTTTGTTCCTTTGCAACGCTTTGTTTGTACCATGATATGAACGGCCGTGGACGATTATTCCTGCTTGCCCGATTTAGGCAAAATCCCAAACCGTGACGGGTAAAACTCTGTCGGGATTTCATTTTTGACGCCTGATTTTCCGATTACAAAGACTGATAACGGACCATAATAATGAATAATATGTGGATTTATCACCGATAATGCTTGACTTTAAGACACAAAAAAGGTAAAATTATAAAGAATATGATGATGGGTTATTATGTACTATACTTGATGTTGACCCTGTGGGAAACCGCCCGACCGTAAAACGGCGTTTTTTTCTGTTTTGCGACCCTTTCGGCACTCAAATACTTTACGATTTTACATAAAACAATCAAATACAATTGGAGGTAAACTATGGCTCAACAATCAGAAAAGAGCAATAATGAAACAAAACAAAGAAAAGTGAACGGACAAACAAGAACGAAAAAAACAAACGCAAAAAAAGCGGAGGGTAAAAAGCCCCAGCAGAAGAAAACGGAACGCAGCGCTGTCGCCGGGAAAAAGACAACGACCGGCCGTACAGCCAAAACACGCCAAAAGAATGTTGCGGCACAGAATTTGAAATGATGAAAAAGAGGAGTATCTTATCAGCTCAGATCAAACACAAAACAAAGGAAAACTCAATGAAATTTCTTAACCGAATGATGCTCATCGCAACGATGACGCTCCTCACGAGCCTCTCGCTCCATGCGGAAGTCAAAAACTCCAACACAACTTTTGCAAAAGATGCATTGACTCCGTTTGTCCAGTCCGGACAGCTCCCCGGCGCAATCTGCGTCTTCTACAAAGACGGCATTCAGGAAAATACCTGCGTCGGATATGCAGATGTCGCGGCAAAACGCCCCATCACCATGAATGACGTTTACATGCAGTGCTCCCAGACCAAAGGCTTCTGCGGCGTGACCATTGCAATGCTCGTCGAAGAAGGACGCATTTCCCTGGATGATCCCGTCTCCAAGTACCTGCCTGAATTCAAAACGCTCTGGGTGAAAGCATCCGAAAAAGACGGAGTCAGAACGCTCGTCAAGGCGAAAAACACACTCACCATCCGCATGGTAATGAACCACACAGGCGGTTTCCCGTTTGAAATTTCCGCAAAACAGGGAAACATCAAGGGCGGCGGATGGAGCGGCGGAGCTCCTCTTCGTCAGACGGCCGCCATCGCAGCCTCGTCTCCGCTGCTGTTCGAGCCCGGAACCCGCGTCCAGTACTCCAACACCGGCATTGATATCGGCGCAGCAATTGTCGAAGTCGTCACCGGGCAGTGCTGGGAAGACTTCCTGAAAGAACGCGTTCTCCTGCCGCTCGGCATGACCGCAAGCTCCTTCCGGCCGACCGATGAACAGCTCAAAACTCAGGTCGAAATGTATGACTGTGTGAAAGACGCTCCGGCTAAATACCGCAGACAGAACAATATGCAGCAGCGTCCATACAACGACGATCATGTCTTCGCCTCCGCCGGCGCAGGACTTTGGACAACCGCAAACGATCAGCTTAAGTTCTACAAGATGCTTATGAATCTCGGCGTAGGCGAAAACGGCGTGCGCATCCTGAAGGAAGAAACCGTCAAGAATCTGCTTGCCAAATCCTCGCGTCCGAAGGGCATGGGCGGCTATTCCCTCGGACTCACCGCTCCGGAAGAAGACAACGAAAACGCCTGGTTCGGACATGGCGGCGCGTGGGGAACGTTCTGCATGGTCAACTGGCACAAAAAACAGCTGACTCTCTGGGCTGTACAGCTTTGCGGGCAGCCGCGTCCATGGGATGCCGCGCGCGAAAAAGCTCAGAAGCAATTCTTCCAGTATGTCATCGACAATTCCGACGTAAAGGCTTACACCGGAAGAACCAAGTAAAAGTGTTGCGGCTGCGCCGCTCGAAAGTGGCGGCGCAAGCGCCTCGGCAAGTGTCGCGGCTGCGCCGCTCGAAAGTGACGGCGCAAGCGCCTCGGCAAGACGGGAAAACCTGTGACCGTTTTGCAGAAGCTCTGCTGAATGTTGCTCACATCAGGGGACGTTGCAAAAATGCTTGCAACGCCCCTGGATGGTCTCCCGTCTTTTTCGTGAGACACTCCGGAACAAAACAATCTCTAATCGTCACTTCACTTCAAACGCAGCCGTCAACGCGACGTCACTCGACAGACCGGCGCCGACCTCAAATCTGCCGGGCTCCAGCTGAAATGCGCCCGTTTCATCGTAAAAACCCATCGCTTCCGGGGTAATTTCAAACGAAACTTCGCGCGTCTCCCCGGGCGCAAGCAAAACTTTCTCAAAACCGCACAGCTCCTTCCCGGGACGCGCATACGACGCCCGGACGTCATGCAGATAGCACTGCACAACCGCATGTCCGGCGCGATCTCCCGTGTTCGTCACCGGAAGAACCGCAACCACGCTTCCGCCGGCAGAAACAGTACTGCGGTCAAGTTTCAGCTCCCCGCAGGCGAAATCCGTCCACGAAAGACCGGATCCGAATGAATGGAATCCCTCCAGCGGAGAATCATCGTAAAAATGGTAATTCTGGCGGATCAGAAACTCTTTGGACAGTTTCGCTACGCGCTTCCGTCCGTAATAAAGCGGAATCTGACCGACACTTCGCGGAACCGTTATCGGGAAACGTCCGCCGGGCTCGGCGCGGCCGAAAACGATATCCGCCGCGGCGCGCGCAGTCTCCGTTCCGCAGTGCCAGGTATACAGAACCGCTTTCGCGCCCCGCTCCGCCGCAGGAACCGGAAGGGGACGGCCCGAAGCAATCAGAACAATCACATCTTTGCCCTGCGCCAGCACCTCCTCCAGAAACTCCTCC
>CADAVL010000109.1 GCA_902791335.1 Oscillospiraceae bacterium
TGTTTCCGGTGACGTTCCCGTCGGTGCTTGTCAATGCCAACACCGGTATTGCCGTGGGTATGGCAAGCTCTATTTGTCCGTTCAATTTAGCCGAGGTATGCGCCACGGCGGCGGCATATATCCGCGACCGCGACTGCGATCTTCACGAAACGCTTTTGGCGCCGGATTTTCCCGTGGGCGGCCAGCTGCTTTATAAAAAAGAGGACCTGGACAATATTTACAAGACCGGCCGCGGCAGCTTTAAGATCCGCTCGGTCTACAGCTACGATAAGTCCGCCGGATGTATTGATATTACCGAAATTCCCCCCACCACCACGGTGGAGGCGATTATCGAAAAGATCGTGGACCTCGTAAAGCAGAAGAAGGTCACCGAGGTCAGCGACATTCGCGATGAAACCGACTTAAAGGGTCTTAAAATTACAATCGACTTAAAACGCGGCGTTGATCCCGACAAGCTGATGCTGAAGCTTTTTAAAATGACGCCGCTGCAGGACAGCTTTTCCTGCAATTTCAATATTCTGATCTCGGGCTATCCACGCGTGATGGGCGTTCGTGAAATTTTGGAGGAATGGACGGCTTTCCGCAGTGAGTGCGTGCGCCGCCGCGTTTATTATTCGCTTGATAAAGCCAAAAAGCGCCTGCATCTTTTAAAGGGTCTTTCCAAAATTTTATTGGATATTGACAAAGCCGTTAAAATCGTCCGCGAAACCGAGGAAGAAAAGGAAGTCGTGCCGAATTTAATGATCGGCTTCGGCATTGATGAAACGCAGGCGGAATATGTAGCTGAGATCAAACTGCGCCATTTAAACCGCGAATATATCTTAAAACAGTTAAAGGATATTGAGGAATTAGAGGCCAAGATCGCCGATTATGAGGCAATTTTAAAATCCAAAACGCGCGTGAATACCATTATTGTAAAAGAGCTTGAAGAAATTGCCAAAAAATACGGCAAGCCGCGCCGTACCAAGATCATCGACGCCGACGGCCTTGCCGAAACAGAGGACGTCGTGGAAGCCGTTCCGGATTATCCCGTGCATCTTTTCTTTACCAAAGAGGGTTATTTCAAAAAGATCACGCCGCAATCGCTTCGCATGAGCAGCGAGCAAAAGCTCAAAGAGGGCGACGAGCTCAAGCACACGTTCGATACGACAAACAGCAAAGAGCTTTTGTTCTTTACCAACAAGCATCAGGTATATAAAGCCAGAGTTTCGGATTTTGACGATACCAAGGCCAGTGTTTTGGGCGATTATGTAGCCTCGAAGCTTCAAATGGAGGAGGGCGAGACCGCCATTGATATGGTGGTGACCGACGATTACGCCGGGAATTTGTTCTTCTTCTTCCAAAATGGCCGCGTTGCCAAGGTTTCCATGAAATCCTACGAAACCAAAACCAACCGCAAAAAGCTGTTAAAAGCCTATTGCGACAAGTTCCCGCTGGCGGATATCTTATATCTGCGCGAAGAAACCGATATTCTTATGACCTCCACGGGCGGCAGAATGCTTCTTTTTAATTCGGAAGCCTTGATGGCAAAATCCTCCCGTGATACTGCGGGTGTTGCCGTAATGACCCAAAAGAGGGGACAGCACGTCGGCAGTGTGAGAATTTATGAAGAAGGCTTTTTGTCAAAGCCCCACCGCTACCGTGCAAAGAATCTGCCGGCGGCAGGCAGTCTGCCAACCGGTGAGGACTCGGCCGAACAGCTGACGCTTTTATAAGACCTTTTTGGAGCAATCGGCGCCCAGAAAAAACCGCCGCTTTGAAAAATCGCTGCTTAAAAAATTAACAATTAAAAAAGCCACCGCATCAAAGATAAAAAATGCGGTGGCTGTGCGGTGCTTTTCGAATGAGCGCTGCGCAAATTATAAAAAAACAGAAAAACGCCGCCCAAACAACGATTAAAAAAGTTTGAGCGGCGGTCGGCAATCTTCGTGCAAACGCAAAGAAGATTTTTCTCCCTTAAAAATTGCTGACAATGCTATTATGTTCAAAGGGCGGCACCGATATACAAATATTTTTTTGAAAAATTTGACAAGCGGCGCGCAATGCTATATATTATTAGTATTATCAATCGTTTACTCGGCAAAAGGCGAGCGGTGTTTTCGGTCACTGCGCGAAATTATGCGTATTGCTCAGCACCCTTTTAACAAATTTTTTGTACCGAGGATTTTCAAAAACCATTATTGCTGGCGAATACTTTTTAATCGGTGTTTGCCATCGGGAAGGATTTTTAAAAAATGCAGAAAGAATTAGCCAAAAAGTATGAACCGCAGGCGGTTGAAGACCGAATTTATGAGTTTTGGCTCAACGGCGGATATTTTCACGCCGAACCGGATCCGGATAAAAAACCGTATACCATTGTGATTCCGCCGCCGAACATCACCGGCCAGCTTCACATGGGTCACGCACTCGACAATACCTTGCAGGATATTTTGATCCGTTGGCGCAGAATGCAGGGCTATGAAGCGCTGTGGATGCCCGGCACCGACCACGCCTCTATAGCAACCGAGGCAAAGATCGTGGAGGCGATGCGCGCCGAGGGAATCACAAAAGAGGACATTGGCAGAGAAGCCTTTTTAAAGCGTGCCTGGGAATGGCGCGATAAGTTCGGCCGTCGCATTGTTTCTCAGCTGAAAAAGCTTGGCTCCTCCTGCGACTGGGATCGCGAGCGCTTTACCATGGACGAGGGATGCTCCAAAGCGGTGAAAGAGGTCTTTGTCCGTCTTTATGAAAAAGGTCTTATCTATCGCGGTGAGAAGATCATTAACTGGTGTCCGAAATGTCTGACCTCTATTTCCGATGCCGAAGTGGAGCACGAAGAGCACGACGGCAGCTTCTGGCATCTTCGCTATTTCCTTTCGGACGGCAGCGGCGAAATTCAGCTGGCGACCACCCGTCCCGAAACCTTACTGGGCGATACGGCTGTGGCGGTTCACCCCGACGACGAGCGTTATAAATCCTATGTGGGCAAAATGGTAAAGCTGCCCCTGACCGACCGCGAAATTCCGATCATTGCCGACGAATATGTTGAAAAGGATTTCGGAACCGGCGTTGTGAAAATCACCCCGGCGCACGACCCCAATGACTTTGAGGTGGGTCTGCGGCATAATTTACCGATCATCAATGTAATGACCGATGACGCGCACATGACCGCAGACTGCGGTAAATATGCAGGGCTTGATCGCTATGAAGCCAGAAAACAGATGGTTGCCGATTTAGAAGCAGGCGGCTATCTTGTAAAGGTAGAGCCGATGAAGCACAATGTGGGCTCCTGCTATCGCTGTAAATCCGTTGTGGAGCCGCGTGTTTCCAAGCAGTGGTTTGTGAAAATGCAGCCGCTTGCAGCGCCTGCGATCGACGCGGTGCGTGACGGCGACATTCGCCTGATCCCGGCGCGTTTTGAAAAGACTTATTATAACTGGATGGAGAATATCCGCGACTGGTGTATTTCCCGTCAGCTTTGGTGGGGTCACAGAATTCCTGCGTGGTATTGCGACGACTGCAACGAGGTGATTGTTGCAAAAGAAGCCCCCGAAGTTTGCCCGAAATGCGGCGGCAAGCACCTGCGTCAGGACGAGGATACTCTTGATACCTGGTTTTCCTCCGCTTTGTGGCCGTTCTCAACCTTGGGTTGGCCGGACAACACCGAGGAACTCAAATATTTCTATCCCACCAATACTCTGGTTACCGGCTACGATATTATTTTCTTCTGGGTTGCCAGAATGATCTTCTCCGGCCTTGAATACACCAGCAAAGCGCCGTTTAACACTGTGCTTTTCCACGGTATTGTGCGCGACGCGCAGGGCAGGAAGATGTCCAAGTCTTTGGGTAACGGCATTGATCCGCTTGTGGAAATTGAAAAATACGGTGCTGACGCGCTGCGCTTTACCCTTGCTACCGGCAACAGCCCCGGTAATGATATGCGCTATGTACCCGAGCGTGTGGAGGCAAGCCGCAATTTTGCTAACAAGCTTTGGAATGCCGCTCGGTTTGTGATGATGAACCTTAGCGATAACGAGCCGACGCCGTATATCCCCGAGAATCTCGCAACCGAAGATAATTGGGTGCTTTCAAAGTTCAATGAGCTGGTGCGCGATGTCACCGACAACCTCGAAAAATTCGAATTAGGCTTAGCTGTTCAAAAGCTTTACGATTTTATCTGGGATATTTACTGCGATTGGTACATTGAAATTTGTAAAGCACGGCTTAATTCCGATGATACCGTTGGCAAGGAAACCGCAAAAGCAGTGCTGGTTTACGTTCTTTCGGAAACCTTAAAGCTTCTGCACCCGTTTATGCCCTTTATCACGGAGGAGATCTGGCAGGCACTTCCGCACAGCGGCGAATCCATTATGATTTCCAAGTGGCCGGAATATTCTGAAAAGCTTTCTTTCAGTGCAGAAGAAAAGCGCTTTGAAATGCTGATGGACGTGATTCGCGCCATTCGTACCAGACGTTCCGAAATGAATGTACCGCCCTCTAAAAAAGCGAAGGTTTATATCGCCACGCAAACCGAGGACGTATTCAAGGAGGGAACGCCTTATATTGAAAAATTGGCTTCGGCCTCCGAAGTGACGGTCGGTGCGGAGTTCGATATTCCCGGTGCAGTCACTGTTGTGACCGACAGCGCGGTTGCGTATATTCCCATGAACGAACTGGTTGATATTGAAGCCGAGCGTGCGCGGCTGAACAAAGAGCTGGCCGCCGCCGAAGGTGATAAGGCTTTCTTTGAAAAGAAGCTCAATAATCCGTCTTTTGTTGAAAAAGCACCGGCACAGGTCGTGGAGCAACAGCGCGCGTCGCTCAAAAAGGCTTTGGATCGCATTGAAATGCTGAAAGACAGCTTAAACGCGCTGAACTGACGGCTCGATCCATCAATTCAAGACAGAAAATATTGCAAAAACGCGATGCTGAAATTAGTTATAAGCATCGCGTTTTTTAAAAAAAGTTTGCGCCGGCCTTTTCGTGTTGCATTTTTAAAAAGCCGTTGCAATTTTGCCGCGCGGTACGGCCCAAAAGGCTTAAATAAGCCAAAGAAAGGAGAAACGACTTTCGGTGACTTACAAGGAAGTGCTTTCAAAAATCGCTGAATACAAAACGGTGTCGTTAAAACCGTCGCTTTCAAGAATCAGCGCACTTTTAAAAAAACTCAATGATCCGCAGAATTCTTTAAAGGTTATTCACATTGCCGGCACAAACGGCAAGGGTTCGGTGGCCGCCCAGCTTCATGCGGTGCTTTTGAAAGCGGGATTTCGAACCGGACTGTTTGTCTCTCCTTTTATTCTTGATTTTTGCGAACGGATACAGTATTGCGGTCAAATGATCTCAAAAGAGGCGTTGGTACAAAATGCGATACCTGTCTTAAAAGCGGCTGACCGGTTAAAGACAGAGGGAATACCGCTTAGTCAGTTTGAGGTGATTACCGCCATTGCGTTTTTGTATTTTAAAGAAAAACAGTGCGATTACTGCATTCTTGAAACCGGTCTCGGCGGACGGTACGATGCAACCAATGTTATAAAAAAGCCGCTTTTGACCGTGATCACCAAAATTTCTATGGATCACGTCGGAGTGCTTGGAAATACCATTGCTGAAATTGCCGATGAAAAAGCCGGTATTATAAAGCCCAAAGTTCCGGTGGTTACCGTGCAGCAGGAGCCTACGGCTATGGAAATTATTCAAAAAGCAGCCAAAGAGAACGCCGCGCCGCTCAAAATTGTTTCAAAGGCAGAAACAACGTCTGTGTCTGTCGGACTGTCGGGAACCGTATTTCAATATAATAATATCGAGTACCGGCTGAATTTGCTGGGGCTTCATCAAGTGGAAAATGCGCTGCTGGCAGTTACTGCGGTGAACGCTTTGCTGCCCGAACTTTCGCCGGATATCGTTTCTGCGGCGTTGAAAGATGTGTGCCACCCGGCAAGAATGGAATTGATAAACTCCGACCCGCTTGTCCTGCTCGACGGCGCACACAATCCGGACGGTGCTGCTGCGTTGGCGGAGTTTCTCAAAAGGATTCAGTTTAAAGGCTGTGTCCTTTTTGGCGCAATGAAAGACAAAGATACGAAAGAAATCGTCCGAATACTGGAGGATCACTGTGAAACGGCCGTTACCGTAACGGTTCACGATAACCCGCGCGCCGAGTCGGCCGAAAACCTTTGCAAGCTTTTTAGATCCGTTGGTGTGCGCACAGTTGCCGCCAAAGATTATGACGAGGCACTGGCGTTTATTAAAGGAAAACCGCTGGTAGTGTGCGGTTCGCTTTATCTTGCCGCCGATCTGCGGCCGATTTTGCTTGAAAGATTTCGGCATCGCGGCAGCTGAATAAGAGGTATAACCGATTATTTTGCCGCAGGACTTTGAAGACAGAGGGCGCGGCATTACAGGACTTATTAGGGTTTGTCGATAAATCGGCAGCTTTGCGATAAATTTTTAAACCGCAACGAATCAGGTTGAACGGTACTTCTAATAAAAGCGGCAGGGTTTCCGCGCGCACCGTCGCCGAACGGCGACGCCAAAACCGAAGGTTTTGGCAGCGGACGCTTTTTTAAGCGTCCGCAATGCGCGCGGGAACCCTGCCGCTTTTATCAGAAGTACTGCCTCTTAAAAATGTTCTTTCTCGCAGACAACCTATTTATAAATGAAATCAATCCAACAAAATAAATGCCACAGCTCTTAAAAACCACTTCAAATTTTAAAAAATTCCATAAATTCGACAACCGACTTCAGCATCTTTTGCGGACGACCTGTATTATATTATTATATGGGTCGTCCGTATTTTTTATGCAGCATTTTTGTGCGGCCAAAATTCGGATAACCACGGTATTATGAAGCCGCATAAAAAATGCAGTCAACATTCAATTTTTATTATGCGGCAAAAAGGCAAAGGAGAAAAAAGAACGTGCAGGTGCGAATTGATAAGAATGATCAAACTCTGATGGCTTATCTCAGCGGTGACATCGACCACCACACCGCAAAGCTGATCCGTGAGGAGATCGACGAACAAATTGATGAATTAAGACCGTCATTATTAGTGCTGGATTTCGGCGAAGTATCCTTTATGGATA
>CADAVL010000110.1 GCA_902791335.1 Oscillospiraceae bacterium
AAACGGGTAGAAAATGAATTAGATATGATAAATGATACTATAAATTCTATGTTTCCCGATGAGAAAGATAGAATGGATATAGAGTTTAAACGTTGTGTATACAATGGTAAAGAAATATCTCAAGAAGATATGCTAAATACACTAGAATCACACGTATTACCAGCATATCTAAAACCACAGGTTAATATTATGGATACACTAGATGATTCATATAGAATAGAAACAAACAAAATGGTTATAGTAAGAGATCAAGGTGGAGAAATACACGCTAAGAAACTATGAGGTGAAATATAATGATGACTATTTATGTACCAGCTGATCAAGCTGCTTTAGATAAACTTATTAAGTCTGGTATTCCATTACTAGATTTTAAAGGAATTCATCCTAATAATATACCTGATATAGTAAAGAACTTCATGAAGAAGAATAGATGGAAATATGCTACATTCTATTGTTACAATAGTAATGTATTAGATTACATAGACCCAGAATATTTAGAGATATACTTTGCAGACGAATCTACTAAATCATTTGAAAAAGCTTTTAAATCAGAACTAGAATTTGAATATCCTGGAGAAATAATGCTTAATGACTTTAAAGATATTATTGTTAAGATATAAAAATTACCAGAGTCTACATAGACTCTGGTAAAATTATTTTTAATGATATACTATAATAATGAATCTATAATTACTAATCGGAGTAAATTCTATATATGTGCCTAATGAACTAGGCTGGGATATTATCTATAAGGCACGCCAAATAAATCAGTTAATTATAATTCTATAAATATGAGAAATGAATTTAAGAAAGGAAAATCTATAATGCAGAGCAAATGAAACAAAGACTATCAAATCTATAAATCTCGTCAATGTATTATACTACAGTATATTTATAAGCTTCACGATTGAAATGCTGCCGAAGATTTCTATAATATTCCATAATGTACTGTTTGGTATTAAATCTATGATGACCACTAATGTAATACTGGCCCTGAAATCTATAATGTTTTGGAATGAAATAATACGAACGCAAAATCTATATACGTTTTGAATGAAATATTCGAGATGATATCAATATTATGAAATTAATGAACTATTTTGGTTTGGCATATCTATAAAAGCAGAAAATGTATTTAAATATGGCTGAAAATATCTATTATGGAGTTTAATGAAATAATTCTTGCTATATCTATACTATCTTGTGAATACAATAGTGATGCTACGATCTATATCCTTCAAAAATGTATTAATTGAGAGAAGAAATCTATAAAAAAGCCAATTTCTCCTCCGGCTTTAACCCGTCTATGGGGCTGCTGGCTTTTGGTGCCGTTGTGGGCGAATTTCAGGGCACCGGCACCGACAATTTCTATTTGGACGGTGTTTTTGAAAAGCCGGTTGGCAGTGGAATGCTTACAACCGCGCTTGCAAGTACCGGGGAACTTCGGAAAAAATTTTCCGAGAATCACGGATTTTATCTACCGACGGATGAAAATGCCGCGCCGGATATTGCGGCTTATAAAAAGTTTAAAAGCCTTACCTCCGGCGGATTTTATGAAAACTATGTGGATATTTCAAAGCCGCTTGAAATTTTAGCGCTTTATGACGATGGCACTACTGCACCGATTAAGCCGTATATTTCGCTGAGCATAGTGCCCTACAATGTTCTTTACCGCGGCAATACCCTTTGCGGTTATGTCGGTGGCGACGTGGATTACAGCGGCACACTCACGGTGACCGATGTTGTGAGTATCCGTGCACAGATCTTAAATCCGACCCCGGATGACTACAAAACCGTGGCTCCGGCCGATTACAACAGCGACGGCACGGTAAGCGTAACGGATATTACTGCGCTTTTAAACACAATTTTAACACAAGAATAAAAGGGTGGCATTATGGAACTTCCGATTTTAAAGTGTACAGAAGAATGGAACCGAATCGCAAACGCAGCGGTTCTGCTTTGCGAGGGGAGCGGCCTTGAAACGGCCGTCATCGTAAAAAAGACGGGGCTTTACACATTGAAGGTCCGCTATTTCCACAACGACTGGGATCAGTGGGTAAAGCTGCTTGTCAGAAGCGGTGACAAAGAGCACGGCTATATGCCGCCGCTGCCGTATGGCAGATCGGAAACATCCTTCGAGATCGCACTTTACGAGGGCAAAAATACCATAAAAATGACCCATACTTTTGGGCATGAGCTGTTTATTAAGGGCCTTGAGCTGTCGGACGCGCCGGCGAAGCTTTCGCCGGCGGTCACACCTAAAATGTGCAGTTATTTTCTCAACAAACCGCAAAGGCTGCACTTTGTGTACAAGAGCTTTCACGACCCGTTGGTTGCGGTGCTCTGCGAAGATACGCCGATACCGTTCACAAATCACAAAGCGGAATTCGGCCGCGGCAATGTTTATTACAGCGGTTATGATCTTTTAGAAAATCATTTGTACTTAGATCTTGGCCAAGTGAATGTAACGTCCGGCCGCCACACGGTAACGCTCCGGTTTGAAAGCGGCAAAACGCAAAGCCTTTCGCTTCTTGTTTTCAAAGAATATCAGGCGTATCCTTTAAAAATTGTTTCGTTTGATGTGGGACACGGCAATTCGAGCCTTATAAAGCTGCCGAACAACAAGACCTTGCTTGTGGACACCGGCGAAGCGGACAGGGCTCAAAAAACGGTGATTCCTTATTTGAAACGTCAGGGCATTCAGCCGGATTACGTGCTGCTGACCCACTTTCATTCGGATCATTTTGGACTTTTGGACGAAATATTAAAAGAAAGCGGCATTGAAAAGCCGAACGCAGCCGATGCCGCAGATTGGGTGCGGCTGCCAAAAGAGGAGCGCTACCGTAAGTTAAAGAATTACCGTTATCTTGACAGCAGCATGGTTTGTGCTTACGATGAATTACATAAAATCTGGGATCTCGGCGGCGTGGCGCTAACGGCGCTTTGCAGCAGATTTTCAGAGGACGGAACCCCCGTGATGCCGAAGTTTACGGACGGTGTTGCCTTTAATGAGCACAACTATGAAAATGCCACGTCGGTTTCCTTTTTGCTGCGGTTTCATGATTTCGGCTATTATCACGGTGCCGATAATTACGCCTATACGCAAGACGAAAACCTGGCACATTTTAAAAAGCTCGGACGAGAAAAAGAACTATCCTGTCAGTATTTTTATGCCAATCATCATTTTCACTGCGATACAAGCGTGGAATTTTTGCGCGCAGTCAATCCGGAATTTGTGTACGTACCCACAAACTGCTCTGCTTTTTCGCGCTCTACCTTTATGGAGGATTACGGAAACGGACTTAAAAATGCCACGTTTGAGGGCAAGCGGCATCAATCGACCCTGCTTTGCGCCGAGATCGGCACGGCGGTGGCGGAGGTTACCGAAAGCGGCGAATTCCGGCTTTCAACCTTTGATGATCCGGCAAAAATTATATAAGATTTTATCTTTTGCTGCCGAATGATAAAAACGGGGCAGCCAAAAGAAAAATAAAAAGCTACCGGTTTTTGAAAATGTTCCGGTAGCTTTTTTTGCAAATGATAAGGGGAGCGCGTTATTTTTACTGCGGGGATTTAAAAATATTCAATGCTGTGCAGAATTTCTGAAAATGTTCGGTGTAACGCCGGTACAACGCTTGAATGCACTGCAAAAATGACTCCTGGTTGCAAAGCCCAGCTGTTCGGCGATCAGGCCGATGCTGTAATCGGTCTTTGTCAGCAGCTCCGAGGCAAAGCGAATGCGTTCGTTTTCAATTTTTTTATGCAGGTTTATGCCGCGCACCGATTTATAAAGCGCGCTCAAATAGACCTCGTGGTAGGCAAAATGTGCGGAAATTTCTTTGTTGTTCACCGTTTTTAAATTCATGCGAATGTAGCTGTCAATTTCGTCGCATAGCGTTTCTTTGCGCGAATGCGGCACCAAAATCCGCTGAAATTCAATTAAAATGAGCTTCATCTGCGCCGACGCCGCCTCGGCCGCAAAAGGCTCACCGCCGGAAAATTCCCCCACCAATGTTTGAATGCTTTCCAAAAGCGAAACCGCGTTGGATTGCACCATAAACGGAGGATTTTCGTCCAACGTTTTTGGATCAAAGATCTCAGCAGGATCGAAGCAGTCGGTACTCACAGGACAGCGCGGTTCTTTTTGCCCGGCAGAGGTATTGGAAAGATCGTAATTCACAACAAATGCGCCCATCGTGCCCGAAAAGCCGTAGGGCACGCCGGGGTTCAAGATCAAGGCGGAGTAGGGCGCAAGAGGCACGGACTGCTCCTTTAAAAGCAGTGTTCCGTGGCCGGAGGTGATGAAAAACAGGCGGTGGTCGTAAGCGCAGCGCAGGGTACTGCCCTCTAAAATCAGCGCCTGGTGCATGGCGTTTCTGATAAACGGATTGCACTGTGCAAAATCCAAGGTGGTTTGCCTCCCATTATTAAAAATTTGACATTTTTTCTTTATTTTTTATCTTGATTTTACCACAGGGTGCTTTTATAATCAATAAAAAAGTGCAGGGCTTTTTTAAAAGCCGTGCTCGCAGCAAATCTGAGGGGGAGGCACCTTTATGATACAGGAAAAGATGCTTTATGCAGTGAATGAAAAAGGCGAGCGACTGGATTTTAAAGTCCGTCGCGAAAACAATATATTAAAGCTAACGCTGCCGCTTGAAAGCTTTAAAACGGCAAAAAAAGTATTGCTTTTGGGCGCGCTTTCCAAGGCTCATGCGAACGACGACGGCTATTATATTTTGCCGCGGTGTATCACCATGTCGGGCGATCCGAAGATCGATTTCAAGCCGGGAAAAGACGAAACTTTCAGCTACGGCATTCCCGTTGTCTCATTTTACGGCATAAAAAAGCCCGACTGCTGCCTTTTGGTACGGCTTCAGCGCGATTACCGCTTCCAGTATGAAGTCACGCGGCAGGACAATGTTTACACCGTGACGCCATTTGTGGATTTTACGGTGATCGACAGCGACCGCCCGTATAAGGACGTGGAGCTTGAGATCATCGAGCTGGCGCAATCGGGCGATTACAACGATATGGCTGCCGCCGAGCGCAATCGCCGACTGGCGCTTTCGGAGATCCGACCGCTAAGGCAGAAATTCTTAAAAGACGCGCGGTTGGCCGCATCCTCTGAGGAGGCACTCATTCGCATTCGCATGGCGTGGAAAGAGAGCCCCTCGCCCATTTTGCACCAAACGCCCGAAACTGAGCCGGAAATGCTGATCGCCTGCGATTTTGAAGGCGTTTGCAGGATTGCAGACGCGCTGAAAGCAAAGGGTGTACGATCGGCGGAATTACAACTGGTTGGCTGGAACATCGGCGGCCACGACGGGCGCTTTCCGCAGCTTTTTCCGGCCGACGAGCGTTTGGGCGGCAACGAGGGCTTTAAAAAGGCCATTGACCATGTAAAAAAGCTCGGCTACCGTATTTCCACCCACACCAATCTCATTGACTCGGTTGAGATTGCCGACACCTTCACCTTTGATGACGCCGCAAAGGATCGCGAAAACGAGCCGCAGCAAAAAGGGCACTACAGCGGCGGTCTGGCTTATCACGTTTGTCCCAAAAGACAGCTCAAGAACTACAAAAGAGATATGCCGGAACTTTTGAAATACGGCGAAAACGGCCTGCACTTTATTGACGTGCTTTCCATTGTGGAGCCGGACGTCTGCTTTGACAAGGATCACCCCTGCACCACAAAAGAGGGGGTTTCGCTCATGCAGGAAATTGCCGGCCTTTGCAAAAAGGAATTTGGCGGTTTTTCCTCCGAGGGCTGCTTCGATTTTGTACTGGATCAGCTGGATTACGGCCTTTATATCAGCATCGGCGAATTCGGCACGTCGCAGTCGCCGCTGATCACCGATCAGCTGCCGGTGTTTGAGCTGGCCTATCACGGCATTGTGCTTTATAATCCCAGCTCGCAGACCATTAACTACACTGTAAAATCGCCCGAGGATCGGCTGCACTTTATTATGCAGGGCGGTATTCCCACGTTCTATTTTCATTCACGGTTTAAAGCCGATCCGAAGGACAACTGGATGGGCAAAGAGGATCTGACCTGCAAGACCGACGCGGAGATCGAGGCGGCGGCCAAGGCGATCAAAGAAGGCATGGATCTTTATGAACCGCTGAAATCTTTGCAGCAGGAATACATGGTGCGGTATGAAAAGCTGTCGGACGGCGTGCAGATTGCAACCTATGAAAACGGCACGCGCGTGGTGGGCAACATGAGCGACCGCACACAAAGCTTTGAGGGCAAGACCTTGCCGCCGTTCGGCTGGACGATTCTTTGATTGTTTTGTCTAGGGAATCTGACGACTGCTCACTCGTTTTAGGCCGCAGGTTTTTTGATAACGGATTTTTTCGAAAGGCAAGGCATAAAACGGGATTACCGGCCGCGAGAAGATCGGGAGTTTTTCCTGCGCGCTGACCCGACCGCCAGTAAAAGAACCGGCCGCGATAAAACCGGCAAGCTCCCCCGCGCGCCGCGCGGATTTCCCCTCAAAAGGGGAAATCCGCTGAAAGCCCACCCGAAACGCCGCAGGCGTTTCGGGTGGGCTTTTCGCCGAAGGCGGCGGCGCGCGGGGAAGCTTGCCGGTTTTATTGCGGTCGGTTCAATGCTTGGCAGATCGGAGCGTTTGTGTTTTTGCTTTTTTTCATTCGGGGAAGCACGAATTTTTAGGAATACTTTTGTATTTCAAAAATGAGTGCAATGCCGACGGTAAAAGGCAAAATACCAAACCGTAACGAGGTTCTTTGTCTCGTCAGCCTAGGCAAGCGATAATAAATCCGAACCTGTTTTTTGAGTGCGGATTTTCCGCACTGCGGAGTTAAAATACTCGTTAATCCGAAAATATTCGCTGCGTTTTGTGCCCCCACATTGCAAAAAATCCAAGCACTCAAAAAATCTACGACCTAAAATGAGCGT
>CADAVL010000111.1 GCA_902791335.1 Oscillospiraceae bacterium
CTTTCTTTGCGGCACCGCGCATTTTTGCGGTACACCGTTTTCAGCCACCGTGATACACCACTCCCCAAACGCCGCCGTTCCGTGCAAAGACAGCACACCGTTATAGTCCTTGGTAACCTCTTTCCCGGCCGATTCATTGAGTATCTCCGCCAAGATCTTCACGGGTACATTTTTTGATATTTTGTCAGGAACCGTAATTTTTGTATCTTGGAGCGCGGCCGTCAGCACCCCGTCTTTCAAACAAAAATCAAGTCCTTCGGCGCTCGACTGAAAAGTAATACCGCCGTCATCCTTTTTCAAACGGTAGCTATCCGTAAAATCGCCGCATTTCAGCTTGACCTGCGTCCCGAAGTCACCTTTGAAAACGATGGTCGGCCGCGGCATTTCACAGCCGCAGAAAATTACGCAAATAAATAAAAATACCAATAAGAGCGCCAAAAACTTTGCGGCACGTTTCATAAAACGGGAACCTCTTTATTCCTCAAATTCCCGAAATACGTCACCGATACAATCTATCAAGTCGCTTGGAAGCATAGCGTGCATAGAATGCCTGGCGCTCGCAATATCTCCTGCCATGGCATGAATCTGCACGCCGCAGATCGCGGCGTTTTGCGGCGTCATGCCACCGGCCATCAGCGCCGTAATTATACCTGCAAGGGTATCGCCGCTGCCGCCGGTCGCCATGCCCGGATTTCCGCACATACAAACATATAAAGTACCGTCGGGCAGTGCCACCACTGTGTTCGCACCTTTTAATACCACCGTCATCTTAAATTTTTGTGCCAGCGCACCGGCCACCATAAAACGGTTTTTGGCAATGTCCTCTTTTGAAACGTGCAAAAGCCGTGCCATTTCACCGGGGTGCGGCGTCAGAACGGTCGGAGCTGTAATTTCGGGTAATATATCTATATTATCACTCAGAATATTTATGCCATCCGCGTCGATTACCAGCGGCGTTTTATTATTTTTTAAAAGTCTTGTCACCAAAGCAGCCGTGTTTTCGGTGTTTTTCAGCCCACAGCCAATGCACATTGCGTTGGCCTTTTGCGCTTCATCGAAAATTTTCGGATACGCGTCGGCGTCCACCGTGCCCGAGCGCGTGGGCAGCGGCAGATAGACCGCCTCCGGAAGCGCCGCGGCCACGATCGGGTAGATCGCGTCGGGCAAAATAATGCGGCAAAGCCCTGCGCCGCTTTTAAGCGCCGCCTTGCCGGAAAGCAGCGCCGCACCGGCCATACCGTACGAGCCGCAAAGCATCAGTGCTGTGCCGCAGGTGCCTTTGTGACTGTTTTTTGAAAGCTTCGGTAACGCATTTTTTACAAATGCCGTATCAATTAAATAAATATTCGACTGCCCTGCCGCCATCATGGTTTTGGAAAGACCGATTCCAACGCGCACCAGCTTGCCGCAGAAATCCGACGCCGGCGCCAAAACATGACACGGCTTTACCGCAATGAAGGTCACCGTTAAATGCGCCGAAAAGCAGGTGCCGTAAACCGCACCGGTATCGCATTCACAGCCGCTCGGCAGATCCAGCGCCACGCGGTACGCAGGCAGTCGGTTGGCAAGCGCCAGGATCCTCGCCGCGTTTTCGTCCACCGATCCGTGAAAACCAATGCCGTAGATTGCGTCAATAATGATCTGTGCGCCCTCTAAGGCAAGCCGCGCGTCACTGTCGTTTTCTTTATAAATTCTGATCGGATACGCTGTCAGCTTGGAAAGTGCCTCCTGCGCCTCGGCGGTTTTTGGCATTCCGCTAATTAAGATCACCGCGACCTTTGCGCCCTCCTCGTGAAGCTTTCTTGCTACCACAAAGCCGTCGCCGCCGTTATTACCGCCGCCGCAAAGCACCACAATATACTGCCCTTGCACCTGCTTTTTTTCAAGTAATACGCTCACTGCGGCCGAGCCGGCATTTTCCATCATGCGCGCCGCGCTGAAGCCGGAGCTGATCGCCGCATTTTCCACATTGCGGATATTCTGTTTATCTAAAATTGTCATCATGTGCTCCTTTATGATCTTTTAAAATAAAAGCCGCCGACAAAACGCCGCACGGCAATTTTTATGTAAACCCCGAATTTTCAGTCTTTGACCTTCAGTTTAAAATTAAGAATCCGACGAAAAGGAACGTGCCACCGACGGCGCAAGAAAGCGCTTCATCAGTCGTTTCATTTCATCGTTTGGCGAGATCACGGCCTTGCAGCGACCTTTTTTGTTGGCCTTTACCGTGAATACCCAGGCGTTTTGAAGGTCGTCCGTACATTGATGAACCTTTAAATTCTGCACCTTTTGCGCTTTGTCGTCCGCCCATCTTTCAATGCTTTCAACGTCCTTTAAATCAAAGGACAGAACATTTTTCCTTGATGCCTTATTCACGATCTTATCCACATCAAAGGAACCGTTCACGCAAAGGTATTCGTACTCAATATTCATCGTGTTGCAAAGCTTATATGCCAAATACAAAATACCTGCCGAAAGCAGCATTAAAAACGGCGTGATCCGCAGCGCCAGCATAAAAAATGCGGCAGCCGCAAGAGCGGCAAAAAGCCAGATCATAATTTTTCCGGCAAACACCGCTTTTGTGGATTTTATTTTTACAAGCTGCTCTTTGTAGGTTTCCAGTTCCATTTTTATGTTCTCCTTAAAAATCGCGTTTTGGCCGCACCGCGCGCTTATTTTAAAATATTATACATGATTTCGACGCAAAAAGCAAATAAAACACTTGAAAAACTTATAATAACGTGTTATATTATAAAGGTATCAAACGCTATGATGGAGTAAAAGCTTATAGGGGTTAAAAGCCCGCGCGCAAAGTTTTCATGTTCGCGCTGAAAAAAAGCTTTTTCAGTAGTTTAGGTTTTTCAGGCATCAGAGAGGCGGCGTCACAGGCTGAAAGCGCCGCTTGACACGGGACCTTAAAACGAATTTCCCTCCGGAGCGGCAGTGCTGAACCCTATCGTGCAAAAGCTTTGTTCGGCTTTTTCCCGTTCTCAGTAGGCGCTGACGGCTGACCGCCGTTACAAAGTCACAAGAGTGTTTGCTTTTGGTAAGGCTTTTACAAAATCTTATATTGTAAGCCAAAAAGCAAAAATGTGGGTGGTACCACGGAGTGTTCAGACTTCGTCCCTTTTGTGGACTGAAGCCTGTTTTTTATTTTTCAGGGAGGTTAAACCATGAAGGAAAAACTTGAGCAGATCAAAGAATCCGCTTTAGAGGCGCTGAAAAATGCCGCTGCGGAAAAAGACCTTGAAGCACTCAGGGTGAAATATCTCGGCAAAAAGGGCGATCTTACTTCTATTTTAAAGCAAATGGGCAAGCTTTCGGCCGAGGAGCGTCCGGTTGTGGGACAGCTTGCAAATAAGATTCGTGCCGAAATTGAAAACAATATTGAACAGCGCGCCGAAAAGCTTCGCGAAAAAGCGCAGGAGCTGAAATTGCAAAACGAAACGGTGGACGTAACCCTGCCGGGCGTTCGCTCTAAAAAAGGCGGCCTGCATCCTTTGAACATCATGCTCGATGATATGATTGACATTTTCCGCTCCATGGGCTTTGACGTTGTGGACGGCCCTGAAGTGGAGACCGATTTTTATAATTTTAAAGCTTTAAATGTGCCGGACGATCACCCCGCGCGCGATATGCAGGACACCTTTTATCTTGGCGAAAACCTACTTTTAAGAACCCAGACCTCGGCCGCGCAGATCAGAACCATGACCAGCCGCAAACCGCCGATCCGCATTATTTGCCCCGGCCGTGTTTACAGAGCCGACGAGGTGGATGCCACCCATTCCCCTGTTTTCCACCAGATCGAGGGCTTGGTTGTGGACAAGGGTGTTACCCTTTGCGACCTGAAAGGTATTTTGGAGCAGTTCGCCCGTGAAATTTACGGCGAGGGAACCGAAGTCAAATTCCGTCCCTCCTTCTTCCCCTTCACCGAGCCGTCGGTTGAAGTGGACGTCAGTTGTCCCGAATGTCGCGGAAAGAATTCCTCCTGCCGCGTCTGCAAGGGCACCGGCTGGATTGAAATTCTCGGTGCCGGTATGGTACACCCGAACGTGCTCCGTCACTGCGGCATCGACCCCGAAGAATACACCGGCTTTGCGTTTGGTATCGGCCTTGACCGACTGACCACCACACGCTATAAGATCAGCGATATTCGCCTGCTTTTTGAGAACGATCAGCGTTTCTTAGAGCAGTTTGATAAGTAAGGAGGGCACAAAAATGAAGGTTTCACTTAATTGGTTAAAAAAATACGTTGATATCGACGTTTCAGTGGAAGAGCTTTGCAACCGCATGACTTTGGCCGGATTTGAAATTGATGAGCTTGTGGATCTTTCCGCCACCATGAAGAACGTAGTGGTCGGCCGCATTGAAAAAATTGAAAAACACGCAGATTCCGACCATCTGCAAATTTGCCAAATTGATGTCGGCGCCGACGAGCCGGTGCAGATCGTTACCGGCGCTTCCAATATCTTTGAAGGCGCTTATGTTCCGGCCGCTCTGCATAAATCCCTTTTGCCCAACGGCATGAAGATCACCAAAGGCAAGCTGCGCGGCGTGGCCTCCAACGGTATGCTTTGCTCGGGCGAGGAGCTTTGCCTGACCGAAGCCGATTACCCCGGTGCAGGCGTTTACGGTATCCTTATTTTAAAAGGCGAACCAAAACCCGGCACCGATATGCGCGACCTTTTAAATTTGCACGATTATATCATTGATTTCAGTATCACGGCCAACCGCCCCGATTGTCAGAGTGTTTTGGGCATTGCGCGCGAAGTTTCCGTGGTTCTGGACAAAGAATTCAAAAGTCCCAAGCCGACCTATAAAACGTCCGGCGGCGATATTCACAACGAAATTGCCATTGAAGATCATAACTTTGACCTTTGCCCCCGTTATTACGGCCGCATAGTCAAAAATCTCCGCATAAAAGAGTCGCCGGAGTGGATGAAGCTCTGCCTGCGCTCTGCCGGTATGCGCCCCATTAACAACATTGTGGATATTACAAACTTTGTAATGCTGGAGACCGGCATGCCGATGCACGCCTTTGACAAGCGCGATATCCGCGGCAGCAAAATCATTATCCGCAACGCTGTGGACGGCGAACAGATCAAAACGCTTGACGAAAAGGATCACACCCTCACAAGCGAGATGCTGGTCATTGCCGACGCCGAAGCCCCCTCCTGCCTTGCCGGTATTATGGGCAGCTTCAACAGCGAAATTAAAGACGACACAAAGGATCTTTTCTTAGAATGTGCGAAATTCCGCCGCGACAATATCCGCAAAACGTCAAGACGGCTTGGTATGCGTACCGAAGCGAGCGGCCGCTTTGAGCACGGCGTGGACATCAACAATGTGGAATACGCCATGAACCGCGCTTTACAGCTGATTGATGAACTGGACGCCGGCGATATTATCGACGGTGCAATCGACCTGAACGAGGGTCTGCCGAAACCACGGTCTTTGAATGTCACCGTGCAAAGCATTAACGACCTCTTGGGCATTGATGTTCCGGCCGAAACCATGCAGAATATTTTAAACCGTCTGGAGATCCCTACAGAGCTTCAAAACGGCACTTTAAAATGCCTTGTTCCCTCTTTCCGCGACGATATTGAGGGCAGAGCCGACCTTGCCGAAGAAGTAATCCGTATTTACGGCTACGATCACATGGACGGTACGCCGATGACCGGTGAGGTTCATCGCGGCAGTTTACTGCCCGAACGCATTAAGGACAACAAAATTAAAACGCTCCTTTCTGCCGCAGGAATGCGTGAAATTGTAAACTATTCCTTTATCGGCAGCAAAGCATTGGAGCCGTTAAATCTTGCGGCAGACGACGACCGCCGCAAGGTGATCCGCATTTTAAATCCTCTGGGCGACGAATACTCCTGTATGCGTACGCAGTTAGTCACCAGTATGCTCTCCACCCTTTCCACGAACTATAACCGCAAAATTCCGGCGGTGAGAATGTTTGAACTGAGCAAAATTTTTAAAGCGCACGTTTTACCGCTCACCGAACAGCCCGATGAAATTCCGCACCTGTGCTTAGGTATCTACGGCGACGACGAAAGCTTTTTCACCTTAAAGGGCATTATCGAGCAGTTGTATGAAGCTTTTGGCATGGAAGTGAAATTCGACCGCTCTTCAGAGCCGTATCTCCACCCCGGCAGACAGGCCAACGTAATGTTCGGCGACAGCCCAATCGCAGTATTTGGCGAAGTTCACCCAAATACCGCCAAAAAATATGACCTTGACACCAAGGTATACGTTGCCGAAATCCAGCTGCCGGCGATTTATAAATACGAGAAGCCGCCGGTGCTTTATAAGCCGTTGCCGAAATTCCCGGCCGTTACCCGTGATATTGCATTGCTTTGCGACGTTGATCTTCCGGTCGGCACGCTTTATGAAGCCATTAAGAAAGGTGCCGGCGCGCTGTGCGAAAACATCAGCCTGTTCGACGTTTACATGGGTGCGCAGATTCCCATGGGTCAAAAGAGCGTGGCCTACAGCCTGACGCTCCGCTCGGCCGACGCGACCCTGACCGATGAGCAGGTGGAGGCCGTGATGATGCGCGTTTTTGCAAATCTGAACGAAGTCGGCGCAATTCTGAGAATTTAATTTACCTGCGGCGGCAGTTTTCAATGAGAAGTAGAGCAAAAAATTTTACATGGCATTATTTTGTAAATTACTCTTGCATTTTTGAAATTATTTGAATTCTTTTCATGAGATTGATCCCACCAAGGTTCCATCGCTTGATTATCATAATATGAAAAGGGTTTCATTCTTTCAACTCCTAAATTCTAATTTATTGTATTAACGACAATCTGATTATATCATATATTGCCTGAAAAATCTATAAACTTTTCAAGAAAGAAGGCGTTAAAAATGCTTTTAAAAAAGGATCATTGTTTAAAGTT
>CADAVL010000112.1 GCA_902791335.1 Oscillospiraceae bacterium
CGATCAGTGAAAACACGGCGGCAACGATCAGCGTGCCGGCGATCAGCGGCGTCAGCCGTTTTTCGTAAGCGTCCTCACTGTAGGCGTTCTTTAAGTAGTTTGTAATGTTTTTGGTGCTTTTCCCGGTGGCAATCAGCGCGTCGCCGATCACGGAATCACCGGCCAGAAGCTTCGCGGCCGTTCGATCCGCCACAAAGGTGACGGCCTTCTTTTCACGGTCGTTTGCAATCACTTCAAAGCCGCGGCGCACCCGTTTTAAAATGGAGAGCTTTGCAAAAAGGTTGAATGTCAGTGCCATGGTGCCGATCGGTGCCAGCGGCGGCAGGGTGGCAAGATTGCCGGAGATCGCGGCCGCAAACGTATATAAAAGGGTGGTGACGGCGGCCAGTGCCGACGGAGAATCCATGTCCGGCGCACCGCAGACAACGCCCACAAAGCCGCGCAGGGTTTTCAGGTTGATGCAAAGCGCGCCCAAAGTCAAAAGAAGATTTAAAAGCGTGTAGGTCATCTGCGAGCTTTTGACCAGCGCGTCGCGGAACACGAGATTCAAAAGGAACAGCACGGCGGTGATGACCGCAGTGGGTATGAGCCTTGCAATCACGCTGACGCGCTGTGACGAAAGGTCGGTCCGCACGGTTTGCGCGTCGGAAATATCCTTGTAATCGTCCACCAGCGCCAGATCATCGTCAAAGGAGGAAACCTCTGTATCCGGCACCTCCGGTTCGCTCACGCCGGTAAATTTCACCTTTTGCGTTTTCTCAAGATCGTCCTCCGGATCCTCTTCGGCAAGCTTTTGCAGGTGCATTTTGATCTGCTTCATTTTTTCGGGATCGGTCACCTGTTTTCTGCCGGCGGCGGAGGATTGAATATCCACAACCCTCGTCTGGCCGAGATCGTCGGGATCCGGCTCCTCCGAATGATCAGCAAAGCTGTATTGGAAGTTTTTAATATCGCCCGAAGCGCTTTTGATCACCGCATTTTCAGAGGATTCGTCCGAAAGCTTTACGGGAATGCTGATGGTGTTTGAAAGATCGTCGTTCTGCTTTGCGGTTCTGGCCGTAAAGGCAGAAAAATCATGCTTCTCGGCGGTTCGTTTCACCGGTTCGTCGCTTTGAATATCGTAAAAATTGGAAAGCCGCTCTCTTGCGCCTTTTTCCGCCGAATGAATAATGTCGTCAATGCTGCCTGTCGGGGCGTCCAGATCGTATTTCGGGTTGACATAGCTGCGGCATTTGGACAAAAGCGAATCGGCCGAGCGGCTTTTTTGCCGGCTCAGCGGATTTTCGTCCGCAAGGCTCTCACTGAGAGAATTAAAAATACTGTCGGCCAGGCTTTCGCGGTTCTCGCGGCTTTTTTGCGGCACATTTTCCGTGCCAACGCCGTCACCGGAAACGCCGCTTTGGCCTGAAACATCGGCCGCTTTGGCCGCATTGCTGCCCGACTGCGCGGTTTTTTGTGCGAAACTCTCAAAAGATTTTGCAGCCGCTTGACGGTCGCTGCCGCTTTGGCCGATATTTTCCGATTTGTCGGAGCTTTCGTCCGCTTTCTCTTTGCCCTTTTCGTCGGCGGTTTCCCTGTTCTGAGGCTCGCTGTGCAATTTGTGCTCCAGCACAAGCTCCGCCATCATGCGGTCGTAAAGCACCTGCGCGGTAGGCGACAGCTTGATCTGCTCCCGGTCGGCGCTTTCTTCCTTGGAGGTGTTTGCCGCAGGGTGGTGGGGCTTGACCTCTCCGCTTTCCGGAACTTCAATGCTCAGGTGCGGCACGCCGTCCGTTTTGTCGTCGGTATTGTCCAAAGTCGCCGGATTTGGAAGTTCCGTCGTTTTGGTGGCCTCGGCTGCTTTTCTGTTTTCTGCGGAATTTGTATTTTCGGTTGTATGGATTTTTGCGGCCGCATCCGAAATTTCGGCCTTTTTTGCGCTGTCGCGCAGCACCGTTCCTGCTTCCTCACTCAGCTTTTGTCCGGCCGTGGATTCGGCGACAAAAGCGCCGTTTTCGGCCGCGAAGTCGGCGGTCCTTTCGGCAGTAGGATCGGTGAAATTTGTCACAGCGCTTTCGGCGGTGTCTTTTGCACTGCTTTCAGACGAATGCTCGGCATCCTCAACGCTGTGATCAGCAGATTTCGCGGATTTTTTCGCCATGCGCTCGGCCTTTTTCTGCGCTTTTCTCTGCGCCCGTTTTTCCGCACGGGTCAAAAAAAGCTCTTCCAAAAGGCTTTCGTCCTCTGTGTGATGAAGCCCCACGATGTGTTGGGCGGCGTGCGGCACCGCAGTGCCCTCTTTGCCCAAAACCTCGCCGGCGTTCAAGACATTCGGTGTGGGGTGTTCGTTTGTGCCGCTCATGGAAATACCCAAAAGCTCTTCCGCCGTTAATGAACCGGCACGGTGACCGACCGGTTCGCTTTTCGGGGCGTTTTCGTCCGATTCCTCTTTGCTCTCGTTCGGATTTTCGGCTGCTTGCACGGTCGGGTTCGCCGTATTTTCATCAGTCGTCGGCGCGGTGCTTTTTTCCGTGCCGTTTATGTATGCGGCCGTCGGCGCGTCGTTGTCCTCTTTGCTATTCGGGCGTTCCGCGGCGCTCGGCACCTCATTTGTTTCGTTTTCTGTCAGTTTCGCGGCACTTTCGCTGTCAAAAGTGCGGCTGTCGGCGTTCTTTTTATCCTCGTGAATGTCGGGCGCTTTTCGGCCGTTTAAAACATCAGTGGCGTTGTTTTCGGGGTCTTCTTCGTCCGAAAGTCCCTGCACCGCGGAAAAAGCCTGCGCTTTTAAGCGGCGAATCAGTTCGTCCGCACGTTCAGCGGCCGATTTCGGCGCCGCCGAATCTTCGGTCTGAGCGCTTTCCCCGCGCGTTTCGTCGCTCTCATTTTTTGCATCTTCGGCGGTGTCTTCTTCGCCGTCGGCGGCCGAAACTTTCTTGCCTGCGGCATTCATTGCGGCAGAAAAAGCCGCGTCGGTTTCCGCTTCCTGCGCGTTTTCAAATTCCTGCGGTTCGCGGAAAAACTCCTCGGAGAATTCCGCCTTTTCCTGCTCGGCCGGCGTGCCGGGGCGCGCCGCAATTTCCACCTCTGCATGAAAGCCGGGGTCTTTATATTTCGGCGGTTCGGCTTTGGGAACTCTTACCGTGCTGTCGCGGTTTTCAACGGTTTCCTCGCGGTTTTTCTGATTGTTTTTCTGATTTTCAGCGGCGCTTTTGACCGAATTTTCGGTCTTTTTTGCCGACGCCTCAATTGACTTTTCGGCTGTATTTTGGGCTGGGTCTTTAACCGTTTTCATCAACGCTTCAACCGTATTTTCAGCCGGATCTTCGGCGGTTTTTGCTCCTTGCTCGGCCAATCGTTCCGCCGGCTTTTCGGTCGGGGTTGCTTCCGCCTTGACCGGTTCGGCTTTTTCGCCCGGTTTTTCAGTTTTTTCGGTCGGTGCGGTTTTGTCGGCCTTGTTGTCCCAACCTTTTTCGATCGGTGCATCTGCCGCCAAGGGCGCGGCGGTGCTTTTGCCGCCGTTGTTTACACTTTCACTGCTGTTTTTTGCAATTTCGCCGCTGTCTTTTGCGTTATCTTTGCTGTCCGGCGCGCCCGTTTCGGCCGTCGTATCGTTTGCTGCGGCACACACCGGCGTCAGGCTCAGTCCGCTTAAAATTTCATCCACCGACACGGCATGATGCACTTTTGGCGGTCTGCGGTCGTCCCAAAGGTTAATTGTATCCGGCCTATATTCTGCGCCGTTTTGCAGTGCCTCCGTCTCGGCGCGGTCGTCTTTATTGTGCCGATTTCTAAACAATCCCATTCCCATTTCCTCCGAAGTTTTCGTATTCGAAATTGAAAATCATCTTCTGTAGATCATCTTTTAAAATTCCCAAAGTGCCCCTTTAAATTCCGCGCTGTTTTGCAACCTCATACATCAGCACGCCCGCGGCAACCGAGGCGTTGAGCGAATTGATCCTGCCTTTCATCGGCAAAGATACAATGCGGTCGCAGTGTTCCGAAACCAAACGGCTGATGCCGCTGCCCTCCGAACCGATTACCAAAGCACAGCCGCCGGAATAATCCACGCGGCTCCAATTATCGCCGTCCATGTCGGCGCCATAGATCCAAATGCCGCGCTCTTTTAATGCGTCCATTTCCTTTACAAGGTTTGTTACCCTTGCTACCTTTACGTATTCCAGTGCGCCGCTGGCGGCCTTGGCCACTGTGCCGCTCAAAGAAACCGAACGTCGCTTTGGAATGATCACGCCGTGAACCCCCACCGCTTCGGCCGTGCGAATGATTGCGCCGAGATTGTGCGGGTCCTCCAGCTCATCGCAAATGATCAAAAAGGGATCCTCTCCTTTTTCCTTTGCGACGTTTAAAATATCCTCCACACTGCAATATTCATGGGAAGCAACAAAGAGCGCCACGCCCTGGTGATTGCCGCCGCCCGATAAAAAATCCAGTTTCTTTGATGAAACCTCTTTGATCGGCACGCCGCGCTCCGCACATTTTGCAAGGATCGCCTTGGCTGCGCCCGAAGCGGAGCGCGTTACCAAAAGCTTGTCGATTGCCCGGCCGGAACGAATGGCCTCCATCACAGGATTTCTTCCAATAATGAGATCCTCACGCGGTGCGGTGCTTTTGCCCGAAAACTGCGCCTCTTGTTCATCGTTATTCTTATGATTTATGGCTTGTTTGTCCAAGAATCAGACACATCCTAATCTTTCAATGATATACAAATAAATTATAACATATAATAGATAAAAAGAAAAGCATAAAATAATGACAATTCGGGGAATGTGGTGATTTTTGTTGCAATTTGCGAAAAAAACATTTATGATAGAAATAGCAAATCACGGCGGCAGTCTTTCTGTCATTGAAAGACTGCGCGACCGGTGGGAAGACGGAGTGAATAAAATGGGACATTTTGAAAAAATGCTGGAAAACTTTTTGCAAAAGCTTGTGGACTACATACCGAATCTCATTGCCACGGCAATCATTCTGCTGCTTGGATATTTGGCAAGCAAAATCGTAAAGCGCGTGTTTAAAAAGATCTCCCAGAAAACCAAAACCGACGGCGTAGCGGAAAAGTATCTTTCCAAAGCGGCCTCGGCGGCGGTCTGGTTTTTAACGATCGTGATGGCCATGGATAAATTAGGGATTCCCGTCGGCAGCGTTTTGACCCTGTTTGCGGCCGTTGGCGCGGCGGTTGCTTTGGCTGTCAAAGACAACCTTGCGAACCTCGCCTCGGGCATTGTGCTTTTGTTTACAAAGCCCTTTAATGCCGGTGATCTGATCGGCGTGAACGGTCAGGACGGCGTCATTCGTGAAATCCGCATGATGCACACCTATATCGACACGCTGGACAACGTGCAGATCGCCGTGCCCAACACCGCTATGATGAGCGCCACCATCAAAAATTATTCGGCGCATAATAACCGTCGCCACGATTTTAAAATTTCGGTGGCTTATTCCGCCGATGTAAAAAAAGCCAAGGAGCTTTTATTGACGGTTGCAAAAAACTGCCCTCTGGTGGTGGACGATCCGGAGGCACCGCAGGTTTTTGTGGAGTCCAATGCCGAATCAAGCATTGTACTTTGCCTAAGACTGTGGACGGCCACCGCGGATTATCTTGAAACGGAGCACCGCATTAACGAGGAGATCAAGTGCGCAATGGACGACGGCGGCATAGAGATCCCGTTTAATCAGCTGGACGTTCATTTAAACTGACGAGTACGAACCGGCCGCGATAAAACCGGAAGTTTTTCTGCGCGCCGCGCGGTGTTCCCCCGCAAGGGGGGACACCGCTGAAACCCTCCAAAAACGCCAACTGCGTTTTTGGAGGGTTTTCGCCGAAGGCGGCGGCGCGCAGAAAAACTTCCGGTTTTATCGCGGCCGGTTCTTAGCTTTTATCGTCAGCTTAAATTGACGCTTTAAAAAAATAAAAAAGGCCGAGTGCACAATTAGAAAAATGCACTCGGCCTTTTTTGTCATTTTGTGTGATCTTTTTAGGCTTTTTTGCCGCCGATCTTAGACAATTTGCCGCCGATCAAAGCGGTTTGTCAGCCTAATTTTCCAGCTCGATCACGCTCACGGGACAGCTCTCGGCGGCGTTTTCGGCGTCAGCCTTCAGCGTGTCGTCCGGCTGATTGTAAACCTCGGCGGTTCCCCCGTCGGAAAGACGGAACACCTCACTGCAAAGCTCGGTACAAAGTCCGCAGCCGATACAGCCCGGTAAAATCTTCGCGGTCATACAGTTTTCACCTCATTCTGATTTTTGGGGAAACACCACCACTAAAAACATCTTGAACCCCTCGTTTGCCTTCACCGCGTGCGGCAGTCCGGCCGGCATAACAAGCGTGTCGCCGGTTTTTAGAATGTGCTCCTTGCCGTCAACGGTAACGGTTGCACTGCCGAAAAGCGCCGTGATCATAGCGTCGCCTTCACTTCGGTGGGCGCTGATCTCTTCGCCCTTATCAAAGGCAAACAATGTAAGACTCAGCGCGTCGTTTTGCGAGAGCGTTTTGCTGACCACCTGCCCCGGTAAAATGTCCACCGTTTCAGGCAGTCTTAAGATTTCGTTTCTCCCGATATTTTTAATATACGGTAGTGCCATTTTTCTCACCCCTCAATAATATTCCCATTTGTGTCAATAATTACTACGCGCCACGGAATAAATTTTCCGCTTTTCCTGAGTGCCGTTTTCACAGCGTTTTCAATACCGCCGCAGCAGGGCACCGACATACGCACGCAGGTAACGCTTTTGATGTTGTTTTGTTTTATAATTTCTGTAAGCTTTTCGGAATAATCCGTGTCGTCAAGCTTTGGACAGCCGATCAAAGCAATGCGGTTTTTGATGAAATCATCGTGAAAATTGCCGTAGGCATAGGCGGTGC
>CADAVL010000113.1 GCA_902791335.1 Oscillospiraceae bacterium
CACGCTTGCAATGCTTTTGTGCGTTGCCATGCTCATCGGTGCGACCTTTGCATGGTTTACCGACACGGCATCTACCGCAGTGAACAAAATTCAGTCGGGTAATTTGGACGTTCAGCTGTTCTATGCAGACAACGCCACCGGCGAAAATGCCAACTGGACGGAAGTTACCGCCGACACAAAGCTCAGCTTCCTCAGAAAGCAGACTGACGGCAGCGCAAAGCAGGAAGCGGGCATTCTTTGGGAGCCGGGTTGTACCTACAGCCTGCCGGCATTAAAGGTTGTAAATAACGGCAACCTCGCATTAAAATACAAAATCGTGATCACCGGTATTGACGGCGACGCCAAGCTGAACAAGGTCATTGACTGGACCATGAAGCTCGATAACACCGACTTCACAATGGGCAGCGAACACAGCCTTGCCGCCAAAACCGCGGCCGCGATCGATTCCGACATCTTCACTGTTTCCGGCACCATGCAGAAGACGGCCGACAATACGTATCAGAACCTGTCGATCGACGGCGTGAAGATCACCGTTTACGCAACGCAGGACACCGTGGAGTACGACAGCAACGGTAACAACTATGATAAGAATGCCGACGGCACGCCGCAGTTTGATACATGGTTCGACAATGTTGCAACAACGGCGGCGGTCAGCACCTCGGGGGATACCGTGGTACAGGACAAGGAAACCGACCCCACCATTGTGGCTACGGTTCCAAAGGGCAGTACCAACGCCACCTCGCTTACTTTGGTGAAGAACAAGGCCGCAACACCTGCTAACATCACGGTTGAAACCGGCACGCAGGCACTGAGTGCAAACGTCAAGCTGATCGACCAAAACGGCAACAAGGTGACTGCCGCAAGCGGAAAGTTCTTTACCCTGCAAATGGCGGTTGGCAAGGACTTAAACGTGATCGGTTTTTATCACAAGGAAACCGTGCTGACAAAGGCTGCAAGCGCCGACGCGCTGACAGCAAAAGATATGTATTTTTATGATCCGTCCACCGGCTATGTAACCTTTACCACCGACGATTTCTCTCCCTTTACCGTGGTGATTTCCAACAGCGATTTCAACGGCGGCGATGGCACTTCGGCGCACCCGTATCTGATTGCAACCGGCGAGCAGGCGTATCATATGAGAAATGCCAAGGGCTACTTTAAGCTTGTAAACGACGTGGTTGTAACCAATGAGATCTATTTATCCGGGAAAACCGTAACTGTGGACCTCAACGGTCATTCCGTAAAGCTTGAATATGCGGCTGATGTAAAGCCGAATAACGGCGGCGTGTTCAATGTTGCCGGAAAGAAAAGCTTGGTAACGATCAACGACAGCAGTGCAAACGGCACCGGCGCTGTGATCGGCTCCGACAAGAGCTATTCCAACAGGGTGACCAGCGCTGTGCGTGTTGGCAATTTCGGAAAGCTGATTATCAACGGCGGCCACTTCTATGGCACCAGTGAAAGTACTTCCTGTATTTTTGTTATGACCAGCCGATCCAGCGGAAGTAAGGCAACTGTTACTATTAACGGCGGCAAATTTGAAACAGCAAGCGCGCTTAACAACACCTATTATGTGTTGAATCATCAGGATAGTGCAACCACCGGATGCACGATTACGGTGAACGGCGGTTCGTTTAAAAACTATAACCCCGGCGTTACCACGGTTGATCCGGTAAACGCTTACACCGGCAAGATCGCTCTCGGCGACGGCTGTAAGACCGAGAAAAACGGCGAATGGTTTACGGTTACAAAATAATCCTTTTGTCGGGTTTTACGTTCTCTCCACCGTTTTTTTGCGGTGGAGGGACAATCAAAGGGTAGAAGTGCTTTTCGCTTTTTAAAAGATAAGCTTTTGCCTTTTGATTGCCCAAAATGGCGAAAGAAAACTTGTAAATAAAACCGTTATAGAAAACACTCTATCCGGTTAAAAAGGCTTTTTTGAAATCTATATGGAGAAAGGAATTGTGAGAAAATGACACAGCAAAAATCTACCAAAAGAGCGCTGCTTTCAGGCGTACTTGCAATGCTTTTGTGCGTTGCTATGCTTATTGGCGCTACCTTTGCATGGTTCACCGACACGGCATCTACCGCAGTGAACAAAATTCAGTCGGGCAGCTTAAAGCTTTCCTTAAAAATGCGGAACAATGAGTCCGACGAATGGGTGAATGCCGACGGCGAAACTCTCAACTTTTTGCGTACCGACGGCACAAAACTTTCGGCCGACGCAAACATTCTGTGGGAGCCGGGCGCTACTTACAAACTGCCGCAGCTGAAGATCAGCAACGAGGGCAGCCTGGCGCTCAAATATAAAGTGGTGATCTCCGGTGCGACCGGCGATACCGACTTGCTTTCTCAGATCGACTTTACCTCTAAGGTAAACGGCGGCGCGGCCGCAACCTTTACCGACGGCGCAACCTTAGTAACCGACAAGCAGTTGCTGCCGAAAGAAGGCACGAACGTTTCTTCCGATACGATCAACATTGAAGGCACCATGAAAGCCACCGCTGACAATAAATATCAGAATAAGACGATTACTGGTATTTCCATTACTGTGGTTGCAACACAAAGCACCTATGAAAAGGACAGCATGAGTGATCAGTACGACAAGGATGCTCAATATCCGGTAGTTGTAAGCCAAAATAAGCTGAATACTACGCTTGCTTTGAGTGATCTGACAGATGATAACGGTACTGTTTCCCCTGTAGAAGTTTCCTTGGGTGACCTTGAACCTGAACAGCTTACTTACCATGAAAACAATAGCGGGGCTAGAGGCAAGGGTGTTATGTTAGGAAATAAACAGCTTAACAAATATGCTGCCAGACCTGCTGAAATCGGAAAGTACAAATTCACTTTTAAAGACGGAATAGTTAATAGTGCCGCAACGGGATATGGTTCAATTGATAACTTCAAAGACACCTCCGTGTATATGCTTGTTCCCGGTAACAGCGATGTAGTGTTTGAAAATATGACCTTTAACGGTGTTGTGAGCTTTGACATTCAGAAGTACACAACACCTTGGAGCGAATTGAATTCCTTAACTTTTAAAAACTGTAAATTTAACGGCATTATTATTGGCACTTGCTATGCTGCAAATGTAACCTTTGACGGTTGCGAGTTTACAGCATACACAAACACTGTGGATGCCAATAATTCCAACCCTATTTGGTGGCGTGAGGATACAGAGGGCTCCGGTAATAATGCCAATCCGATTAAAACGTTTGTGTTTACTAATAACAAGGTAACCGGTACTCGCCCTGTGAAAATTGAGCGGATAGGTCATACCGTAAGTCCGACTTTTACCATTAAGAACAACCAATTTGACATCAGTAAGCAAGCAACTGACACGAACACAAAAAATATGGCTATTAACATTGGCATGGGTGAACGACCCAACCTGCCGTTTACGTTGATTGATGACGGAAATACCATTTCTTCTAATACTGCTTCTCTTTATACGGCCTCTATTAGCGGCGGATCAAACTATTATAAAGAGATTCCGGGAATGAAGGTAGTTGACGGCAACGGAAAAGACAAGATTATTAGCGCTCTGGTTTGGAAAACAACTACTGGCGAAACCTTTGAAATCAAAACGATTCATTAAGCGAAATGGCCTTGTCTTTCAATTGCTGAATCAGCATGAAAAGACTTTTGCCGATAGGGGCTTAATTTGTACTAAGCCATTTTACATTGCTTTCCCCTTATTATTCGTATGTGCCACAAGGGTGTGCGGTCGGGTTTTCAAAAAAGATTCGACCGCGCGCTCGCACTGCGATTTTTTAAAGAAACTTTCAAAAACGGTCAAAGGGCGCAATCAAAGCCCCCCAAAAAAATTGTGCCGCTTGACGGTTTTTGAAAAAACATAGGCAACCGGAGCCGATAACGAAAGGAGCAGGCCATGAAAGGCGAAGCGTTAACACTTGCACCCTATGAGCAGCTGCTGATTGCAGTGCTTGTACTGCTTGTGACGGTGAAAATTGTATACTCTTTATATTGCATTCACCGCGGTGCTTTAAGCTACCGTTTGGAAGTGCGCCGTGCAGGGTCGGCTCTTGAACGCAAGCATTGGAAACGACAGCTGAGAATTTATTATTTATCCTGTCTGCCCTTTATCAGTCCCGAACGCGCAAAAGCAATTTGCGAGCTGTTTTACCGCGGCCGACACCGCGACAAAACGGGCAATGTTCATCTGTCGGCCATTCTTGCGCCCACCGTGATCGGTATTTTATTAAGCATGGCCTGCCTTTTTTCGCTGACCTTTGCGTGGTTCACCGCGTCCACGCAAAGTACGCTGCCAAAAATTTCAGCGGCGTCTTATAAGCTTTCACAAACGGTTACGGTCAAAACGTCAGAGAATGAAGCCGCGGCCGTCGGTACAATCGTTTCGGAAGGTGAAAACGGCGCATACGCGCTTAAAAAAGGCGTTACTTATGAGATTGCCCTGAAAGTCACCGACGACAGCACCGCTACGAGCGGCTTTGGAAAGATTGTGGATTATCATTCGCACGGCGTGCTTTACGTCACCGAGCCGATAAAAAAGGGCGCGGCAGATTTCTCCTTTACCCTCACGCCGAAAGAGAACACCACCGTTTGTTTTTACGCTAGTTGGGGCAAGCCGCCCTCCGACAACGTACAACGGATTAAAAACGGCGACAGCATCGGTAATACCGACAATATCGGAACAGTCGGCGCAGAGAACGGTTCCAACAGGAACAGCAACAGCGACAATACCGCACGGCTTGCGGACAATAAGGGCGAAAGCAGCGCGGCCGTTCAGAAAAAAGCGCTTTCTAAGAAAAGCACCGATATTTCGGGTGTATCGTCCGCTTTTTCCAACCCCTCAAAAAATACCGATTCAAAAGGTGGGGCGCGCGGCAGTGCTTCAAAACGTTCAGCAGCCGAAAGCACTCAGCAGAATGCGATTTCTTCCTCAGTAGGTGAGGGGGGAACTGGTTTTGAAAACGGGGACGGGCAGGCGGTTGCGTCGCAAAGCGCTGCAAGCGGTCGAGTTTCTTCCGACAGCCTGTTTTAAGACCGATAAAATACGAATCACTTTAAAATCAAAAAATACTGAGCAGTCAAGGGCACTGCTCAGTATTTTTGTTTTTATTTGGTATTTTGTGAAAACGGAAAAGCGGTTTTCATAAAATATCCGTAACGCGGTAATCTTTATCTTCCACCGCTTTTTTCAAAGCTGCATCGTCAACCGCGCTTTGAAGCGTTACCACGGCAGTGCCGCTTTCGTGGCTTACTTCGGCCGATGTTACTTCACTCAGCGCTTCCAGTGCTTTTTTCACCGTGGCCTCGCAGTGGCCACACATCATGCCTTCAATTTTCAAAGTCTTTGTCATGGTAGTTTCCTCCGTTTTTTGTATCGTTTTTTCTGCGGAATTTTGCGCCGCAATTTCCTTAAAATGCGGATTTTTGTGCCGCATTTTTCGGTCGTGCGTCGGGTTATATACCTTCAAAAGATTCAGCCGCAAGGCGTTTGTAACCACGCAGAAGCTCGAAAGGCTCATGGCCGCTGCGCCGAACATGGGATTTAACGTCAGCCCCAGCGGAATAAATACACCGGCGGCAAGCGGAATCCCAATGGTGTTGTAAAAGAACGCCCAGAAAAGGTTTTCGTGGATATTGCGAAGCGTTCCGCGGCTTAAGCGGATCGCGGCAGGCACGTCGCGAAGCTGACTTTTCATCAATACAACGTCGGCCGCGTCAATGGCAACGTCCGTGCCGGCACCAATCGCAATGCCAACATCGGCTCTGGTTAAGGCAGGCGCGTCGTTAATGCCGTCGCCTACCATGGCGGTTTTGCCAAAGGCCTGAAGCTTGCGGATCTCGGCCTCCTTTTCGTTTGGCATCACGCCGGCGATCACGCTGTCAACGCCGGAAAGCTTTCCGATCGCCCTTGCCGTGCGCTCGTTGTCACCCGTGAGCATTACGGTGCGAATGCCCATGTTTTTAAGCTCTTTAATGGCTTTTTTGCTGTCCTCACGAATCACGTCGGCCACCGCGATCGCGCCGAGAATTTTATTTTTATGGCAGAAATACAGCGGCGTTTTGCCGTTTTCAGAAAGCTCCTCGGCCTGCCTTTTAAGCTTTACGGGCACTTTTACAAAGTGTTCTATAAATTCTGCGTTGCCGCCGACCAACAGCTCGTTTTGATACATTGCCGAAAGGCCGTTGCCCGGCATTGCTTTAAATTCGGATACTTCGTAAACCGCGCTGCCGTGTCCTTCGGCGTATTCGGTCACAGCGTGCGCCAAGGGGTGTTCGCTTTTCTTTTCAAGTGCGTATGCATATTTTACAAGTAATACAATAACGGCAACAGAAACAGTTGTACCAGAAGTTATAGAAGGAGAAAATGGATATTATGGTTATACTGAAAATTTAGGCTCTTCATGGTCAATACCAATAAATGGAGAAATGACTGTTACAGCTAGAAACCATCAATATAGAGTAATGGTTTCAGGATATGTATGGCTAGATAAAGAAAGTGGAAAACTTTCAATGACAGACTCAGAATTTAATGGAGAAGAAGGTTGCAACTGGGTTTTAGTAAAATTAAAAGACAGATATGGAAATACAATACAATCAACATACACAAATGAATATGGAATTTATGATGAAATAGAAGGTGGAGAATACAGATTTTATAATGTTAGTCTAGATCAAATACAAAGTGGAAATTATCATATAGAATTTGAATATTGCGGTATAGATTATCAATCTGTAAATCCAGAAATAAATAGTAATGAAGGCTCAAAAGCATCAGATACAACATCTAGACAAGAACTAGATAGAAAATTCTCAAGTGTAAATGGAAATGGAATTCA
>CADAVL010000114.1 GCA_902791335.1 Oscillospiraceae bacterium
AAAACCGTGAAGCCAAAGAAGTAAGCGCGTTGCTTAAAAACAGAAAATATTAAAAACAACGACCGCCGCGGCAAGTTTAAAAATCTTGCCGCGGCGGTCATTTTTGTGGCGTGGGGTGGAAAACTTTGCAAATAGTATGTAAAAGGCGGCGACGGGCGAAGAAAGCGGAAAAGCCTTTTTTGAAAATGCGAGGAGGGGCGCGCGGCAGCGGAAAAATAGGCCGGTGGTTTTCCTAAAAAGTGCGGAGAGGGAAGAAAAAGTGTAAGGGCAGACAAAGCAAACCGGAAATCGGTATCTTGAACACGACTTCTGCAATAAAGGGGCAGTGCTCCCAACGCGCGCAAAAATCGGCGTTCTTAAAAAGAACGCCGATTTTTTTTGTCCTCCCCAGAAAAGCATGGCCATGCTTTTCTGGGGAGGGGCAGCCGCCTTTCGGCGGCGCGCGCGTGGGGAGCACTGCCCCTTTATCGCAGAATCCGTGTTCAAACCAAAAAGTGTGGATCTCCGTTTACTTTTTAAAGGAAAATCTATTCTTCAAAATGCTGTGATTTGTAGGCCGTCGGTGTTATGCCAACGTGCTTTTTAAAAATTCTTGAAAAATACAGCGGATCGTCAAATCCGGTAAATTCCGCCACCTCCTGCACGTTCTGGTCGGTCTGGCGGAAAAGCTGCTTTGCCTTTTCAATTTTCAGGTTCAGTATATATTGGTGGGGCGAAACCCCCATTGTTTCCGTAAAAAGGTGAGAAAACCGGCCGGGGCTTAAATGAATTTCCTTTGCATAGTCGCTTAAAGTGTAGTTCTTGGTCAGCGAATTCTCCATTTTCAGCAAGACGTGTTCAATCTTCTGCTCCGGCGTGGTGGGCTTCGCCGTGCTTTGTCCGTCGGTGCGCGAAAGCTGGCAAAGAATTTGCAAAAGCAGTGCATTTTCGGCAACACGGTAACCCGGTCTTTTGATGCGGTGCTCCGGCAAGAGCTTTGAAATCAGGTATTCCAGCTCGTCGGAATTGTTGGGGTGGAAGATCCGTTGCTCAAAGATATTCAGCTGCTTTAAAATATCAGCAACACCGGTGCCGGAAAACTGACACCAGGCGCTTTCGTATTTATCCTTGGAACGGTAGGAATACCACTGTACGTCGCCCGGGTGATAAAATAGCAGTTTGCCTGCTGTAATGTTGACAGTTTTGTCTATAATCTGCGCGCGAAGCTTTCCTTTTTTTATATATATTAACTGATAATCTTTCCTGCCTTTTTCGCGGATCGTAGTGTAATCGCCGAATTCATAGTTTGAAACGCCGCAGCCGTTGATCTCCAGGTATTCCTTGGAGGAACGGTTGTTATCGTCGCCGAGGTTGCTGTGATAAATTTTCATTTCATCAATCCTTGTTTTAAATCGCCGCCAAACTTCGTCAGGCCTCAGGCACCGCCGCGCAAGGTCAGCTCGATTCAGCGCAGGCAGGGCGGTTGGTACGGCTTTAAAAGAAAACCCGTTCAAGCGGTCAATTTTGCATTTCCTGCTCCGATTATAGCACAAAACATCAATTTTGTCCATATTTACAGCAAAAAAATTAATTGTAATACCTTTTAAATTGATATAAACTGTTACTGGTTCAAAAAGCTGTCGGCTCCTGCCAATTATGCCGCACTTTTTGAATAGTGTTAATCGGTTATTGCGATTAATTCGTAAATAATAAACACTCTCTTTGGAAAACGGCCGGACAAAAGTCCGGCCGTTTTCTTTTATCACTTTTTGCGATTGAATATAGCACTTACAAAATATCAAAATTGAAAGGGCTTGGGAATATTACCAAGAGCTGTTAATCCTCCCGTTCACGCGCAGATTTTATAATTTTTCCGGTTTCGGCGTTGATTTTATAATCATACTCGTAATTACCGTATTCAAACTCCACCTCATAAACAGAAACACCGTCGTCCGTGTCGCGTTCCGCCTTCAGATCGACCGCTTTGGCAGACGTAATTCCGGCGTGTTTCAGCGCGATTTCTGTTGCTTTTTGCGCTGTGAGAATAGATCCTGATGTATTTTTACTGTTTGTGCTTTTTGGCTTGGAGGTCTCTCTTTTTTCGTCCTCAAATTCCTTTTTCGATTGGATTACCGCACCCGTTGAAGCATCAATCTCGTAATCGTACTCGTAATTGCCGCACTCAAATTCTATTTCATAAACGGCAATACCGTCGTCCGTGTCGCGCTCAACCTTTAGCTGTGTCACTTCAGCTGCGGAAACACCGGCGTGCTTAAAGGCGGTTTCTTTTGCTTTTTCGGCAGAGATTTTTTTGGCACTGTTGTCGGAGCTGCCTTTAGGACTGCTGCTTGACGTTGAGGAGGACTTTTGAGAGCCTTTATATTCCTTTTCAAACTTTACTACAGTACCGGTGGCGGCGTTTATTTCACATTCGTATTCGTAGTTTTCGGATATAAACTCCACTTCATACACCATTTCGCCGTCCTCTGTGTCAAGCTCTATTTTATAGGACTTCAGGCCGTCGGCGGTTACGGAAGCTTTTTTAAGCGCAATTTCTTTTGCTCTTGCTTCACCGATATAAGCTTTATCGCTTGCCGTCCCTACAATCTCAATATCCGAAAGCTTGTCGGTCTGCTTACTCAGTAACAGATTCAGTTCATTAATTGACAGTGCGGAAAGCTCCTTAAAAGTGTGGACTGTGCTTTTTGAAAGAATTTTCTCAATTAATTGAGCTTTGCCCAGCGTAATACCGTATTTTTGCGCCTGTTTTTGCAGTGCTTCGTTTTCGTGAACCGTTTGGCTCAACACTGCGCCTTTGAATTTGTCTGTTTGTAAAAGACGGTTTACAGTATTTGTCAGGCGCTTCTGCAATGCGGCACCGCGCGTGCGGTCGTTGTTATCTACGCTGATCAAAATAGAATTTGCCAGCTCATTGAGATAACCGTTTTGAAGCATGGAGCCAACCAGGGCGTTCATTGTCACATCTAAATCGCTCCCGGAAAAATCCATATTTCCGACAATCGTCTTGCCGTCGTTGTTGAGCGGCTTAACCTCCAACACACGCTCTTTTTTATTAACGGTGATTTCCACACTGGGATTGACATCTAACGCAACCGTAGCGTCAACCCTGTTATTTGTTTGATAGCTCTTAAATCCGAATCCGCCGCCGATCAGCAAACAAAGGCAGGCGGCCACGGCGAGAATCTGTGTCATTGTATTTTTATTTCTTTTTTTATTGGGCATTGTGAATACACGTCCTTCCTGCACTTTGCAGTCGGATAGAATTTCATCCATGCGATCCGGCACGGCGTGCAAAAACGCCTTTTTGATTTTTTCAGTGATTTCTCGGTTTGACATTTTATCAGAACCTCCTACTGCAAGTGCTGTTTCAGTTTTTTTATCGCTCTGTGATATTTTGAAAGAACGGTCGCTAAAGGCAGATCTAAAAGTGATGCAACTTCTCTGTGTTTAAACCCCGATACTGCATGAAGTGTTACGATCTGGCGTTCTGTATCGGTGAGCTCCTCCATGCAGACGGATAAAACCGTTCGATCCACAACGCTCTGTTCCTCGGAGCAAGACCATGCAGTATGGTCTTCAATCGGTTCATCTGCATTTTTTCGGCGTCTTCGTAACAGCTGAAAGCATAGATTTTTGGTGACAGTCATCAGCCATGCCAACGGTTTTCCTTCTGTGCAATAGCTTTCGGCGTTGTTCCACACGGCAATGTAGCAGTCGTGAAGCACGTCTTCTGCGTCGTGAACGTTTTTCAAAATAGAAAGGGCAAAGCTGAAAACAGATGCATGCGTAGCTTTGTATAGCTGCTCCAACGAGGAAGCATCTTTCATGGCAATCCCCTGCAGTAGGATGTCAAGTTCTACGCACGCGGTCTTTTTGTTGCCGGTGGTGTCCAAAGTGAAATGCAACATGCTCTCACACCTTTCATTAAGTTAATGCACGAAATAAGCGTTTTATTTCAGGAAAATTAAAAAAATTTTTCTATTAGAAAAAACGAGAATTGGGCAGCCAAAAGGCAGTTTTATCCATCCGTACTTATTATAACATAAAATTAACCATTGAAAAAGTGCCGCATATTCGGTAAAATTAGAATAAATATATTTAAGGCGGTGTAACATCATGAATGCTGCGATTCAAAAAACCATGAAAAACCTTTCTAAAAACGGGATAACCGCGCGCTGGGCTGAGAACGACGCCGAGGCCTTGGCAATTTTAAAAGAATACCTACAGCCGGGCGATACCGTAGCGGTGGGCGGTTCTGTAACGCTTGACGAACTGGGTGTTTTGCCGCTGCTTCGTTCGGGAGCGTATCAATTTTTAGACCGCTATCAGCAGGGACTCAGCGCGGGCGAGGTGCGTGGGATATTTCTCAAATCTTTTTCGGCCGACGTGTATCTTTGCTCCTCAAACGCCGTGACCGAGGACGGCGAGCTTTATAATGTAGACGGCAATGCCAACCGCGTTTCGGCCATCAGTTTCGGCCCCAAAAGCGTGGTGATGATCGTGGGCGTCAACAAGATCGTACCCACCTTGAAAGACGCAATTTTAAGGGTAAAAACCGTGGCCGCGCCGCGCAATGCAAAGCGCCTGGGTCTTTCCACCTATTGCGCAAAAGCCGGCCGGTGTATGTCGGTGGATCAGCATTGCGGCGAGGAAATGGCCAAGGGCTGCCACGCCGACAACCGGATCTGCTGCCAGTATCTTGTCAGCGCCAAACAGCGCGTAAACGGCCGGATCAAGGTGATCATCGTCAACCGCGAGCTTGGGTATTGAGTTTTTCGGTTGGGGCTTTTGGCGTCGGTTCGACATCAAAAGCCTCGTCCACAATACGGAGCTTTTTCACTCCGCAGCAGTGTGGCTCGTCCATTTGAAGCTCCGATCTTATCATCATGACAATGCTTTTGATCAGTTCCTCCGGCTGGGGCGGCGTTTCAAAGTCCAACGGTTTTTCCGGCGCCTTTACAATGGACAGCGTTCGACGGCCGTCTTTTTTAAAAATGTTTTTTTGCGCGATTCTTTTCAAAGTGTTTAAATTGTTCATTTGTAAAAGCCTCCTTGCAACCGAAATCGGTCAATATTGCTTCGTTAGTTACAGTATATTACATTTTGTTTGTCGAAAACGGTTGCAATTTGACAGCGGTTTCAAAAAAGTGTGATTTTACTACGAACCGCCCGCTTTTTTGCCGGAATTGTGAAAAATATGCCGATCGCACAAGCTTGACAAACCGCGGCTTTTGCGATAAGATAAGTATTACTTTCATCAAGGGACATTTGTTAAGTTTTATATGCGCCAGTAGCTCAGCCGGATAGAGCGTCCGCCTCCTAAGAATATGTTATAACGACCGCCTTTGGGGCAAAGGCGATTGACATTGAGTTAGTTTGTACCTATAATTGAATAGATTTCAAAGATGTTTCCGTAGCTCAGCAGGATAGAGCGACCGCCTCCTAAGCGGTAGGTCGGGTGTTCGAATCACCTCGGGAACGCCAAAAACTCCGCCGGAAAACCCAGTAAAATCAAGGGTTTCCGGCGTTTTTTCATTTTTTCGGTAAAAGAGAAAAATCGTGAAATTCATTGATTTTCATTAGCAAATCTTCCGTCAGCTAATGGAAATTAGGACTAATGTCGTCCGCCTTTCAGGTGGACGGCTTGCTAATAAAAATTAGCAGGATTTTCGCTATTTTGCTAATGAAAATGCCCTCTCTGCTAATGAGAGAAAAAAACGAGCAAAATTCTTGCTAATGGACAAGGCGGTTGTTATCCTGTTAATTTGTTCATTTAGGGGTGGTCAAGAGACAATCGCACACTGTCTCTATGTCCTTTATTATTATATAATTACGGTAACAGGAGGTGGTTGTTTTGAAAGAACAGAAATATCATTTATACCTTTCCAAGGAAGAATACAGCGAAGTGTTGCAATCACTTATCCGTTTGAAGAACAGCCTGACAGCACAAGGCAGATGCACCGATGCAGTAGATGATATTCTTTATAAGGTGCTTTCAGCCAAGAGAAGAAAGTTCAAAATCAAATATATCTGAACACGAAAAGAGACCGCCTACACGATGTAAGCGGTCTTTGCTAATTTAGAGTAAGTTCGACAAATTGTAATTTGTCTGAATTTTCAAAGGGAGAATAGAACTACTATTCTCTCTTGTAGTAACCCAGTATTTTGCTTTTTTCTATTTATCTAGTTTTCCTTTAATTTTTTCTTGAATCCAATTTTTTTGATTACAATATGGACATCTTAAATATTTCCCCTTTTTTCCATTATTTAGACTAAACATATCTTGGAAAAAAGTAATTGAAAATCTTTTATTACAAGATGGACAAATATAATTATATTTAGAAGAATGGTGATAAATAAGTAAAAGTAGAAGAACAACATCTAATACTATTGCTACTGCTAAATATATTCCTCCCAACATTGAACCTACAATTAAGCTAACAATTAAAAAAATAATATAACTTACTAATAACATATTAATCTCCATTAAAAAAGCATTTAAAACTGGGTTTCTAATAAAACATATTTATATAATACCATATTAAAGTAAAATTTACAACTGCAACACAAATTCAAATTTGTCTTTCTCTTAATTTCCTATTATACACCAAAATTATGAATATTTCTACCCGCCGTCTATTGACCTCAATTACGAGGGAAATAGGCGGCTTTTTTGTTTCTAAAAAAATATTTTCAAGAAATTTT
>CADAVL010000115.1 GCA_902791335.1 Oscillospiraceae bacterium
CTGCTTCCTCCGCATAAAAATCCACACAAAAATACGCTCATTTTAGGTCGTAGATTTTTTGAGTGCTTGGATTTTTTGCAATGTGGGGGCACAAAACGCTGCGAATATTTTCGGATTAACGAGTATTTTAACTCCGCAGTGCGGAAAATCCGCACTCAAAAAACAGGTTCGGATTTATTATCGCTTGCCTACGCTTTCAAACGGATCTCATACATATCAAAAATTTTTAATTCTGCGGTTTTGAAAATCACTCTATAATCATCTAAAATCCTGATTTAATAAGGGCAGAGAATTTCGTGGTGTCGCTTTGTCGGTCGTTTTAAATACTGTATTGAGATACATTGGCGGATACCTCTATATTATTTGCGGTTTTTTGCATTCTGCAACCGCTAAACGAACCGACCAATAATAGAGATATTGACAAAACCGCGACGAATTTTTTAAACATAATATCACTTCCATGTTGGTAAAATATAATTGTTGGTAGGCCCTTGCGCCCACTCGGGACAAAACACAGCTTTTGCGGTTTCAAATTTTTAGCGATCTTAAAAATGATCATTCGGCGACTTTTGAAATGCGTTTCCTTTTCGCCGCCGGTATTTCACGCTCTTTTATGATGCTTTTTTAATAACCTTTGCGGCATTTTCCGCCTCATTCAGCATGGTCTGAGCAAAAATACCGTAGCCTTTTTTCGGGTCGTCCACCAAAACATGCGTCATCGCACCCACAAGCCTACCGTTTTGAATAATTGGACTGCCCGACATTCCCTGCACCACGCCACCGGAAATTTCCAACAGCTTTTCATCGGTGATCTCTATCACAAGATTTCTTGTTTTTCTTCCGGCCGCCACACTTAAAATTTCGCAGTCATAGAGCTTCGGTGCTTGTCCTTTGACCGTTGTCAGTATCTGTGCCTTGCCGGTTTTCACCTCGGTACTGTGCGAAACCTCATAGCTGCCGAAAGACTTATATCCCGAAAAACCGCAGGCATAAACGCCCAGCTCAGAGTTCATTAATGCCGCGGAATAGCTTTGATTTAAAAAACGGCCGACCAGTTCCCCTGCCATGCCGTCGGTGCTCTTTTCTACAGAGAGAATTTCAGCGCCAACGAGCGCGCCGCTGTTTACAGAGATCATTTTGCCGGTATCACTGTCGCAAAGACCGTGTCCAAGACCCGATGCCGCTTTGGTTTCGGGATCGTAAAAGGTCATAGTGCCGATGCCGGCACAGCTGTCGCGAACCCACAGCCCTAAGTGATACAGCCCGTCCTCAGTGGACAAAGCCGGTGTCAACACGGTGCTGTAATCCTTTCCTCCCCGGTAATAGGAAATATTCAAAGATTTTCCGCCGATATTCTTGATCCTCGCTTGCAGTTCTTCACCGTTTCGGATCTTTACACCGTTGACCGCCGTAAGATAATCCCCTTTTTTGATACCGCACTCCGCCGCAGGATTTCGGCTTCCGCTTTCTGACTTTACTTTGGTGGTATTCACCACCAAAACGCCGTCGGTATAAAGCTTAATGCCAAACGGCGTGCCCAAAACCTCAACCGTTTTGTTTTTTGAAACCGACACTTCGGCCGAATCAATGGGAAACACACCGAAAAGCCTGTAAACGCCGGTGTGATGCGTTTTCTGAATATCCGTGCCGGCGGTGGTCGTCGCCTCGGTTGCTTTAAAGCTTACGGGAATTTGCGATTTCACCTTAAAAGCAGATAATTCACTCACCGTAACCGACTTGGGAAGCGCCCGGTCCTCATAAATGAGCATTCCGAAGAGTGCCACACACGCGACCGTTAGCATCGCGGTAAACAGTCGGACGGTCTTTTTCATTAAGCATCCCCACTTTCAAAATAATTTTGTTCCTGAAAAAAATTGCTTAAAATGTTCCGCCTGAAAAGGGCGAAACACAAGGCTTCAAAATCTTAATTTTTTTCGGAACATTCTTATTTTGTCCTATTGTAAGTGTTCTCTTAAAGGCAAAATATGAACCGCTTGCCAAGTCGTATCCTATTTTTTAAATTTTCTCCAAAATCCGCCCCTGCGATTAAATTGCGGCGGTTGCATGCCGACCAAGATGGTGTCAGGACCGATTACCTTTATTTCACACCACGGGATAATTATGTCGTCCTCCCTGCCGAAAATTCCCAGTCCGTGGCATCTTCCAAATATTACCAATGAACAGATCTGACCCGAACAGGTATCGACTTCAACATCACACACCGGCCCTAACGCCATGCCGTTTTGCGCGCAGATCACCTGCTTATCTCTAAGCTCTGAAATTCTGCAATGCATTTAGAATCCCCACCTTTGTATTTTGCCCAATGCTCATGAGCGACGAGCGCCAAGCAGCGTTTTTTTAATCGGGCGAAACATTTTATTATACTGAAAATATATGGGGCGCGTTTTGTCCTTATTACCTTGATTTAATCCGATCGAGCGCAGATTTTTCGAGCCGTGAAACCTGCGCCTGCGAGATCCCGATCTCCTTTGAAACCTCCATCTGCGTTTTCCCAACAAAAAACCGTAGACGCAAAATCTTTTTCTCGCGTTCGGAAAGTCCGTTCATCGCCTCCTTGAACGTGATCTCGTCCAACCAGTTTTTATCGTCGTTCTTATCGCCGACCTGATCCAGCACATAAATGGTGTCGCCGTTGTCGGAATAGATCGGCTCGTAAAGAGAAACGGGATCGACCACGCTTTCAAATGCCATCACGACCTCCTGCTTTTTCACGCCCATCTCCTTTGCAATTTCCTCCGCCGTTGGCTCGCGCTGAAACCTTGCTGTCAGTTTTTCTTTTACCTGCATTGCTTTATATGCGGTATCTTTGATCGAACGGCTCACGCGGACGCTGTTGTTATCACGCAGATACCGTCTTATTTCACCAATAATCATTGGCACGGATATTATTTTTGGAAAATGCATAAATAAAGGCTTTTTCGGTTACAATAAAAACGCCCTAAAGACATAACAATATGAAGGAGCGACGAAAAAATGAAAAAACCGGAAAAGAACCTAATCAAAGACCCCGAAACACCCTCCTCAAACGATTACAGCGATTATCCCGAAGATTCGTTCGATCTTGTAAATAAATTCGGCACTTACGAAATACAGCCCACGGCCGACACCTCGAATATTTTCCCCACCGTGGCGCAGGGGCTTCAAAAAGCCGCACCGAGGCACAGCGGGTCATCGGGCAAAAAAAGTACGAAAAAAAACGATAAATAAAGCAGGAACGAAAGCGGCAAATACCCTTTAAAGAAAGCAATAGGTTCAATAGACTTCCTGAAGAAAAACCGTCGGGTGTCCTCCGAAATTTGGAAGGATCGCCCAACGGTTTTTTTATAATTGTTTTAAAACAGAGTAGCACTTTTCGGCACTTTCAAAACAATGAAAATTTGTTATCAATCGAGATAAACGCCGTCTTTTAAAAGAGCTTCGTGCAGGTCCTTATCGGGCAGGCTTTGCGCCGGAATACCGGATATCATGCAAAGTGCCGAAGCCGTGCCGGCGGCCTGACCGGTCAGAATGGCTGTTCCCTGAATTCTTGTGCTGGCGTGAGCAATATGGTCCGCCGAAATACAGCGGCCGGCGCTCAAAAGATTTTTTACATTTCTTGATACAAGCGCCGAATACGGAATATCGTAAAAAGCGCCTTTAATACTGCCGCCGATGGCGCGCGCCTTGCCCAAAGGATCGTGGATATCAATGATATAAGAGCCGCGAGCCGCCGGATAGGGAAATTTTCGGCATTGAATGGCGTCAAGACCCGATAAAGTATATTTGCCGATCATGCGGCGTGTTTCTCTGACGCCGAGCGTAAAGCCCGACTGCAGATAGAAGCTGTTTTCAAAGCCCGGAATAAAGGTCTTTAAAAAATCGACAATGGAAATGACCTGCGCCTGCGCCAAAAGCTCACCGCGGTTTAAGCTGTCGGTGTCCGACCCGTCAATATGCAGCACGCGCGACATATTGATCACGGCAACGTCGTGGCGGTTTGAACGGGTGATCAGCACCCTTCCCTGCGGCATTGGAATGCGGTCATTGGTCACTTCAAAGCCGCAGCTGCCGGCAAATTTCCAGTTTAAAAACCGCTCTTTTGTAATACCAAGGTCGCCGAAATGAAGGTCTTTATTGTTGAGCGGCCAGGCACGGTCAACGTCCACACCGCCCATTAAAAGAAAGATCGACACCGGCTGCAGTAAGCCGTTTTCGCTGTAAGCGTCGTATTTATTTTCGCTGAAATGCGCTTTATTGAGACCCTCATCACTTAATTGGCGGAAAACGCCCGGTTCACTGCCAAGCCGGTAATCCGCGCCGCTTAAATAGGTCAGCTGTGCGTCGCCCGTGGCATCCACATAATTTTTAGCCTCATATTTTACAATGCCGGATTTTGTGGCGGCATAAACGGCGGTGATTTCGTCGTCCTGCTTATCAGCGCCGATGAGTACCGTGTGAAAGCTTACCTCAGCGCCGCTTTCCGTCAACAGCTTTAAAAGTACATATTTTAAAATATGAGGAGAAGCAATGTCCGAATGCGCGCCCTCGTCGCCCGAGGAACAGTATTCCTTTGAAAGCGCCACCGTCATTTCCGCAATCTCTGCAATCAAACCGCCAAAACTGCGGCCGGTGGTGTCGGTTCTTGCGTCCAACGGCGTTACAAGACCTAAGGTGGCCTGACCGCCAAGGCAGCCGCCCGATTCCAAAAGCACGGTTTTTGCCCCGTGCCGCGCAGAGGCAATGGCTGCCGCAACACCGGACACACCGCCGCCTGCAACCAAGGTATCGCACGAAATTGTTTTATATACATTCAAGGTTACATTACTCATCATAACACCTCAAAAAAAATATTTACTTTTTTTAAACGCCTTTTCGACAGCGTCGCTGAAAAAATTTTTACCGTGTCCGCCAAAGCGATAAGGAAACTTATTTTAGCACTCTTTTTAAAAAAGGAGCCGTTTAAGGGGTGCCCAACAGGTGACCTTTCAAAAACGACTCCTTTTTCGTATCATTTTGCTTTGCGGATTCAAGACGGCTTATAAGCGTTCCGCTTTGTCGTCGCTTACGGGGATTTCAGGCTGACAGGCTCTCCGAAACCGGCGCTTCAAACCACCGAAACCGCTGAAATTTTATGGAATTATTCGCCCAAAGTAACTGTTACCTTATGTACGTCGCCTGCGGCGGTGGGTTTCAGAAGATTTCCAGCAACCTCTTTCCCGTCCACGATCATCCTGGAAACGCCGCAGCAAACCTTATGCGGATTTTTCACGGTGATTTCAAAGGTGCCGTCCTGGATGGTAATGGGCTGGTCCGGACTGGTGGAACCCTTCCTGGTGATGGTCAGGTTTTCAATCTCATAAGACTTTCCGTAGTCGATGTACTGGAGATTCACCGGATAGTAATAGGTGGTACCGCCCAGTTCCACCTCGGCCACGATGCGGGTGAAGCGGGGGCTCCAGGTAGTGGACTGGGTGTCCGGCTGCTTGTGGTTCTGATAGCAGTAGTGATAACTGGGCACCTCATAGGCTGCATTCTTCAAGTTGTGACCGGGGGTCAGTGTAGTATTCAGCAGATCATCGAGTCCGGTCGGGCTCTCATACGCCATTTTGGAGTACCAGACAGTGGGGTCATCCGTATAGCCCAGGTTGAAGTCACCCGCGACATTGATCAGATAGACGCGCTTGAGGATGCAGTCCAGCGCCGCTTCGGCGGGGCTGGTGAACGCCGCGGTGACTTTCTTCAGGACCACGCGGGAGGCAAGGCGCTTGACCTCGATGGGAATCGGAGTAGTCCCCACGTTGGAGTTGTAGCTTCCGACCATTACAAAGCCGTCGGCATTGTCCGCCAGCTGTGTCTTGATGGCCTTAAGCTGGTCCAGCGTCTGGACATTGGTGATGTCATCGGCATTGACCACCGCCCAGAACTTCTTCTGTCCGGCCTTGACACGCATACTGCCGCTCATGCCGTCCGTCACCTTGACGTAGGTGTCGATGGACTCGTCTTCGTTGAAGGCGAAGAACTGGATGTTGTGAACGACGCTCAGATTGTCATCGATGTCCTGGTCGGCCGATTTGGTCATGGGGCCACCGGTCACTGTGAGGGTAACTTCCACTCTTCCGTCATCGGAAGGAACGGGAACTTCTGCTTTGGAGCCGGATAAATCTTTGTTGCACGCTACGGTGCAGAGGGTTGCGGCGACGGCCGCAAAGAAAGCGAGTTTACGCATAACTTTTTGAGGTTTAATGGGTTTGAAAATAATTGTTTGTAAGGTTGTACCTTTTAATCAGTTCAGAGATTTC
>CADAVL010000116.1 GCA_902791335.1 Oscillospiraceae bacterium
AAGCAGACGGTTTGCCGACGAGATCGACGGAATGCCGGCCGACGACGATACAAACTACACCGTGTTGTATCAGGAGCTGATTGAAAAATTCGGCCGCGATTTCACGCCGAAGGACGTGGCGGCAATGTGGCTGAAAAGTCAGCCGAAAAACGCTTACTGCACAGCGGAACGCGTGGCGTTCATCAACTTTGTTAATGGATACAATCCGCCAGATTCCGCGGTTTACAAAAATCCGTACAGAGAATGGATCGGCGCGCAGATCCGCGGCGACTATTTTGGTTATATCAACCCCGGCGACCCCGAAACGGCGGCCGAAATGGCGTGGCGTGACGCTTCGATCTCGCACGTGAAAAATGGCATTTACGGCGAAATGTTTGTGGCCGCCATGCTGGCGGAGGCTGCGGTCAATACCAACATAGAAGAAGTGATCTTAGCAGGTCTTTCGCAAATTCCGCATACTTCGAGGCTGTACGAATCAATTACAAAAATTATGACGGAATTTAAAAACGGAACCGCAAAAGACGATGTATTCGCGCTCATTCACAAGGAATACGACGAATACACGGGGTACGGCTGGTGCCATACGATCTCTAATGCCATGATCGTTACAGCGGCGCTGCTTTACGGCAAGGGCGACTTTGAAAAGTCGATCTGTATGGCGGTTGAAACCGCGTTCGATACCGATTGTAACGGCGCGACTGTTGGTTCAATCCTTGGTATGACGTTCGGCATCGGGCACATTCCGCAGAAATGGCAGGAGCCGATCTGCGACAAGCTGAACACGTCAATTTTCGGCGTTGGCACGGTCAAGGTGTCCGATCGGGCAAAGATGACCCTTTCGCACTTAAAGCTATAATTTTTAAAAAATCGGCAGCTTTTGTTTTCCGGCTTTGATAGTTTTTCGGCTTTGAAAGCTGCAAACAGCGGCAGTCTTTCACGACAGTCTGGTGCAATTCTTTCGCTCGTACGAAGTTGCTTTGTTTAATGCTTCGGAATTTTTCTCGTGCCGTTCGCGCACCGCGGTCGCCGCAAGGCGACCGCCAAAACCGTTCGGTTTTGGTAAGCGGCACAGAGGGGCTTTCAGCCCCTCTGTGCCGCGGCGGTGCGCGACGGCGCGAGGGAAAATCCCGAAGCTGCACGCGCAAAGGTTCGTTCGTGCTTTTTAAGCCAAACAACTTTTTAAAGATAAACTGCCGCAGCGCTTTATTTTGAAATTTTAGCACGCTGCCGCGTTTTCCCCCTCTTTCTCGGCGCGGGATATTTTTTCCTGCCGTAGTTCTTTTTTAACAAGAAGAATATTAAAATAGAAAAGCAAAACGCACACGAAGATGGTGTTTTTTGGAACCTATCTTTTTGTGTGCGTTTTGCTTTTTTATAATTGTTGGAAACCGTTCAAATTATTTGACTGTGCATGATTGCGCCGATTGCAAAGACCGCTCAGAATTTTAGTTACCGCATTCAATGCTGATACGGTTGAATACCTCCAAAATATCGTCAATGGAAGTATTCTTCTTTTCCTCGTTTGCAAGGTCTAAAACAATGCGGCCTTTGTCCATCATCAAAAGGCGGCTGCCGTATTCCACAGCGTAGCGCAGATTGTGCGTCACCATGATCGCAGTGAGTTGTTTCTCTTTTACAACCTTGTCGGTCAATTCCATAATCACGTCGGCTGTGTGCGGGTCGAGCGCCGCCGTGTGTTCGTCCAAAATAAGAAAATCAATCGGCGTTAAGGTCGCCATGATCAGAGAAACCGCCTGCCTTTGACCGCCGGACAGCGCGCCCATCATTACGTCCATTTTATTTTCCAGTCCCAGCCCTAAAATGCTGAGCTGCTCTTTGTAAAACTCGGCGCGTTTGTGGTTGATACCGCCGCTAAGACCAAAGCGGCGACCTTTATTATCGGCCAAAGACATATTTTCAAGAATGGTCATGTTTGGGCAGTTGCCCATGGCCGGATTTTGATATACCCGACCGATCTTTGCGTACCGCTGGTAATCCTTCAAGCGGTTCACCCGATTGCCGCCGATGAGAATATCGCCGCCGTCCGCCGGAATACTGCCGCAGATGATGTTGAGCATGGAGGTCTTACCGCTGCCGTTGCTGCCCACCACCGAAACAAATTCTCCGTCGTCCACGGTTAAGTTAAAGTCGTCAAACAGACACATTTCCGTTACGGTGCCTGGGTTGTATATTTTACGAATGTGATTGAGTTCAAGCATTCTTCTTTGCACCTGCCTTTGTAAAGTTTCCCAAAACCAGAATTATCAGGAACAAAACCGCGGTGATCAGCTTTAAAAGGTTGGCCGGAAGTCCTAAGTTGATAGCCACCTGAATACAGGCCTTGTAAACGGTGCTGCCCACGATCACAGCAGTGGTGCCCTTTACAAAGCTAAGCTTTTTGAAAAGCGTTGTACCGATAATTACCGCCGCAAGACCAAACACCATCTGACCGGTGCCCATGGTGCTGGAAAAGGAGCGCTGTTCGTGGCAGACCACGCTGCCGCAAAGTGCAACCAAAGCGTTTGCAATCACAAGACCCAGCATTTTTACACTGCCTTTGTCCTTTGCAAGCGTGGTGACAAGCAGACTGTTATCGCCGACGGCACGGAGCAAAAGGCCGCTTTTGGTTTTAAAGTAACGGTCAATCAGAATTTTCAGAACAACGGCAATAATAAAGCAGACAACCAGTTTTCTCAGCGTCAAAGAAAGGCCGCCGAACAGCGCCATGGTGGGATTTGCGGTAAAAATGGTGTCGATCGCGCGTTCGACCGAGAGGTTGGAGCCTGCAATTTGCAGATTAATGGAAAACAGCGCCGTCATGGTGATAATGCCGGCCAAAAGATCGCGCACCTTTAAGCGTACATGAATAAATCCGGTCACGAATCCGGCAAGCGCGCCCACAAGGAAGGCGCACAAAAGGGTCAAATACGGATTGACGCCGCGCACCAAAAGCACCGCCGTGACCGCCGCGCCCAAAGGAAAAGAGCCGTCCACGGTCAGATCGGGAAAATCCAGTATTTTATAAGTAATAAAAATGCCGTAGGAAAGCAGGGAATAGATAAGTCCTTGCGTTAAGGTACTGATAAATAGGTCCAGCATATACTCACTCCGTCAGATTTTAAGGGTGAAATCAAAGCCGTGTGAAAGACTTTAAGTTTCACCCTTTTAAAAATTCAAATTCTTTCAGTCTTTTAGTTCTTTGCGGTTTCGGTTGCGGTGGATTTTACATTGTCCGGCACAGTGACATTCAGCGCTTTGCAGGCGGCGGAGTTCACATAGGTGCCGTATTCGGAAATCACTTCATAGTCCATTTCGCTGGCTTTCTTTTCGCCTTTCAAAACCTTTGCGGCCATTTCACCGGTCTGTTCGCCAAGCTTTACGTAGTCAATGCCGGCGCCGGCAACGCAGCCCTTTACAACCTGCTCAACTTCACTGCCGTAAACCGGAATCTTTGCGTCGTTGGTTTTTTCAAGAATGGCCTGTAAAACGCCCACAACATTATTGTCGGTGAGGTTGGAGAAGCAGTCTACTTTCTTTTTGATCAGGGTATCTACAGCCTGGGTGACTTCGGCCTGTGCGGTCACGCCGATCGACTCAATTTTGAAGTTGTAATTTGCGGCCAGCTTTTCGTATTCTGCAATGGTGGAAACACTGTTGCTTTCGCTGGTGGTGTAAATAATACCAATGGTTTTGGCCGTCGGCTGCATGGCGCGGATCAGCTTCAATTGACCTTCCACCGGAAGCTTGTCGGAGGTGCCGGTGATGTTGCCTGTGTTTACTTTGGCTTTTTCAGGGTCGTTCACCGCGGTGAAGATTACGGGAATATCCTTCTCCTCGGCGGCGGCATAGCAGGCAACCGCCGAAGGTGTGGCGATCGCGCACATCATGTCAACGTCTTTGGAAGCAAAGCTCTGAGAGATCTGGGTCGCAGCCGCGTCGTCAAAGCCGGCGTTCTGATAATCCAGTTCAAAATCAACGCCTTCTTTCAGTCCCGCTTTTTTCAGACCGCTGATAAATCCCTCGCGGCAGTTGTCCAAAGAAGCGTGTTCGCCGTATTGGTTAATGCCGATCACGGCGGTTCTGTTTTTTCCTTTACAGCCTGCAAAGGCGGAAGCGATCATGGCAACGCTCAACATAGCACAAGCAAATCTTTTAAAGTTTTTCATAATAAATTACCTCTTTTTTATATTTTATTAAAGTGTTTTCAAAACGGTGTTTTTTAGAATTGTAAAATTTTAAGTTTGACTCTCGTCAGCCTAAGATTCGCCATCGTTCAAACAGTAATTGTATCGTCATCATTCTTGCACTTCCTTTAAAATATTTCAACGATCAAAGGCATTAAAAAAAGCCCTGCTCCATGAAAAAACTCTTTCATGGGACAAGACTTGAAAATTCCTGCGGTACCACCCAAATTGACAGTAAAACTGCCCGCTCAATATCGTACAATTATACGACTCACATTTGTAACAGGTGTGATACCCGTCAACTGCTACTAACGCAATAAAACGCGCTTTCGGTTGCCCTCATAAGTCCATTCGCCTGACCGCCCCTGTCGCAATCACACCACCTGCGACTCTCTTGGAAGTTAAGGTTCAAGTTACTACTCTTAATCAACGGTTTATTCTCTTTGGTTGGCATTATAGCACCGTTTTACTTACTTGTCAAGTGTTTTATAAAAATTTTTTCATATTTTCTTTTTTAAGAGGAACATGCGCGCCGGTTTTATTCTTCATAACAAGGAAGAAACTCGTTTGCGGTTGACAGAAGCGGCCGGTTGTGATATAGTATAAAACAGTAAAGTGAACAGTGTTTACTTAATATTTTGATTTTCAAAAAAGAGGGAAGTCTATTGCCATGCGGCCTGCCAATCCACAAGTGAGGGAAAAATTTATATTAGCGGCCATTCGCGAGATTTCGGTGCACGGCATCAGCGACTTTTCCATGCGCCGCATGGCCGAAAGCCTCAACGTGTCGCCCGGTGCGCCGTATAAGCATTTTGAAAGCCGTTCTGCGCTGATTTTGGCTGTTATAAAATATATGAACGACCAGTGGTATTTAAAACAGGCGGAAATTGCAAAAAAGCCGCACAAAACGTTAAGCGAATGCCTTGTAGAGATCAGTATGGAATATATTGATTTTCTTTGCGGAAATCCCGTTTTTCAAACGGTGCTTTTAACCGATGATAAGCTGTTTACCGCCGAGCAATTAAAGGAAAAAGCAAAAATCAGCCGCGGCACGCAGGCGCTGGTGGAAGAATACTGCCGGAGCGCGGGCATGAATGAACAAGACCGTTTTCGCAAAACCTATGCAGTAAGGTCCTTTATTTACGGTGCGGCGTTTTTTATGGGCTCCGGCTCCATGCCGCAAACAGACGACGCCAAAAATGTTGTAAAGGCCTGCATTGAACGGGAGTTTCTGCTGCCATAGCATTTTACTGCCGCAAACTGAAATCAAAATAACCGCTCAAAAAGGAGTCCTTCATGAAAAGAGTAAAGCTTGCCGACCGCAAACTGCCCGATTATACGCGCGGCGAGGAAATTTTTAATATGGTATCGCACATCGTGGGTGCGGCATTGGCAGTGGCGGCGCTTGCCATCGGTGTTGTAAAGGCGTTTTTAAACCACGACCCTTATGAGATCACTGCCGCTTTTATTTACGGTTTTTCCATGGTCATTCTTTATGTAATGTCCAGTATTTACCACGGCCTAAAGCCCGAAACCGCCAAAAAGGTTTTTCAGGTGCTGGATCACTGCACCATATTTTTCCTGATCGCAGGAACCTACACGCCAATATCCCTGTGCGCTTTGCGGCGTTACAACACAGCGCTCGGATGGACAGTGTTCGGCATTGTCTGGGGCGTTTCGGCGCTGGGCATTGTGGTTAATTCCATTGATCTAAAGCGCTATAAGGTTTTTTCCATGGTGCTATATATCGCGCTTGGCTGGTGCATTGTCTTAACCGGTCGCTCGGTCATTCAGGCAATCACATGGAACGGCTTTTTGTTTCTTTTGGCCGGCGGCGTGCTTTACACCGTGGGCGCAATATTATACGGCATTGCCGGCAAAGGCGGCCACCGCTATATACATTCGGTGTTTCATCTGTTTGTGGTGGGCGGCAGTATTTTGCATTATTTCTGCATTTTCTTCTATGTATTGGTGCCGTAGACAAAACAATCAGAGTACAACGATTCCTGAAACAGAATATTTTCCCGTTTTGTTTGTCTCATCACTTGTAATACGACAGTATTGCTGCGTTCTTCGACTTTCAAAACGAAAAA
>CADAVL010000117.1 GCA_902791335.1 Oscillospiraceae bacterium
CCGGACTGTTGGAATTCCCCCCTTAGGGGAACCGGCCTGTTCGATCCTCTTCGCCTCCACCACCAAAAAAAATCCTCAAGTCGAAAGACTTGAGGATTTACGGTGGTGGAGACGAAGAGGATCGAACTCTCGACCTTACGGATGCGAACCGTACGCTCTCCCAGCTGAGCTACGCCCCCCGATTTTTTGTGTGCCGAACGATCAGTACGATTTATTATAGCACCATCTGGAGGAAAATTCAATAGTTTTAAAGAAATTAAATTGCAAAGTTTTAAAGCTTATGCTACAATAGAATAAATATAAGGCCGGGCCTTGCTGCAATCCCTGCCGCTTTCGGCAGTTTGGTTGGGATCTTTGCAGCTCTAATGAGCAAAGATTTCCTACAGTGTATCGGCGGTATATTTGTGTCGGGCGCGGCGGGTCTTATTGTTGCAAAAAAGCGATTTCCCCGTTGGCCGGAAATTTATCAGACTGTTTTAAAGGAGCTTTTCCACCATGGCAAAGATCAATTATGTTGAAAAAAATAAGGCGCTTGTGATCTCGGTAATATCCGCGGTGGCGCTGATCCTGGCTGGCGTTCTGCTTTTCTCCGTTATTTTCAGCGGTCACGGAACCGTGATGTCCAACGGCGATTTAATGAGCAAGGTTCGCGTTTCAAGAAAAGGCGGCGAGCCGGACGATGAATTTAAAAAGATATATTCGGAGTTTTCTTTAAAGCTTTTGAAAAGCAGCGCCAATACAAGCGAGAACGTTGCCTTTTCGTTGGCGGACGCCGTTTCGGCTACTGCGCTGATGGCCTACAGCGCAAGCGGCGACACGCAGGTCGAGATTGAACGCGCGCTGGGCACCACCGGCATGAAAGCCGGCAAGAATATTTCGGGTCTTCAAAAGCGTTCAGCCTATTCAAATAAAAAAGGCGCAGGCTTAAAGAGTGCAAACAATCTTTGGCTCAATAACGCTGCGCTGTTCGGTATTAAAAAATCCTTTTTGAAGACCAACGGAAAATACTTCGGTTTAGGAATTTACAGAGATTCCTTTGCCGACAGCAAAATTGCGGACAGCGCTTCCACAAAAATCAGCGACGCTACCGACGGCAACACCTTTTCGCAGATGAGATTTGACCAAACGCAATATATGAATCTGGTCTCCGGTGCGTCGTTCGTGGCAAAGTGGAAAAATCAGGTTTCCTCTAAAAATCTTACGGATAATTTATTTGCAGGCTCCCAGAGCGAAGCCTCCTGCCCCTTCTTTACCTCGGTGGAGGACGGATATTTAAACGGAACCACCTACAGCGGTGCCGTAAAGGCGTACGAGGGCGGATTTTCCTTTGTAGGATTGGTGCCGAGCTATACTCAAGAGGGCTCGGTCTATACCATCAGCGAGGTTCTGGAGGAGCTTGAAACCAGCGGCGGCATTGCAAACTTAAAAGCCGGGCTGATCAACGGAAAAACCGAGGTAATCCTGCCGGATTATTCCAACAGCGTGAATATTCCCACCACCACCGACCTCAGCGACGCACTCAAAGAAGCAGGTGCCGAAAAGCTGTTTACAAAATCAGCTGATCTCGGCAGTCTTGCGCCGAAAAGCCAGAACCTGCATTTAGACAGCTTTTCTATGGCAGGCGATATTCAGATCACGCCGGCCGGCAGTTGTTCCTCAACGTCAGAGGGCAAAGCGGTCACGAAAAAAGAGCTTTCCGAATGCAAAAACTCGGTGGAATTCAATCGCAGCTTTCTCTTTTTCGTGGTGGACGACCGATCCGGTCTGCCGATCTATGCCGGAATTTTAAATAAACTGGATTGATTTTTGGGCACAGCAGAGCAAAAAAGCACCGGCTGCCGCGTGGCACGGTTTTTTGAAAATGCGCAAAACGCGGCAAAAGGTGCAAAAACGCCAAAAGCTCCTTTTAAAGAGTAACGCCGTTTTTACGGCGGCACAAAAGAAAAAGAAAACAAAAAGCGCCGATTTTTTTAAAAGCCATTTGAAGCTTTTTTAAAAGGTCGGTGCTTTTCGTTTTGCGAATTTAGGAAGCTTCCGCGCCCACGCGCCGAACGAACCGCACCAAAGTGCGGTTCGTTCGGCGGCAAAGCCCCTTTTTTTTGAAAGCGCTATGTTATTAAAAAACCTGCAAGGGGCTTTGCCTGCCGCCCCTAAAGGGGCGGCGCGTGGGCGTGGTCTTATAAGCGCAGAAAGCTGCGAAATCAAAAAAAGCTGAAGCGATGAAACTTTCGGCTCAGCCTTTTTGGTGTAATTTTGTGCGAGAAAAAACCAGATACGAATAAAATCCGTGCGGTTTTGTCAGGAAAGCGAGACAAAAAACCTCGTTACGGTTTGGTATTTTGCCTAATAGGACAGCTTTGCGTCGAACATCAAAATATCCGCGCCCTCGCCGCTGACAGAGATCGTCAGGCTGTCACAGCCGGTAACATCCAAGCTCACGCCGGAGGACTCGCTGGAGGCGCTGATCTCACACTCCCGATAGCGGTAGTCGCTGCCCACGGTGGCGGTCACACGAATGCGGCAACGCACGGAGGTATCAATGCTTTTGGCTGCGGCGGCCTTAAAGCTGAACTTTTTAAATCCGCTGCCGCTTAATGAATAGGTAGCGGTGGACTGCGTGCGAAGCTCCACGCAGTTTATATCGGCAGAGTGATCGTTGCCGAACGCGTCCACGGTACTGCCTTTGCCAAAAGAAAAGCTTTTGGAGGAAAGCGGGGTCAGATCGTCGAGATAGATCGGAACCTTGCCTTGCAGCTTTGTCTTTTCGGCTTCTACCTCGCTGTTTTCCGGCACCAGTTGCTCGGCCTCGTGCAACAGCTTTCCGGCGTTTTCGTAATCGCCGGATTTTACGTAGCCCTCCAATTTTGTCTTAAAACTTTCAAGGTATTTTTCCTGATAATGCTGTAAGGTCTTTGCCACGGTGTCGTCCTTTGCAAGCGCGGCGTTGGATTTCACGGCGCTCAACAGCACGGAAACCGCGCCGGCGTAGTCCTCCTTAAAAGCACGTGCGTCGGCGGCGTCCAAAACGTCTTTTTTCGATTTTGTGGAGCCGGAGGCGCTGTAGTCCTCAATCCGCTTTTCAATCAAACTGTCTTTTTTAAGTGTTTCCAGCGCGGCGGAAAGCACGCGCACACCCGCGTCGTAATCGCCGTTGGAAACGTACTGAGCGGCTTCACTGAGCGCCTGATTGCGGTAATTCTCACGCGATTGAGAAAGCTTTTCCTGCGCTGCTTTGTAGTTGGGATCGTCCTTGATCACGCGTCCGAACTGCTCCAAAGCCAGTGCATAATTTTTGTTGCTGTAGTATTTTTCTCCGGCTTCAAAGGAGGTTTTGGAAGCCTGGAGCTTTTTCAGATTGCTCAGCGTATCCGCCACCGTTTTTTTGAGGTCCGAAATATTCATTTTGTCAATGGTTTGAAGCTCCAGTCGGGCATCCTTATATTCGCGGTTTCCGTCGCGGTAATCGTTATAAACTTCTTCGACGCGGCTTTCAAGCATTCGATTTAAGAAATAACTGCCGTTTTGCGAATAGTTCGACGAAACCTCGGAGTAGGCGGCGTCGTACCGTCCGTTTTTCAGCATATCGTAAACTCTGCCGGAGCGGGTTTTGATAATTCCCCCGAAAAACGCGGCAGCGATCAGTGCCGCAATCACCAAAACGGCGGCAACGATCCACAAAAATTTTTTCTTGCGGCTCTTTGTCGGCAGGTTTTGCGGCGGCGTGCTTTCCTCGGCCGACGGTTCTTTGTCTATTTCAATAAAGGGCGCCGCCGAATCGGGTGCTTCGTTCGGGCGATTTTTTGGCAGTACAATATTGTTGTGGTCAGAGGAGCTGTAAATCTCGTTTGAATTCTGCTCACTGCTGTGTTCCATAAGGTATTTGCAGGCGGAACAAACGCCGTTCGGGTTGGTTGTTTCGCACCCACAGTATTTACAGATCATGTTGGTATCCCGCTCCTTTTGACTGTATAAAAACAAGAGAATTCTTGTGCCGGAAGATGAATTTTTTCCGGAAACACACCGACTCAACACTACTATTATACATTTTAAACGCGTTTTGTCAAATTTTTTTGAAGATTCGCCGCCCCAAAAAAGAGCCGGTGTGATCCGCTTTGTTCGGCGGCTATAAACGCCGGCGCACTTTTTGGGGTGCAACGTTTTCTCATAGACTGCCACGATCTCAAGCGCCGATTTTGGCGCGGCGCTTGAGATCGCAGCGTAAAAAAATCCCGACAAGGCTGTTTGGCCGCCTTATCGGGATCGATTATTTATTTCTTCAGCAAAAAGCTTTTATTTCCGGCTTTCTGCTCATTTTTATTTCATTTTAAATTTCTTTTGGAACGCCGACTTTTTTAAGGTCGCACGCCACAAAGGTTTATATCATCATGGGACTCACCATTTCAGTAGATTTTTAAAGCGTAGCTGCTTCAACTTCATAAATTCTTCTTAAAGTGATCACTTTTTAAAAGATTAAAACGCAATCTATCGTAAAGCCGAAAGGCGTGAAAGAATCATCTATTTGAAGTGTTTACGCTGATTACTAAAACTGTCCATTGGACTCACCTTTGATTTTTTAAATTTTGCTTTCCCGTTTTCGGTGGGAGAACCGTTTTTTGAGTTGCCGGAAACGAAATTCTCCGGATTTCATGAACTGTACTTCGGACTCACCTCTTTCTCTTAGATTTTGGAATACATAACAGGTGGATCTTTCTGCATCGGTCCGTCTCCTTTCTTTTTCTGTGTCTATAGTATAGCAGGAAAGCGTCGCAATTACTATTCGCAAAATAGACGAAAATATCGCGTTATTTTCTACTACCACCTTTGCGCGGTTTTGTGGTATAATAAATTTGTTAGGGATTAAATTCTCGCGATTTTTTCTAATAATATCGGATTTTGCCGACCGACAAAATTCTCCGGCGCAAAAGCGCTGCCATGCGTGATAGGCTCTTTTGCTCGCCGACCGACACCAAAAAATCAAACTGCCAGGTAAGGCTGCTCCCTAAAAAAACGCGGGGGTGCCTTGGCAGTTTTTTCTTTTTGTAATTACATACAAGCGCCCGTCTTTCCTTTAAAAAGAAAGACGGGCGGCTTTTTAAAATTCTTTCGACTTGAAAGCAGGATCAGTTCAGCAAAAGACAATCCAGCTCTGATTCGCTGACGCCGAAGCTGTCGCCCACGGCGCCAAGGTAGCTTTTCAACGCTTTTGAAAGGTCGGTCTTTTCAATATAATCGGCGTGCGTAGCCTCCACCGACTGCTTTGCAGCGGAAAGCTCCTCTGAAACGCCGTAATTCTTTATAAGCTCGGCCACGCGATCCTTGTCGGACGATACCGCTTTTAAAGAGGTCTTGAGGTCGGTCTTTAAATCGGCAATTTCTTTCGGATAAACAGCGGCACAGTCGTTGCTGACCACCAGTAAAATGCCGGGCAGCTCCTCGCCGTGCGCCGATTTCCAGAAGTCGCCGAGATCTAAGCGGAAAGCGTACTGCTCGTTGGAACCGGCGATCATCGCGGCGTAGGGCTCGGCCGCTACCAAAATATCGTAATCCGAAGCCTTTGCGGCCTTTTTTAAATCTGCCGCGGTTTTAAAGGTATCCAGCGTTACATCGTTTGCGGCAATGCCGGCGACCGTGAAAAGATCGGAGAGCACCGCTTTTTCGTTAAAGGTGTTGAGAATCCCAATCTTCTTGGATTTAAAGCCCTCGATATCGGTAATATCGGTGGTTTTGGTAACGGCAAAAAGATTGCCCCCGGAAAGCTCGGCGCAAACGCGCAGGTTGCCGCCGCCGGCTTTGGCCGTGGCAATGGCAACGCCGGCAGGCAATAAAGCGGCGTCCAGGATTTGATCCCGTAGCTTTTCTGCAATTTTGTCGCTGCTGTCAAAAAGCGAGATCAGATATTCGCCCGAAAGCTTTTTCTGTTCGTTCTTTTTCAGCATATCGGCGATTAAAACGGCCGATTCGTCGTACCCTGCGCCGATATTCAGCGTGCGCCGCGCCGTCGTGTTTGCAGGGGCGCTGCTTTCTGTTTGTGTTTTCTTGCCGCAACCGCAAAATGGAATTGACAAAAGGGCGGTAAGCAGCAGTGCAATGGCTTTTTTCATCATACTTTTCTCCTTGATCTATCGTTCGGCGGCGTAAAAAACGGCGGCCGAGAATTGCACGA
>CADAVL010000118.1 GCA_902791335.1 Oscillospiraceae bacterium
TTTAAGACAGCAGTATTTCCTGGTTTCTGCCTCCATTCAGGATATTTTGAACCGTCACTTAAAGCAGTACGGTACGTTGGATAATCTGCCCGAAAAGGCGGCCATTCACATTAATGATACGCACCCGGCATTGGTTATTCCGGAGCTGATGCGCTATTTGCTGGACGAATGCGGCTACGGCTGGGACGAGGCGTTCGATATTGTAACGCGCACGGTGGCTTATACCAACCACACCGTTATGAAAGAGGCGCTGGAGTGCTGGCAGATCGACCTGTTCCGCGAGCGCCTGCCGCGTATTTATCAGATCGTAAAGGAAATTGACAATCGTTTCCGCGCATCTGTTTGGGAAAAAACGCACGACGCCGACTATGTTTCCAGAACTGCGGTCATTGAAAACGGCGTGGTGAGAATGGCAAACCTTTGCGTTGCCTGCAGTCACTGCGTCAACGGCGTTTCAAAGCTGCACAGCGATATTTTAAAGGACGATCTTTTCAATGATTATTACAAGCTTACGCCGGATAAATTCACCAACGTGACCAACGGTATTGCGCACCGCCGCTGGCTGTGCCAGGCCAACCCCGACCTCACCAAATATTTGGGTACGCTCATTGGCAAAGGCTTTGCGTCCGACGCGTCAAAGCTGGAGAACTTAATGCAGTATAAGGACGACCAAGAGGTGTTAAAACAGCTTGAAAAGATCAAGCGGCAGAACAAGGTTCGTCTTTCCAATTATATCAAGGAGCAGTACGGTCTCAGCATGGACCCCGACGCTGTGGTGGATATGCAGGTAAAGCGTCTGCACGAATACAAGCGTCAGCACTTGAATGTTTTGAACATTGTAACGGAATACCTTTATATCAAAGAAAACCCCAACGCGCCCTTTGCACCGAAAACCTATATCTTCGGTGCGAAAGCCGCACCGGGATACTTGCTTGCAAAGCAGATTATCAGCATGATCGCAAGTCTTCAGAAGCTTTTGGAAAAAGATCCGCAGGTCAAAGATAAGCTGAAGATCGTCTTTATGGAAGACTACCGGGTGACCTTGGCCGAGCTGATGATCCCGGCGGCAGATATCAGCGAGCAGATTTCCTTGGCCGGCACCGAAGCCAGCGGCACCGGCAACATGAAAATGATGATGAACGGTGCAATCACTTTGGGCACTGAGGACGGTGCAAACGTGGAGATTCACGAGGCCGTGGGCGACGATAACATCATTATTTTCGGCATGAGTACGCCGGAAGTCCTGCGTTTACAGCACGACGGCTACCGTCCGTACGATTATTACAACAATAATCCGCAGTTAAAAGCTGCCATCGACTTTATTGCCGCAAACCTTACAAACGGGGATCGTGTTGCAGAGATTTTAAGAAACAACGATCATTATATGGCGCTGGCCGATTATGCAGACTACTGCAAGGCAAAGCAGCGCGCAAATGAGCTTTACGCCGACCGCAAAACATGGAATCGCATGGCGCTTGTCAACATTGCAAAATCCGGTCGTTTTGCCGCGGATCGCGCGGTAAAGGAATACGCTGATCATATTTGGGGTGCAAAACCGGTTATTTAAGTTTATCTTAAAAAAACAAGACGGTTGGGTGCCGCTCTGCGGAAAATTTTCATGAAATGCCGGTGCTTTCAAAACGGTTTTTGAAATTGTTGCACGGTTTTTCGACGACACGGTCGGCTCAACGAGGGTTTTTGGGAAGCCGCCGCGCCGTATTTGCGGGCTGGGGCCCGCAAATACGGCGCTGGCAACGGTACGCGAAACGCAACGCGTTTCGCGTACCGTTGCCAGCGCCGGCCGCCTTCGGCGGCACGGCGCGGCGGCGTTTTCCACAAACGTTCAAAGAGCCGACCAAAAGAAAAACCGCTGTCGGGTTCTGCAAAAAGTACTGCCGAATCAATCCTACAAAAAATCACGGCCGAATTTCAAATAAGGCACCGCCCGGAACTAGCCAAAAAGCGCCGATACTCCGCCGCTTTCGGCCGGTTCTTAATTTTTATCGCTTGTCAAACGATTCATCCACCGAATATCAGGAAAGGTGAACACTTTTGAATTTTGTTTATTTCGACCCGCGCGACCGGCTTTTAAAAAGTCATTTCGGCGCGATCAAAGCCGGCGAAAACCAGCGTTTTCGTTTAAGACTTCCCAAAGACTGCGGCGTATGGTACTGCTATTTACTGCTGAAAGCCGACAAGGACGGCTTTGTTTCTTCTCATGAAATGACCTTTGAATTTCAAAACGGCGGCGCACTGTATTATAAAACCGATGTAAAGTTTTCTGAGGGGCTTTATTGGTACGCCTTTCAATATACCACCGAGCACGACAAATATATGATCACCAAAACGGACGATTTTTGCGGCAGTGTGTCCCCGGACGGCCGGTATTGGCAGCAAACGGTTTATTCTGCCGATTATAAAACGCCCGAATGGCTGCGCGGTGGCCTGATCTATCAGATTTTTCCCGATCGCTTTTTTGTGGGCGGCCGGGATCGGCCGAATCTTCCCGAAGGCCGCTGTTTCAGAACCGACTGGGGCGGCACGCCGGAATATCGGCAGCCAAAGGGAGAAATAAGAACCCTTGGCAACGACTTTTTCGGCGGCAATTTTGAGGGGATCATGGAAAAGCTGCCGTATTTAAAGGACTTGGGCGTTACCTGCCTTTATTTGAACCCGATATTTTTTGCTTCGTCCAACCACCGCTATAACACCGCCGACTATGAAAAAATCGACCCTCTTTTGGGAACAGAGGGGGACTTTTGCACGCTTTGCAAAAAAGCGCACGAAAACGGGATTCGTGTGATTTTGGACGGCGTTTTTTCTCACACCGGCGACGACAGCAAGTATTTTGACCGTTTTCACAAATACGGCGGCGGTGCCGCAAGCGATCCCGATTCTCCCTATCGCTCCTGGTATAAGTTTGTCCACTGGCCGGACCGTTATCACAGTTGGTGGGGCATTGAAACACTGCCGGAGGTAGAGGAGGACGATCCCGGATTTTTGGATTATATCTGCGGCAGAAACGGTATTTTGCGCCGTTGGATCCGCTTAGGCGCTGACGGCTGGCGGCTGGACGTTGCCGATGAACTGCCCGACATATTTTTAGACCGACTGCGCGCGGCGGTGAAGGACGAAAACCCCAACGCCGTGATTTTGGGCGAGGTCTGGGAGGATGCCTCCAATAAGATCAGCTACGGCAGCCGCAGACGCTATCTTTTAGGGAATCAGCTGGATACCGTGATGAACTATCCGGTGGCAAACGCGATTCTTGATTTTGTAAAAAACGGCAACGCGCAAAACCTTGTTTTCACGGTGCAGAAAATTATAGAGAACTATCCTAAAGAAAGTCTTCATATTTTAATGAATCACATTGGCACGCACGACACGGCGCGCGCGATCACGGCATTGGGCTTTTCGGAATTTCCGAAAACGCGTGCCGAGCAGGCGGGTGTAAGCCTTTCGGGCGACGCACTCAAAAACGCAAAGGAGCTTTTAAAGCTGGCTGCCGTTTTGCAGTATACTCTGCCGGGCGTGCCGTCGCTTTATTACGGCGATGAGGCCGGTATGCAGGGTTTCGGCGATCCTTTTTGCCGCGGCTGCTATCCGTGGGGTCACGAGGACGAAGAACTGTTGGAATTTTATAAAAAGCTGGGCGCAATCCGAAAAGAAACCGTTCTGTTTCAGACGGGCGATTTTGTGCCGATTTTGTTCACCGGCGATCTTCTTATCTTTGAGCGCCGCCAAAAAGACGACCGCTTGTTGGTAGCCGTGAACCGCTCTTTAAAGGCAATCAAAGTCCCCCTGCCGCAAAGCCTGATAAATTACGAAAGCCTGTTTGACAGTGAAAGGGCCGACCGATTGCTGACGCTCAGACCGTGCGGTTTCGCGCTTTATCGGCGAACAGCGCCGACTGCGGAAGAACCGTTTTACGAATAAAGATTAAATTTTATCGGTCGATAAAGACAAACAAAATGATGATAGGCCGACAGAAGAAACCGTCGGCCTATCATAAAAATATTTATTTTTGCGCGCGTTGGCGTGTTTCGCTGTCTGCTTTTTGGGAGTGCGTCGGCCGGTTTTACCGTTTGTTTTTGTGAAATTCTTTGCAAGCGTCTTGAAATGCTTCAAAAAGTTTAAGGCTTTTGGAGTCCTTTTCAAAAGAAAACTCCGGGTGCCACTGCACCGCCCACAAAAAGCTGTAATCCGGCTTGTAAACCGCCTCAACAAGGCCGTCCGATGATACCGCCATGGCCGAAAGACCGCGACCGAGCGACTTGATCGCCTGGTGATGATAGCTGTTGACCCCGATTTTTTGAAGCTTTAAAAGCTCAAAAAGCGGCGTGCCTTCAAGCAGTGCGACTTCATGAACGGCGCGATCGTACGGCGGCGACATGTGATGCTCCAATTCCGACGGTTTTTCGGTGGGCAGATCCTGCCACAGCGTGCCGCCCAGCGCCGCGTTAATTAGCTGAATGCCGCGGCAAATGCCCAAGATCGGAAGACCTTTTTCCATGGAAAGCTTTAAAAGCAGCGATTCCATGCGGTCGCGTTCTTCCGATATTTCACCGCATTGAGGACTTTTTGGCTCATTGTAAATCGTTGGCGAAACGTCCTGCCCGCCGGTGAATAAAACACCGTCTAAAGCGGAAAGCACCGGTAATAATACGGTGTGATCGCTACTCATCGGCAGCATAACAGGCACGGCGCCACCGGACAGCAATCCCTTAAAATAGCCCGGCAGCATCCAATAGGACGCACGTTCTTTATCCAAAAGCGGGGTAACGCCGATCAGTGGTTTTTCTGACATTTTTGATTGCTCCTTTTGTTTTGTGTAATTCCCCCAATGCAGGAAAGCCAACCCGATAAAGCCGATTTGACCGAAAACGAGAAATCCCACGTAAATTCAAAAATTCACCGTAAAAAAAGAAAGCGCCCCTATTTTTAAAAGACTGCGCCGTTGCAAGCCTTTTTTTGGGAGATCGCTTTTTAAAATATACCAGTTTATCATTGATTGATTTCTATTTTATCGCATTTTTTTCATTTGTCAAGCGCAAAATTTTAATATAGGGCTTCCGGCAGCGCCGAGCCGCACAAAAATCATCATATTTTAGAAAGGGGGGGCGTTGGCTGACGGGCAAAGGCAACCCGTCACGCCGAAGTTATGAAAATATTGAGCGAACAGATTTACCGCGAAGAAATGCAGAAAACGGTGGAACCGTATCTTAATAAGCTTCGGCAAACCGCCGATTTTAAAAGTTTTGACGGTAAACCGATTCACGCGGTAAAGTACATTTTAGAAAAGCCTTCGGGCGTTGTGGTGATTTCCCACGGATTTACGGAATCGCAGGAAAAATACCACGAAATGATCTATTATTTTTTAAAGTCAGGCTACAATGTCTGGGCGCTCGACCACCGCGGACACGGAAATTCTTTCAGAAAAGCCGCAGATCACACCGTCAGTCACGTGGACGATTTTTCGGAATACGTCAGGGATTTTGAGGTGTTTGTCAACGAAAACGTTAAGCCGCAGTCGGGGCAGCTGCCGTTGTGCTTATACGCGCATTCTATGGGCGGCGCTGTGGGTATTTTGTATTTGGAACAACACCCCGATGTCTTCAAAGCGGCGATTTTAACGGCACCTATGGTGGCACCCAAGACCCACGGCGTGCCGGTGTTTTTAGGGAAGATGATTTGTCGGGTTGCAATAAAACTGCACAAAGACGCCGACAGGGTATTCTTTTTTAAGGAATTTGCAGTGCCGGAGCCGTACGACAAAGGGGCGTCGTCCTCGCACGCGCGGTATGAATACTACGCTAATATGCGGGCAAAAAACCAACATTTACAAAACAACGCGCCGTCCTACAGCTGGACGCTGCAATCCCTTTGCGTAAAGAAACAGATTTTAAAGGACAACGACCAGAAAAAAATCAAAACGCCCATGATTCTTTTTTCGGCCGACATGGACGATTATGTGCTGGAGTCGGCACAAAAAGCATTTTGCAATTTGAGCGGCTGTGAATTTATTAAGGTACACGGCACAAAACACGAGATCTACGGCGCGGAAAATCCGGTGGTGAAGCC
>CADAVL010000119.1 GCA_902791335.1 Oscillospiraceae bacterium
GAACCACTGGCGGATTTTGCTGCGCGCTTCGCTGGTTTTTACGATGTTCAGCCAGTCGCGGTTGGGGCCGTGGCCGACTTCCTTGGAGGTGAGAATTTCGATGACGTCGCCGATTTTGACCTGGTAGTCGATCGGGACGATTTTGCCGTCCACTTTGGCGCCGATCATGCGGTTGCCGATGGCGCTGTGAATCGCGTAGGCGAAGTCGATGATCGTGGAGCCGGTGGGCATACTGATGACGTCGCCTTTGGGGGTGAACACAAAGACTTCCTCCGGCGCGATGTCCGTTTTAATGGAGCGCAGCAGGTCGGTGGCGTCGCCGTTTTCGGACTGATTTTCCAGCAGCTGGCGCACCCAGGCAATGTGATCCTGGATTCGGTCGGCTTTGTCGCCGGTCATGCCCAATTTGTACTTCCAGTGCGCCGCGATACCGTATTCAGCGGTGTGGTGCATGTCCCAGGTGCGAATCTGCACCTCGAACGCGATGCCCTCCTTGCTCAGGACGGTGGTGTGCAGCGATTGGTACATATTCTGCTTGGGGGTGGAGATATAGTCTTTGAAGCGGTTGGGAATCGGGCGGAACATATCGTGCATAACGCCTAAAATATTATAGCAGTTTGCCACGGTATCGGTAATAATTCGGACGGCGTAAATATCGTAAATTTCATCAAAGCTTTTTCCCTGAATATACATCTTGCGATAAATGCCGTGAATGGATTTGACGCGGCCGGTCAGTGTGATATTCGGCACATATTTTTTTACGTGCGTTTCAATGCGTTCGCTGATCTTTCTTAAAAACTCCTCGCGGTGCTTTTTGCGCTTGTCGAGCAGTGTTTCGATCTCGTGATAAGCAATGGGGTCGAGGTGTGCAATGGAAATATCCTCTAACTCCTCTTTGACGGCACTGATACCGAGGCGGTGCGCGATCGGAGCATAGATTTCCAAGGTTTCCAGCGATTTGTCGCGCTGTTTTTGCTCCGGCTGTGCGTCGATCGTACGCATATTATGAAGTCGGTCGGCCAATTTTATGATGATCACGCGAATGTCCTTTGCCATGGCGATCATCATTTTCCGCACGTTTTCGCTTAACTGCTGATCCTGCGAGACCTGCGGCATTTTGCCGAATTTTGTGACACCGTCCACAAGCTCCGCCACGTCGTTTCCAAAACGGCGGCGAATTTCGTCCAGCGTTACGTCGGTATCCTCCACCACGTCGTGCAAAAGCGCCGCTTCAATGGATTCGGTATCCATGCCGAGACGCACCAAAATGCACGCGACATTGAACGGATGCATATAAAACGGCTCGCCCGACAGTCGTTTCTGACTACCGTGCGCCTGCACGCAAAAATCGTATGCCTCGCGGATCACCTTTAAATCGTATTTTGTGCCCTGCTCGTTCATTAAACCAACTAAGGTTTCAAAATTGTCCATTCACCATGCCTGCCCTCTCAAGACTTTCCGTCCGCGTTTTTGCACGCGTTGAGTCTTTTTATAATTTCCGCCGACGAAAGCTCCGCCTTCGCGGCATTCGGAATAATGCTGTATCTTGTAACGCCGTCTTTTAAAACAGCCTCTATTAAATGAAGCGAACAAAGCGCTTTTAAAATTACCGATATTTTACCGGCGCCCAGCGCGGTATTTGCAAAATGGATTTGGAAAAAGGTTGCCTCCGGCCGCCTACGAAGAAAGGTAAATACCGCAATGAATTCCTTTCGATCAGGCAACAGCGCCGAAACGGTGTTTTCCGATATTTTCCCCATTTGAAACCGTCGGTATTCCAAAAGAGAAGAAAAATAGGCGTCCTCGTCAAATTTTGCCGGCCGCATGCCCACCGCGCGCAGCGATAAGGTGCGGTTGCCGCGGTATTCATTTGCGAGCAGTTCAAAAGCAATGTCTACAAAATCGCCCACCGCAAAGGGAAAGTCGCAGTATTTTTCGGAAAATTGCAGCACAGTGTAATTTTTGCCGCCGCCCGACACCGTGATTTTGCAAAAACGGCCGTCTTTCAGCGGCGATACCGCCGTGATCTTCATATTGGAAAGCAAAAACACCGGCACGGGATTTTCCGCGCCGAACGGTGCCAAAAGCTCTATCACATCGTAAAGCTCCACCGTGACCTTTCCGGGAGCCAGTTCGCAATCTATGGAAAGCTTCGGCACAAATTCCGGCACGGTCTTTGCATAGTCGTTCAAAAGCCTGCGAAAAGCCGGAAGGCGCTCTTTTTTGATCGTAACACCGGCGGCCTGCTCGTGACCGCCGAAGGTGACGGTTTCTTCGCTTGCGGCCTGCAAAGCCAAAAAGAGATTGAATCCTTCCACACTGCGGCCGGAGCCGTGCAGCAGTTCGCCCTCGCCCGAAAGCAAAATACTGGGTTTTCCGTACTGTTCCGTAATCTTTGCCGCTACAATACCCACCACGCCGGAATGCCATCGGTCGCCCGAAACTACAATTATGTCGTCCTCAAAAAGCTTTTCGCGGTCGATTTTTTCCACCGCTTCTTTAAAAATTCGGTCGCCCACGGCCTGCCGTTCGGCGTTTTCCCGATTGAGTTCCTCCGCCAAAGTGGTTGCCGTTTTTGGGGAATTGGCCAACAAAAGCTCCACCGCGCGGGCGGCGTCTCCCATTCTTCCGGCGGCGTTGATTCTCGGCACCAGCTGAAAAGACAGCTGTGTGGCGCTGAACGTGCCTGTAATGCCGGCCGCGTCTTTTAAAGCTTTCAGCCCCAAAGACGGCGTATCTGCGATACACCTAAGCCCTCTTTTTACAATGGCGCGGTTTTCGAGCCGTAACGGCACGATGTCCCCCACTGTACCCAGCGCCAAAAGCGCGCCGTATTCCAAAAGCAATGCTTTAGGGTCGGCATCGCCCTCCAGTGCCGTGATCAGCTTAAAAGCTACGCCTGCGCCGCAAAGCACCCAAGCGTCGCTGTAATCGTCCTTTCGGTGGGGGTCCACCACTGCCCCGGCCATCGGCAGTACACCCTGCGGCAAATGGTGATCGGTCACCACTACTTCCATGCCGAGTGAATACGCCAGTTCGATTTCCTTTACAGCGTTTACGCCGTTATCCACCGTGATAATGAGGTTGGTTCCTCGCTCGTGAATGCGCCTTACGGCGGCTTCGTTCATGCCGTAGCCCTCGGCGATGCGGTCGGGAATATAATAATCCACCAAAGCGCCGCGCTTTTTAAGGTAGCTGTAAAGAATGGCCGTGGCGGTGACGCCGTCGCAGTCGTAATCGCCGTATACGGTGATTTTTTCGTGGTTCTCTATGGCGCTTAATACGCGCTCAGCCGCGCGATCCATGTCTGTAAGGGCAAAGGGATCCTCCGGGTCGTAATCGTCGGACAAAAAGCTTTCCAGCTCAAAGGGATCTTCAAATCCGCGGTGAACGGCCAGCAGTGCCAAAAATTTATTAATGCCGAGCTCTTCCGCCATTTCCAGTGCGGTTTCCCTGCCGCCGCGGTGGACGATCCACTTTTTAAGACCCATAAAATCACCTCGCCTGATTGAGGACAGCACCGTCGGCCGAAAATGCCGTCTTCTAAAACGCTTTAAAGCCTACTGCCCCATAATCACTATATTAATGTTTATTGTATCATAATTTCTGACATTTTACAACTGCTTTCGCGCAATGCAAAAACGTCGGATCGTTGGACCAGGTTTCAAAGAATTTTGCAAAAAGCGTGGTGACGCTAATAAGTTGTTTTGCTTTAAAAAATTATTGCTTACCATTTTTTTGGGGGAGCGGCACCGGGTATCAGCTTTTTAATGCCCTCGCGCGCAGCGCGTCGCTTTTTAAAGCGACATAGAACGAAAGGAAGCCCCGCCGCAAAAGCGGCGGGGCTTCCTTTCGTTCTATCGCCGGAGGACTTCAAAAAAAATTTTTGAAGTCCTCCGGCGGCGCTGCGCGCGAGGGCTTTAAAAAGCTGATACCGGTGCCAAAGCTCACAGCATAAATTTGCTTTCGCATGTTTTTTACAAAACATACTTTTTTCAGACGGTCATTATCGCGAGGAGGATGATCTTTGCGCTTTAATCCCCGAATTCCGCTTTGATTCTTTCGTTCACTCTCGCGTCCATTCTCGGCAGCAGCTTTAAATCCTCTTCCTTGATCGAAATTTCCGCAACATCGTCTTTTTCGCCGCACTGCGGAAAATTAACAAGCCATGTTCCGAATGAATTATCCTCCAAGCATATCCAGCCCTGCATTCCTTTGTGGACCCCGTCCTCGGCGTATTTTTCTTTTTCAACGATTACTTCTACACAATCCATCATTTTCATAAATTTACCTCCATAAGTGTTGTTCAAACCTCTCCAAAACGCCGGCGCGAAAGTTTATATTATCTAAAAAATGAAGACCTTCTAATTCGGCTTAAGAGCCCAAAGATGACTTTCTGTATTTTAATCCCCGAATTCCGCTTTGATTCTTTCATTCACTCTCGCATCCATTCTCGGCAGCAGCTTTAAATCCTCTTCCTTGATTGAAATTTCCGCAACATCGTCTTTTTCGCCGTACTGCGGAAAATTAACAAGCCATGATCCGAATGCTTTTTCTTCATAACATATCCAGCCCTGCATTCCTTTGTGGACCCCGTCCTCGGCGTATTTTTCTTTTTCAACGATTACTTCTACACAATCCATCATTTTCATAATTACTTTCCTCCATAAGGTGTTATTAATTGAATATGACCGTTCGGGTGAACCATCCATCCGGTTAAAAAGGACACCTTTTCCCCTGTATCTTTTCGTGCAATTTCTATTCGGATACTAACTCTTTGCCCATTGTCATTAAGTTTGCCCAACTCATATTTTCCTTTAACATAGTTTTCTACCCCCTGCTTTTCCATTTCCGCTTTTAAGAACATGGTATCTTCAACCGTATAACCCCACGCTTTAAAAAGTTTATCTTTCCCATGCTTATATTCACCGTGGACATCAAATAAATAGGGATCAAATTTACTATACGCACTATTAGATGTGCATTTCGTTAATACATCAAAGTATGGGATATCCTCTAAAACACAGTGACAGGAACCGTGTTTCCAATCCGGAGTTTTCTCCTTTTTGAACCAACGTCTGTCAAGAGCTAAACACACTTTACAGTGGGTTCTGCCATAATTTTGATGTACCCACATATTCCATTCGGGCGGACTGGGTTGCGGATACGATTTTCTTACATAGTAACTCATATTTTTCTCCTTAAAATTAGTAAAGGACAAAAGCCCTTCCATATATAGGGAGAAAAAGCAGCGAAAGTTGCACTAAAATATGCAACAAGCGGGAGTTTATTTACAAAAAATTTATAATTAGGTGAATTTGTATCTATTTATTTGACCCACACTACAAATACATCTTTTATCTAAAATATAAATCGCGTCCTTTATTGTTCATGTTTTTATCATATCATAAATTTTAACATTTTACAACCGATCATCGGCACAAAATGCAAATTTTTTTGTCCTTTTGTGCGCGCAGCGCATCGCTTTTTAAAAAGCGACCAAGAACAGCAGAAGAAGCCGAACTGCTTTTCGCGGTTCGGCTTCTTCTGCTGTTCTGAGCATCGGGCTTCAAAAATTTTTTTGAAGCCCTGACGCGCTGCGCGCATATAAAAGTCACAAAAATTTCATTTGGCCCAGGTTCGAGGCTGAAAAGCGAGAAATCCTTCCGCCCGGGAAAGCCACAGATCCCTTTGCTCAAAACCACAAAATCACTTTTCAAAATACGCAGTAAGCACGTCGGTCATATCGCTTTGCTCCCACGGAACATTCAGGTCTGTGCGTCCCATGTGACCGTACGCCGCAAGCTTGCGATAAATCGGGCGACGAAGTCCCAGCCTTTCAATAATCGCCGCCGGACGGAGGTCAAAAACATGGTTGACCGCGTCACTCAAAGCTTCGTCGGAAACCTTGGCGGTGCCGAAGGTATCCACCATAACGGAAACCGGATTTGCCACGCCGATAGCATAAGCCAGCTGAATTTCGCACTTGTCGGCAAGACCGGCCGCCACCTGTTCCTGGCGTTCTCCTGGCTGTTCTGCTGCATCGTT